>CAJUJL010000012.1 GCA_910586725.1 uncultured Lachnospiraceae bacterium | reverse complement strand
GGTTCTTCCCTTATCTGAACAATTGGCTAACAAGCCAGAAAAATCTAATTCCTCCTTTTTGATTACTTAATTTTTAAAATATCTTTTACAACGCGTTCCATTTCTTCCGGCTCACAAACGGTATTGTGCATAATTTCTGCTGTTTTAATTTCTTCAATTGCTCTTGGAACCTCTACTCTCGCCAGTCTGCTCAACTCATCCACGAGCTCAAAGTCTGTCATAGAATCATACTTCTCCCGGTCAACCGCATTCATAACGCTTCTGGTAAATTTAAAAGGACTTGCCGTAGACGCAATGAGCGTCTTAACATCCTCATCCTTCGTCTCCTCTTTATAACGTTCGTAAACGCCGGCTGCTACGGCCGTATGAGGATCAATCATATACCCCGTATCTTCGTATAATTCACGGATGATACGCGCTGTTTCTTCCTCTGTCGTATAATTTCCATAAAATTCTTCCAGCTGTTCCTTCATCCGCGAAGTAATCTCATATCTGCCATTGACGGTTAACGCTTTCATCAAATCGGTATTCTTTTCGGCGTCGTTTCCGGCAATGCGGTAAATCAATCGTTCCAGGTTACTGGAAATCAAAATATCCATAGACGGCGAAGAAGTCAATATAAAATCTCTGTTTTTGTCGTAAATACCGGTTGAAAAGAAGTCGTAGAGGACTTTATTTTCATTGGAAGCGCAAATCAGCTTTGCAATCGGAAGCCCCATTTGCTTTGCGTAAAACGCGGCAAGGATATTGCCGAAATTGCCGGTCGGCACCGCAACATTGATCTTTTCTCCTTTTGCGATTTCACCATTGGCATAAAGTTTTGCATACGCATATACATAATAGACAATCTGCGGAACCAGACGTCCAATATTAATGGAATTTGCAGAGGAAAACTGATATCCCGAGCGCTCCATCACTTTTACAAGCTCTTCATCCGAAAACATCTTCTTTACGCCGGACTGCGCCTGATCAAAATTTCCATGAATGCCCACGACAAAGGTATTTTCTCCTTTTTGCGTAATCATCTGTTTTTCCTGAATCGGACTTACGCCATGTTTGGGATAAAATACAATGATTTTAGTGCCCTCTACGTCTGCAAAACCTGCCAAAGCCGCTTTTCCGGTATCTCCCGACGTCGCCGTCAGAATCACAATTTCATTTCTGACCTGATTTTTTCTGGCCGCAGTCGTCAGCAAATGCGGAAGAATGGACAATGCCATATCCTTAAACGCAATCGTAGATCCATGAAACAATTCTAAAAAGTAAGCGCCATTCGCCTGAACTAACGGCGCGATTTCCTCCGTATCAAACTTCTGATCGTAAGCCGCGTTAATGCAGTCTTTTAATTCTTTTTCCGAAAAATCCGTCAAAAACTTACGCATCACCGTATATGCGGTTTCCTGATATGTCATCTTCGCTAAGTCATCAAGATCCGTATCCAAAGCCGGAATCTCTTCCGGCACATACAATCCGCCTTCTCTGGCAAGCCCTTTTAATATCGCCTGGGATGCGGTAACTTTTTCATCTGCGTTTCTTGTGCTGTTATATAATAATTCCATTTTCTTATCCTCTTTTCCGTATTTGAAATATTCTGATTATTCGATTGGCTCTATGCTTCCATCCTCAGCGATCCGCTGCCCTTCTCCGGGCTGCGGCGTATCTGTATTGGAACGGGCATCTTCTTTCTTTGCTTTTTCCTTTTCTTCATCGTAGTAGGAAAAAGCATTCGAAATCCTGGTATTTTCTGCGGTAAGCTTTACTTCATCCCTGTAATATGCGATGACCGGCGTATTGACAGATACCATCCGATACAATTCCTCCACCTTGTCTTTCGGCATATTAATGCAGCCATGCGAACCGGATGTCTTGTAAATCGCGCCTCCAAATTTCCCCCTCCAGGAAGCGTCGTGAAATCCCACATTATAGGCAAATGGGATAAAATACGTTACGTCCGATTCATAATCTTCGCCTTTTAAAACAGCCGGACTCTTTTTATAGACAACTTTAAAAACGCCGTCGGGCGATCCGTTCCCTTTGCTGATGTTTCCGGATACAAAATCCGACTCCAATTTCAAAGATCCTTCTTCAAAATACCACAAATGCTGGTTGGTATAATCCACCTCAATGTATGTATTGCCAATGTCATTCTTGTTGCGGCTGACTGCCGTTTGCGAATAAACCGGCTCTCTTGTTTTGATCTCGCCGTTTCTGACTTCCTCTATCAGCTGGGCTCGCTCTTCTTCTTTGTCAATGACCCATCCGTAATCTCCGCCGCCAATTGTAACCGTATCGCCCTTAGCCGTTAAAAATTCCCGCTTATCGCCATACGTATTGTATTTACTTGCAAGACTCTGAACGTAAGTGGCCACTTTATTTTCGTCAAATATCACATTATAGTTTTCATCTACCGTAATCCAGGAAGAAATTACGCTTTTATCCACTACCTCCTTATCCTCTCCCATGTCATATGTGATTTCCGCGCCAAAAAATGATTGTATTTTGGACATACACTCGGTAAGCACGGCGTCGTCTGACGTCACTTCCGGTTTTTCATAAAGATCATCCGTAAATGTAAATTCCGATTCACCGGCGTCTACCGCCGCTTTTATTCTGGCAAATAACTTATCCGTAATCAAATAACTTCCCGGATCCTCCGGAACAAGCTCATACCCCTCTTCGGTCATCTGAATCGATGCGTTGGAAGGTTTCCTCATCTGATCTTCCTTTAAGCAGTCAAGCGACAAAACCTTTTCCCGCAAAAGATCTTCATTATATGTAATGCTTGTATTCATCTCCAGTTTCTTTTCTTTTGCAATTTTCAGAGGCCAGAGAAATGAGCTCTGCCCGTCAATCAATTTCTCTTCTTCTCCGAGCGGCTGATAATCATAACCAAACTCTACGCCCGGAATCTGATATTTATTTCCGTTTCTGTCATACATGACCAGAAGATATTCTTTTACCTTAAGCCGCAGCTCATCAATGGTCTCTTCTGCCGTCATTCCACCGACGCTGATATCTTCAATACTGGTCTGATAAAAAAAATGCGACCGGAAATATACGCCAAAAAAAATGTAAATGCCAATCATCAGGAACAGAATAATTCCAAAAGCCAAAGACAATGACCTGCGCAAAACTCTGGCTCGTTTCTTTCTGTGAACCATATTTTCACTCCTTTTTTATACATTTCATTATACTCTATAATATAGAAAAATGGACAAGAAGAAGTGAAAATTAATAGATTTGTAATAAAAAATGAAGAAACTGTATATTTTTCGTATACAATTTCTTCGATTTGTTTATTTCTGATTGATATAATTTACCAGTCCCTCGCAGTCGATAATCTTCTGCATAAACTCCGGAAACGCCTGTCCCTGATACGTCGTTCCTTTCGTCCGGTTGGTAATGACGCCCGTGTCAAAGTTGACTTCCACCTGATCTCCCGCGGAAATTTCCGCAGCCGCCTCTTTGCATTCTACAATCGGCAGTCCGATATTGATGGCATTGCGGTAAAAAATCCTGGCAAATGTCTCGGCAATTACGCAGCTTACGCCGGCGGCCTTGATTGCAATCGGCGCATGCTCTCTCGAAGAGCCGCAGCCGAAATTTTTGGCGGCCACTATAATATCGCCGTCTTTTACATTTTTGATAAAATCCTGATCAATGTCTTCCATACAGTGAGACGCCAGTTCTTTGGGATCGGAAGAATTCAGATACCTTGCCGGGATAATAACGTCGGTGTCCACGTTGTCTCCATATTTAAATACTGTTCCGCATGCAGCTTTCATTTTTCTTCCTCCTATCCTATTTCATCCGGGCCTGAAATTTTTCCTGTCAGCGCGCTTGCCGCCGCTACCGCCGGACTGGCGAGGTAAATTTCAGATTCCGTGTGTCCCATACGTCCGACAAAGTTGCGGTTTGTTGTGGAAACGCATCGCTCCCGCTCCGCTAAAATTCCCATATAGCCGCCGAGGCAAGGTCCGCAGGTCGGCGTGCTGACAATTGCTCCCGCTTCAATAAATGTCCGGATGTAACCGGCTTCCATTGCGTCCAGATAAATTTTTTGCGTAGCCGGAATGATGATGACGCGAAGCCCTTTGGCGACTTTTTTTCCTTTTAATAATTCCGCCGCAATCCGCAAATCCTCCAGGCGGCCGTTCGTGCAGGAGCCGATCACTACCTGGTCAATCGAAATCTCTCCTACTTCATCAATTGTCTTCGTATTCTCGGGCAGATGCGGAAATGCAACGGTTGGCTTTAACGCGCTTAAGTCAATGGTGTATTCTTTGTCGTAAACGGCGTCCGCATCCGCTTCATAAATCTGATACGGCCGCTTGGAATGTTCTTTTAAATAGGCTTCGCATACTTCATCGACCGGGAAAATCCCGTTTTTCCCGCCGCCTTCGATTGCCATATTCGCAATGGTAAAGCGATCGTCCATCGACAGGTACCGTATGCCGTCTCCGACAAATTCCATCGACTGATACAGCGCGCCGTCGACGCCAATCATTCCGATGATGTGAAGAATAATATCCTTGCCGCTAATCCATTTTGCGGGTTTTCCCGTCAGATTGAATTTGATGGCGGAGGGAACTTTAAACCATGCTTTTCCGGTCGCCATGCCGGCCGCCATATCCGTGCTGCCCACGCCGGTAGAAAACGCACCCAGCGCGCCGTACGTACAGGTATGGGAATCCGCGCCGATAATAACGTCTCCCGCAACGGTCAGTCCTTTTTCCGGCAAAAGCGCATGTTCGATGCCCATGTCTCCTACGTCAAAATAATTGCTGATTTCATGTTTACAGGCAAACTCGCGGACGCATTTGCAATGCTGCGCCGATTTAATGTCTTTGTTTGGCACAAAGTGATCTAACACCAGCGCAATCTTGTCTTTATCGAATACGCCTGTCGTATTCATTTTCTCCATCTCATGAATGGCCACCGGAGAAGTAATGTCGTTGCCAAGCACAAGATCCAAATCTGCTTCAATCAGCTGCCCCGCCTGCACAGACGGCAGTCCTGCGTGCGCGGCAAGAATTTTCTGGGTCATTGTCATTCCCATGAAATCTTCCTCCTAATCTGTTTTTTGTGTGAGTGTTGTGGAATGTAAATTTATTGTATCATAAAGTCTGCTATAATTGAAATACATATGGCATATATTTTCCATAAATTGTAGTTATGGAAATTTTGGCAAAATGAAAGCAGAAAACAGAAACTCATTCTGCTCTCTGCCCATTTTATGTTCCAATTCGCGAAATATTGCCGTCAGATATTGCTCAGTCCAGATATTTTTCAATCACCGGCGCATAGTCTTTGCTCCAGTCCTCAATTTGAACCTGCAGCGGGCCGGACAAATCCAGGCTGAAAATTCCCATAATGGATTTTGCGTCAATCACATATTTTCCGGCGAAAAGAAGCACGTCGCTTTCTATCCGGCTCATATCCCTCACAAATCCTTTTACCTTATCTACGGAGGAAAGCCTTACTGAAAATGTTTTGACTTCTTTCGGCTCTTCCTGATTTTTCCTGCCGTTTAAAATCAGGCGGTCAATTTCTTCTTTGTCTGGCATGGAACGCAATGCTCCTTTACGGGTTGTTACAATAGAAGCCGCCGCGTTTGCAAACGCCAGCATTTCTTCCAAATCTGTCTCTTTTAGATTATTTAGTCCATGCTCTAATACGAAACGCAGTACTCCCGCGCAAAACGTATCGCCGGCGCCCGTCGTATCAATCGTTCTGTCGCTTAAGAAAGGCTTCCCGTAAACTTTCCCGTCCTGATAACAGGCGACGCTTCCCTTGCGGCCCATCGTCACATTGATAAGCTTTGCTCCCGACCGTTCTTTGATTGCCCGTACGCCGTCCTCATAATCCTTAAAACCGGTCAGCCATTGTATTTCATTATCAGCAATTTTTAAAATATCACATACGCCGATTCCATACCAGACAGCTTCCTTTGCCCGCGCTTCATTGTCCCATAACGGTTCCCTGTAATTCGGGTCAAAGGAAATCAGCTTTCCCACTTCTTTTGCATAAGCAACCGCTTTCCTGGTTGCCGTTTCTGCGGGGTCCCGGGTAAGGGACAGGGAGCCGAAATGAAAGATTCTGCATTCTGTTATAAGTTTTTCGCTGATCTCCTGCTCCGTCAGCATAACGTCCGCCCCCGGATTTCTGTAAAATGAAAAATCTCTGTCGCCGCCCTCTAACGAATGGACAAAAGCCAGCGTCGTATTTACCTTGCTGTCATAAACCAATCCTTTCGCAGAAATTCCTGTATCCTGAATTGTTTTCCCTAACATTTTTCCAAAGGAATCCTTGCCCACTTTCCCAATAAAAGCAGTCTGATAACCAAGCCGCGCCAGCATGGCAAGCACATTGCACGGCGCACCTCCCGGATTTGCTTCAAACAATGGATTTCCATTTGAGCTGCTTCCTCTTTGCATAAAATCAATGAGCAGTTCCCCTAACGCAACGACGTCATACATGGCTTTCGTTCTCCTTTCTTTCCTGAATTTCCTGTACGATTTTATGATAGGCTTTCCTGTTCAGGCGGTAAAAATATAAAACGCCCGCGGTAACAATCCATAATACGCCCGGAATGGTAGTAAAGGAATGCTTCATAACTGCCAGGACAGCCGTATTCTGCTGCTGATTCGCCATATAGCCAAAGCTGCCTAAAACAACTGCCAGAACAGAAGTCCCGATTGCCATGCCGATCTTATTTCCAAGTGAAATAAACGCATACTGGAAGCCGTCATTGCGAAGTCCTGTTTTCCACTCGCCGTATTCCACGCAATCCGGTACAATTGCATAAATGGCCGTGTTGAATCCGGAAAAGAAAAACTGCGCCAGGCACGAAAACAGATAAAATGGAACGGGAGACTTTGCGGCTGTAAAAAAGTACATACAAAACATGCTGACGCCTGTAAGCAATGCAAAGATGGACGCCGATCGTCCTTTATTGTTTGTCAGCCGGAATAAAACCGGAAAACAGGCCGCGCCGACAATAGACGGCAGGATTATGCAAAGGGAATATGTACTGAACAATGCCTGGTTTCCCTCCACGTAAGTAAAATAATAAAGCGCATCCGCATTTCTTCCATAAAGCGTAATTCCAAACAAAAACTGCCCCGCCACCGCAATCATATACGGCTTATTTTTCATCACGGAAGTCAACTGTACTTTCAGGGATATTTTTTCCTTTTCCGGAATTTGAACAACTTCCTTTGTCTTCGCAAAACAGAAAATATGGCAGGCTGCAAAAATGCATCCGTAAACTATGGCGACGAGAAGATACCCCTGTCTGTCATTTCCCTGTCCAAGCGCCGAAATCAAAGGAACCGTTATGATATTGATAATTCCGATTGCAATCATTGCGCTAACAGAACGGAACGTGTTAATTTTCGCCCGCTCTTCTATGTTCTGCGTCATCGCGCCGCACAGCGTACCGTAAGGGATATTTACGCAGGTATAGCCCAATACTAAGATGCAGTAAGTAACCGCCATATAGATAATTTTTACCGTCGGAGTCCAGGCGGGATGCGCCCAGAACGTCAGTATAAGCACAACTGCCGTAAGCGGCGCGGCAACCAGAAGCCACGGACGGTATCTCCCCCATTTTGTATGCGTTTTATCACTCAGGCCGCCGATTACCGGATCATTGACGGCGTCCCAGAATCTGGAAAACAGCATCAGCCCCGCGACTGCCTCCATACCAATCCCAAAAACGTCCGTATAAAAAATCATCAGGAAATTTCCGACAAACATCCAACTGAAGTTACACCCCACATCACCCATGCCGTATGCAATCTTACTGAGCAGAGGCACTTTTATATCTGTATTTTTCCGCTCCATTGCCATCCTCCTTATCCTTATTAGCCAGATTCAACCTTCTCCTCATTTGAGCCCTGACCGTTAAAATTTTTGATTCCCTGTTTCTTCTTCCTCTGCGATACGGATAACCGCTTTTACAATATCCGCTTTATGATTTACACTGTAATCCATTGCTTTTTGTACCTCATCCAATCCGAATACATCTGTCACAATCCCTTTCAGGTTTACTTTTCCTGCCGCAACTGCGTCAATCGCCATTGGATAAATGTGACGGTAACGGAATACGGTCTTAAATGTCAGCTCCTTATCCAGCGCAAGGCTCATTGGAAGCGTCATTTCACCGCTCTTTCCGTATCCGACCAGAACAATCGTCGCGCCCTTTTTCGTCATATGGATTGTCTGGACGGTTGTTATCTGCGTACCCGCCGTTTCCACCGCAAGATCACACCCTTTTCCAAAAGTCAGCTTTTTCACTTCTTCCACCGCATCCGACTGGCTTGCGTTAATAACTCCGTCCGCACCCAGTTCCAATGCTTTCTGCAGCCGTTTTTCCATAATATCCACCACATATACTCTGGATACGCCCATTGCTTTTAACGCCATCATCGTCACAAGGCCGATGCATCCCGCGCCCATGACCACCGCCGTCTGTCCTGCCCTTGCCTTTCCCTGCATCGCGGCATGAAAGCCTACCGCCAAAGGCTCAATCAATGCTCCCTCCAGCGTACTCACATGATCCGGCAGTTTAAAACAAAGATCCGCTTCATGCGCCACATATTCCTGAAATACGCCGTCCACCGGAGGCGTCGCAAAAAACACGACGTCCGGACAGAGATTGTATTTCCCCGTTTTGCAAAATTCGCAGCATCCGCAGGTTTTTCCAGGCTCAAGCGCAACCCGGTCCCCCACTTTCAGATGCTTTACGCTTTTTCCTGCCGCAACGACCGTACCGCCCGGCTCATGTCCCAGCACAAAGGGAGGCTTTACCACGTAGTCGCCAATTGCCCCTGTTTCATAATAATGCAGGTCGCTGCCGCAGATTCCGACGTACTCTAATTTTACAAGGACCTCGTTGTCTTTCGGTACGGGAATTTCCCTCTCTTCAAATCCCATTTTGCCAATTCCGAGCATAACAGCCGTTTTCATTGTTTTTTTCATGCGTTTTTCCTCCTTTATTCTTTGTTTTATACTTTATTAAATAGTTTTATTATGTATTTTATTTTATTGACAAAAGAGCCTTTTGTCAAGGAAAAATCAAGAATCCAACAACTTTCGTTACTTCTTCCAAAACGCCCGTATTGTTTTTGGTTATTTGCAACAAAAAAGAGATTCCATCTCTGAAATCTCTTACTTTCCCATGCTTCCTCGTTATGAATGCGTGACTGTTTAAGCCCCTTATATCTGTTCCATAAACAGTTCCATCACTTTAAATGCCGCCCCCAGTGCGGCCGCCCCCGTCTTATGTCTGCAGGGCCTGATAAAAGAACCGTCTTCTTCAAAGGTATTTCTTTCCGATACTTTAATTCGAATATCCTGAACAAACTCGCCCATACAGCTTCCCACATATCCGCCCAGCACAATATCGCAATCCAATACCATATGAATATTATTGACTGCTATGGCCAGATAAGACGTATACCTCTCCCAAAGGCTGACCGCTTCCTGTTCTCCCTGCTTTAGCCGCTCAAAAAAATCTTCCACTCTTCCTCCTGTAAGGCATTTTGCGGAACAATAAGCATCCAGACATCCATATTTTCCGCAATAACAGGCGTTCCCGTCCGGAACGACCGTCATATGCCCCACTTCGCCACAGCGGAAATTCCTGCCCTGTTCCAGCATTCCATTGCTGAAAACCGCTCCTCCGACCGTATTGCTTAATGACAGGTAAAAAAAACGGTTCCTGTTTTCGGACGCAATCCCTTCCGCATACGCTCCCGCATTTGCATCATTTATAAAATGGCAGGGGTAAGGAAAAAAACGGTTTATGGCGGAAAAAGGAAGATGATTTACGGCAAGAACATGAGAGTCTGCGACCAGTTCTTTTTCCAGATCCATAATCCCGGGAAACGATATTCCGATTCCCAGTATGCCCGCCCCGCCGCATTTGCAATCTTCCAGAAATTGTTCCATCTTTTGATTTACCTGCAGATAGTAGCTCTCTTTTGCAGCATATGGAAGAACCGTTCTTTCGTAGTTTAAAATCCTGCCTGTCAGCTCTGTAAGAACCAGACTGATATGGTTTTTCGTAATATCCAGCCCGACCGCCTTTCCGGCGCTTTCAGACACGGCCAACGCTTTCGCTCTTCTTCCTCCGGTAGATTCCATTTCCCCCGTCTCTTCCACCAGTCCCCGTTCAATCAGTTCTTTCGTAATCTGCGTTGCTGTTGGCAGACTTATTTTCAGCGCGTAAGAAATGTCCGGATTTGATACCATCCCATTTCTGCATATATAGCGAAAAACGTCATTTCTGTTCTTCTTTTTTACGTCCATATTTGTATGTTTCCTTTTATCCACTTTCGCCACCATACTTTCTAAAATTGTTTTCTTAAGTATAACATATCATAAATGAAATCCTTTTTCCATGCTTTTTTTGTCCGCACTGGTTGTCAGAGCTATCTGGGTATGGTATTCTTGTAGAAATTCTTCGCGGCAGACTCTTTCCCAAAAAAAAAACGAGAATGTAGTCTTGCAGCGCGAAAAGACGCTAAATTCACACAAGACGAACGGGAGGCGCATACATGAGCCAGAACCTTACCGCGTACCGTATATTTTATACGGTAGCCAAAGCCGGAAATATTTCAAAGGCCGCGCGGGAATTATATATCAGCCAGCCGGCCATCAGCAAATCAATTCAGAAATTAGAAGAAAACACAGGCTGCAAGCTTTTTCTCAGAAGCTCCAGAGGCGTGAAGCTGACTCCGGAAGGCGAGCTGCTTTATTCTTATGTCAAAAACGCATTTGAAACGCTTTCGCTTGGCGAAGAAAAACTGCGCCGTTCCATTGAACTTGGCGTCGGACATTTGAATATCGGCGTAAGCTCTGCGCTTTGCAAATATATTCTGCTTCCGTATCTGAAAGAATTTATCCGGCAGCATCCCTATATCAGCATTTCCATTGCCTGTCAGTCTACGAATGAAACGCTCAAGCTTTTGGATGAAGAAAAAATTGACATCGGACTTGTCGGAAAACCGGAAAACAGAAAAAATGTTCAGTTTGATTTTCTGGAAGAAATTGAGGATGTTTTTGTGGCTGCCAAAGATTATCTGCGTCATTTAAAGGAGCGCGGCGTCAAAAAACAGGAGATTTTGTCCCATTCCACGCTGATGCTTCTGGATAAAAACAATGTGACGAGACAGTATATTGATGAATATTTGCAGGAAAACCAAATCCGGATACAGGACTCCATTGACATTTCCGATATGGATCTTTTGATTGAGTTTGCCAAAATTGGCGCGGGCGCCGCATGTGTGATCCGCAGTTTTGTCAAAGACTCTCTGGCAGACGGATCTCTGGTGGAAATTCCTCTGGACAAGCCGATTCACAAACGGCAGGTTGGCTTTGTGTATCAGAAACATCCGCTTTTGATGCATTCGTTAAGGGAGTTTATCCGCTTTTACAAAGACTACCGGCCCTGCCAATAAAAAAGCAGTGAAACGTGTTTTTCGTTCCATTCGAAAACTGCGTTCACTGCTTTTCCATATGCAATATCGCAATGATTATGCCATCACAGGTTCCTTGCCCTTGATGACAGCCTCTACTTCCTCTGTGCTTTTTCCTGCTACGTCTGCTATCTGTTCTAATGAATAACCCTTTTTGTACATACTCAAAATAAATCTGGCTTCACTTTTAGCTTCGCCTTCTGCCCTGCCTTTTTCCCTGATTCCCTGCGATAAGTTACACATTGCGACCACTTCCTCTCTCATTTTATCATCTAAGGGAATGCCGTACTCCCTTTCCATAATCCTTAATTTTTCATCAACAGACAACTCCATTGACAATACTGCGCTTAACAGACGATGCAGCTCACAGGAATCATCATGCTCCGGAAGTTCATCCGCTATTCCTATCATAACAATGTTCAGCAGGTCAAGTCCGCCCTCCCACTGATAAGAGCCCAATATGTTTTCTTTTGTCAAATGCACGTAAGCCATGCTGTTTTCGTCCATGTTCATACATACCCAAATGGAATACACACGCCTGATGTCATTATAATTCATCTTAACGAAATCTCTTTCTTTCTGAGACGAAATAAGGCGGCTGACATAAAAAACTGCCCTGTTTAAAATATGATAGCCAGACGGCGCGCCTTTCTGCGCTTCCAAATTGACAATCACCTGCGAAATTCCGTCTTTCATACGTACATAAAAGATAATGTCAAAACGGATCAGTCCCTCGTTTATTTCCGAGCTTTCCGTATTTAGCCCAACAATCCGCTGTCCGTCTTTTTCTCTTTCCACATTTGTCAGGCCTGGCTCCACCAATACTTTGCTGACAAACGGCTCACTTTCAATATACGCTACTACATCTTCCGGCATCATACCAAAAAACTCATCCACCGTTTTTACAAGAATATACGACAAAATAATTTTATTTCCCAAAAGGCGTTTCGCCTTTTCATCATACTGCGCATCCGTATTCACTGCAGCTACCGCATTTTTTATATCCATATCCACGGGCATAACCTCCCATCCAGCCGGAAATGCAGAGCCATTCCAGAAAGATGCATTATCTTATAATCATTATAGCCGGAAACTGCCGCTGAATCAATCGGAACTTTTCAGGGAACCCTTATCAGTTTACCTTTTCGTAATTTCAATACTACATCAGCCTGTGCGGCAAGTTCGTTTGCATGCGTTGCGACGATGACGCATTTGTTCATCTGGTGGGCGCATTCTTTTAAAATGTCCGCAATCTCAAGCGCAGTGTCCTCATCCAGATTTCCTGTCGGTTCATCTGCTAAGATAACGCCCGCATCGGACGCGAGCGCGCGTGCAATGGCTACGCGCTGCTGCTGCCCGCCGGAGAGCTTTAAAACATTTCTCCTTGCTTCTTCTTTTGTAATGCCCAAACGCTCCAGAATGGACAGCGGCGGCAGTTTCGAAGTCAATGCCACATTTTCTGCGGGCGTCATATAATCAATCAGGTTATAATTTTGAAAAATAAAAGCCGCATTGTGCTTTCGATGCCATGCGAGCCCTTTTTTCTCAATGTCTTCTCCCTGAAACAACACCTGCCCGCCCACGGGGCTGTCCAACCCTCCCAGCAGGGAAAGAAGCGTCGTCTTCCCGCATCCGGACGGGCCGAGAATCGCATAAATTTTTCCCGCCTCAAATTCGGCGGATATATGGTCCAGAACCATTCTGCTTTTGTCATAAAAACAGGTAACCTGACAGATTTTCATTATACTCATTTTGACAGCCTCCTAACTCATTTTCGTAAGAATATCTTTTGGTTTCAGGCAAAGAACTGTCCACGCCGAAGCAACAACCGATACCGTAATCAGCAAAATGCCAATCAGATAAAAATGGACGAAATAAACGGCGTCCATCTGCACATGGAGGCTGGCCGCTCCCTCTGCAGCCTGAGACGCCAAATACGCGCCCGCTTTTTTTGCCGTCAGATTGCCAAACGGAATTGCCGCTGCAAACGAAAGCATAGCCACGGCAAAAGTTTCCGTAAACATCTGCAAAAGGACATTTTCTTTTCCTGTTCCAATGGAAAGCAAAATGCCGATTTCTTTTTTGCGCCCCCGAATCCAGATGGTTAAAAGCAGGGTCAGAATCAAAGCGCTGACAACCGAAACAATAACAATCGCCGTACGCACCAACTGCCGCAAAGACTCCAGCGGACTGGATACGTCGTCGTACTCATCCGTATCTATCGTAAGCTTCAGGGTTTTTCCCTGTAACTCCGGCAAAGCGGAAATCTTATCGTAGACATTTTTGACGCCGGCAGGGTCTTCTACAAAAATCGTCAGATACTGGTAGAAATCTTCGTCAAACATATCTTTAAAAATATCCCGCAGAGACGCATAATCAATATACCCCAGGTTTCCGGGAATATCGCTGGCCGTATAAGCCTCTTTGGATGCGCCTTTTGTACCGTCAAAAATCCCCACAATTGTAAATTCCGCTACCGAGTCCGAATCCAGAGAATACATCTGCGCTTTATCTCCGACGGCCAACTGGTTATAGTCGGCAAGCTCTTTTGAAATCAGACAGGCATATTCATCGTCAGGCGTAATATGTCTGCCGTCTACCAGATTGTATTTGCCGCTTAAGAAGGCTTTGCATTTTTCCGATGACAGTGTTACCGTATAGCTCGACGATTCTCCGTATGGCGTATAACTCAATCCATAAGGCGTCGGCAGGTATTTAAAATTTACGCCCGCGCCGTAATAACCCGCCGCTTCCTCCACATTATAACCGGTAACGCCGTCAACCTTTTGAATGGCGTCAACGATCTCCTGCGTAATCTGATCGCCATTATAAACAGACGCAGTTCCCCATTCATATTCCTGCGCGCTTCCCATGTGGCCCTCCGTGTCAATCTCAAGTATGATTTTTCCACCGATGGCCGTCCTCATATCTGCCGTCGTTTCATTCGCCGCGTCGCGAATGGCTATTGCGGTCAGCATACATACGGCAATCAGCGTCAGTACCAGAAATAATATCATCGTCTTTAACCGCTGCCGGAAACAATAAAGCCCGGCTCTTTTGATAAATCCCATTGCAACCTCCTCCTAGCTCATTCTGGATAATATTTCTTTCGGCTTCAGCCGCAGAATCAAAATGGACGATACCAAAGACGAAGCCGTCACTACAAGCATCTGGCACAGGTAAAGCAGCAAGGTTTCCGTGACGCTTAGCTTCAGATAATTTTCGATTGGTACGCCGCCCGTTCCGCCTGCCGAAAGCGTTTTCCCGTCGATCAGATGCGGCTGCAATCCGTCAAACAGGCGACGGCCCCAAACATCCGCCGCGCCATAAGAAACGAAATACGATACCAGCAGCGCAAATATCGTCACCGATAACGCCTCCAACAAAAATCCCGCCGCGATTTGTCCCTTTGGAATTCCCGCCGCAAGCAAAATTCCGGCTTCCTGCATGCGCCCGCGCATACGCAAAAGAAACAGCAAAGTCAGAAACGCCGCGCTGAAAACAGACGCAAGGACAAGCAGGATTTTTACCAAATCTCCAAGAGAAGCCAGCCGGTCGGCTATTTTACGATATTGAAAATCATTGGTACGGATAAAATGGGTGGTCCAGTCAATCGACTGCAATTGCCGGACGCTGTGGGTAATGCCGCTTAATTTTTCAGGATCCGTAATGTAAAAACCAACTTCTCCCGTATATATGCCGCGCTCGCTCTCGCCCAGCTCATTTAAGACATCAAGGCTCGCATAAATCTCATTTTCAGCAAGAGTCGCCGTTGGTTTCTCCGATCCGCTCTTTGTATTCCATTGATAGATTCCGGATACCTCCACTTTGGCATAAGCTGTCTTCACAGGTATTTCATCTGTGTACGCGCCATCTTCTTTTCCAAGTTCTGCGTGAGTCAGCATCAGGACGTCTCCGACCGAAAGATGATTGGCGTCTGCTAACGGTTCGCTCAGCAAAATTTTTCCCGTATCGGCGTCGGTAATATGCGTTCCTCTTGTCAAAACGGCGGCCTCCTCCGCAAAATCGGGCGCAAGCGCAGAAAACCGAAGCGCGGTTACTTTTCCCATGCTGCTTTCTTTGGTATGTTTTTCACCCGGAATAAACTCGATTGCATCGCTCTTTGCAAAACCGTAATTGATGGGATTGCAGTATTTGATTTCACCCGTCCGCATTACCTCATCGATTTCCTTTTGCGTCATATGAACCTCGTTTTCCGTTACCTCTGTCTGGCCGTTTTCATTCGTCGACACGGTTGTGTTCGCCCGTATATAAAACGCCGCTCCAAGAGATGTCCGAATGTCTTTTGACAACCGCTTTGACGCATGCAAAACGCCAAAGCACGAAACCAGAAAGACCGCTATGACAAATATTGTCAGAAACAGGCTTGCCGTTTTTCCTTTTTTGCGCCATACAAAAAGCATGGCTCTATACATAGGATTCATCTTTCTCATTCAACTCCTTTTCCCGTTTATCATACGGCCCCTTTATTTGTTTTTGATTTGATTTTTATCAAGATTTGATGAAAAAAATACCCCCGGCAGACAAAAGAACGCGCGTCTCGTTGTCTGCCGGGGAATCATTCATTGAGATACAGAAAGAAAGCCACGCCCCGCTTCGTATTTTCGATGCCATAAGTCATGTGATGCAAATCCAAAATCGTTTTGACAATATAGAGTCCAAGTCCGCTGCCGCCGGTAGCCTTGGCCCGTGATTTATCTGTCCGGTAAAAGGGCGTAAACAGATGCGGCAGGTCGTCTTTTGGAATCCAGGCTCCCGTATTTTCGATTACAAGGGCGTCTCCATTCTGACCCGACTGCAGAGAAATGAAAATCGTTTCGCCGCGCGGAGAATGCCGGACGGCATTTCCCATAATATTCGACAATGCTTTTTGAAAAAGACCGGGATTGACAGACAGCAGCGGATCGGTATCGATACTTGTGCAGATCTGCATCTGTTTTTCGCGCGCAAGCGGCAAAATGGCCCGCTCGGCGTCTTCTGTCAATTGTCTGAGCGAAACCTCCTGCAAAGAACCCTGCAAATCCATACTTTCCATTTTGGAGATGGCAATAATTTCTCTGACAAGACGCTCAATATCTTCCGCGGATTTTAACGCTTCGGGCAGATATTTTTCATGATTTTGATAATCGCCGTATCCCCAAATCATATTTTCTATTTGTCCTTTTAATATCGTAAGCGGCGTTTTCAGCTCGTGGGATACGGCCGCAAAAAAGTTCCTCTTCTCTTCCTCCAGCATCTTGAATTTTTCTACATCGACGGTCAGCTGACGGTTGGCGTCTTTTAATTCTTCCATTGTTTTCTGCAGCCGGTTTGCCATGGTATTCAGGCTGGACGCAAGTACGCCAATTTCATCGTTGCTTTTTATATCGCATTTCCAGGTCATGTCAAGCGACGTCATGCGCCTGGAAATCTGGCTGATTTTGGCAATCGGCCCTACAATTGCCCTGCTGCAGATGAAAGCGCTGAAAAATGACAGCAGCAGAATCGTTGCAAGGACGGCGGGCAAAAAACGAAGCATAAGAATGAGGATGGCATCGGCCGTCTGCGATAACGAAGAAATGACAAGCATATATTCCGTATCGTCTTCCGCCAAAGTAACGGCAACGGCAACGCTTGAGACCATTGCCGTCAAATCCTCTGTTTTCTCAATTTCACCAAAGCTCAAAGCGCCTTTTTCGCCGTTTAGGACTGCCGCTGAATTGTTTTGAATACAGAAGTTATAAATTTCATCTACCGCTTCTTCATAACGCATCTTCTCAAGCGTTACAACAAGGGCTTCTATGTTAGAATCCAGCCGCTTATCTGACGCGGCCTGATATTGCCTGGGCAAAACGGTCAGCACAATTCCGTAAATCAGCATACTGCAAAACATCAGAGCTGAAAAAACCCATAAAAACACTTTTACGCTCAGGCTGTTTTTAATTTTCTTTCGCAATTCTGTATCCCACTCCCCTGACTGTTTCAATATAAGAAATATTTAATTTTTTCCGCAAATTCATTATATGAAAGTTTACGCCTTTTTGATCTCCCGCAAAGTCATAGCCCCAAACGAGATTGAGCAGATCGTCCCGCGTAAAGACGCGTCCCGTGTTTTTCAGAAAGAGCGATAAAATGTCAAATTCCAGATGGGTAAGCGGCACTTCGTCTCCAAAAACAGTAACTTTGCGCTCAGTTTCGCTCAGCGTGATTTCTTTATAACGGATTATATCGGACGCCGCGTCCGGAGACGTCCGGCGCAAAAGAGCTTCCACGCGCTTTAGGAGAAGCTTTATGGAAAACGGCTTTGTAATGTAATCGTCCGCAAGCTTGTCAAAGCCTTTGATCTGGTCGTCTTCCGAATCCAGCGCAGTCAGAAGAATAATCGGAACCCGCGACTCCTGCCGTATCATTTCGCATACCGTATATCCGTCAATTTTCGGCAGCATAATGTCCAATAAAACAAGGTCAAATCGCTGTTTCCAAAATGCGTGGATTCCCTTTAGCCCATCCGACGCGGCCGTCACCTGGTAGCCCGCAAAAGTTAGCGGTTCCGATAATATGTTTTGTATTGCCGCCTCATCTTCAATAATTAATATTTTTTTCTTCATGTCCACACCTCTGAATGAAATTATAACAGGCGTTTATTCGTTTTTGATTAGGAACCGCCCTGCAAAACCAAATTTATTGATAAAACAAAAAGCGGGGGTATGTTCCCCCGCTCTCGTTTCACAGCCTCTGTAACGGCCGTTATCCGCTTAAATATCTGTCCTTAGTTATTGATCAGCTTATCTTCTTCATTGTTCCAGCTGTATAATTTACGGATTTCTTTTCCGATTTCTTCTGACGAATGCTCGGAAGCAAGCTTTCTCATTGCTTTGAAATGCACCTGCTTTCCTGCCGCAGACATGTCAAGCAAAAATTCCTTTGCAAAGGAGCCGTCCTGAATGTCAGATAAGATTTTCTTCATCGCTTTCTTCGTCTCTTCGGTAATGACTTTCGGTCCTGTAATATAATCGCCGTATTCCGCCGTGTTGGAAATGGAATAGCGCATTCCGGCAAATCCGGACTGGTAAATCAAATCTACGATTAGTTTCATTTCATGGATACACTCAAAATATGCGTTTCTTGCATCATATCCGGCTTCTACCAAAGTCTCAAAGCCCGCCTGCATCAATGCGCATACGCCGCCGCAAAGCACGGCCTGTTCGCCAAAAAGGTCTGTCTCCGTCTCCGTACGGAATGTCGTCTCTAACACGCCGGCCCTTGCTCCGCCGATGCCAAGCGCATATGCCAGCGCAAGATCCTGTGCTTTTCCCGTTGCATCCTGCTCTACGGCAATGAGACAGGGAACGCCTTTTCCCTCCTGGTATTCGGAACGAACCGTATGTCCCGGTCCTTTCGGCGCAATCATTGTTACGTCTACGTTTGCCGGAGGAACAATGCATCCGAAATGAATATTAAATCCATGCGCAAACATCAGCATATTGCCCTCGCTAAGATTTGGCTCGATGTCGTTTTTGTAAAGGTCGGCCTGTTTCTCATCATTGATTAAAATCATGATGATGTCCGCTTTTTTGGCTGCTTCTGCCGCCGTATACACTTCAAAGCCCTGTTTTACGGCTTTGTCCCAGGATTTGCTTCCCTCGTAAAGACCGATGATGACATGGCATCCGGACTCTTTTAAGTTTAACGCATGGGCATGTCCCTGGCTTCCGTAACCGATAATGGCGATTGTTTTTCCTTCCAGTAATGATAAATTACAGTCTTCCTGATAAAAAATTTTTGCTGACATGTGTATCCTCCTCTTTTTTCCGTTAATCTAAATATTTTACATCTGCGGAACCTCTCGTCAGTCCCGTAATTCCGGTCCTGGCCAGTTCCAGTATCTCATAGCCCGCCAAAAGGTCCATAAAGGCTTCTAACTTTGCCTGCTGGCCAGTCAGTTCAATGACCATGGAATCGTGCGTTACGTCTACTACTTTTCCGTGAAAAATCTCCGTCACGTTTAAAATCGCCTGACGGTCCGTATCTTTCGCCCGGATTTTGACTAACATCAGCTCTCTGGTCACAGAAGAACCCTGTTCTAACTTTTTAATATCCAAAACGTCTTCCAGTTTTAAAAGCTGCTTTTCGATCTGATCTAAAATCAGTTCGTCTCCGCTGGCGACAATGGTAATCCGCGTATATTTCGGATCCGCAGTCACGCCGGAAGAAAAGCTGTCAATATTGTAGCCTCTTCTGCTGAACAGGCCGGATATATGGCTGGTAACTCCGGCGGTATTTTCCACCAGCAGCGATAATACCTGTCTTCTCATAAGAAAACCTTCCTTCTTTTCACACTCACACTGAAAATTATTCTAGCACATACTGCCCAAAAGTCAATAGGTTTCATTCTTTGTCTCCCGATAAAACATCCTGCGCAGGGTGCAGATGTCTTTTGGAACGCGTTCTTTATCCGGCAGATCGTGCAGCTTTTTTACCCAGTCGTAATATTGAATGGCTTCCGGCGTCGTAAGCGCCGATGTTTTTCTGATATATCCTTTCCGGATGGCTTCGTGAGATACGCTGCGCATAAATTTCCAGAAATTATAGTAGGATAATTTCAGCTTCGTCATATATCCCGCCGCATCTTCCACTACAAATCCCTCGACAATTCTGCCGTTGTATTCGTAATCTTCTTCCATTACCTCATAATACCAGTCATAAAATTCCTGCCAGTCCGCAAGCTCCGCCGCTTTTTCTTTATGGGAAAAACCAAATCTGCCCGCAATATGGCACATGTCGTCATAGGCATATTTGGCGAATGCAATCTGGTTTGATACAATGTCCAGCAAAAACAGTCCGCTTTCCGGATATTCAATAATATGCGGATCATGCTCCATATCCACGCATTCAAACACAAACGAAACCGCATACTCTTTGATATACGCTTTCAGCTCCTCTTTCTTTTCCGGAGAAATTTTTGCATGAAGCATTTCCTGAAACCATTTTGCATACTGGCTGTCGGTTGTAGATTTGCTTGCCACAAATAAATCGTCTTCGTATTCGTTATAGCTTACAATTCCAAGAAAGCCGTTTTCCTTTACATAAGCCGTAACGGGAAACTGCAATTGAAATTGCAGCATGTCAAACTGTGTTTCCTGCCGTTCGTTGATATTAAAAAACTTATCATAGGCCCTTGCAGCTACCGTATGTTTCGTTGTATCCAGATAAAGGCCTCTGGCCTTGGTTGTCTGCGCATCCCAGATTTTGTTATAAAACGCCTGGCTGGTAAAATTAAAGGAAGAAATATTTCCAAATTTCTTTTCCTGAATATAGCGGTTTTCCCGCAGATCCGCAATAATTTCTTCCACCGGACGGCTGTTTAGCTCCTGTCTGTTTTTGATTTCCGGAAGCTGAAAGACTTCGTTTTGCGTTTCGATGGCATGTATGCCGTCTTTGTCCACCTGGACGCACCTGAGACATCCTCCATATTCTACCTGTCCTTCTAAATTGAACACTCTGTCGTTTACCGCAATGGGAACCTGCTTGGTGTTGCGATGCCCATGAATCTGGTAACAATTCTCCGGCGTGGTATCGTAAAATGTCTCTGCAATTTTTTCAAAATCGCCGTAGCTTCCGACTCCCTTGATCATCTGCTCCGTCGCAACAAAAGAAAGATTTTTTGGAATGGCGCTAAGTCCGGCGTGCGTGACAAGAAAAATACGCTCTCCATACTGATAATACGCGCACTGCCCGAATTTTCGGTAAAGCTGGCGCAGCTCCTTTTTGGAGATGCGCGCTTCATCCAGAACGGGCCTTGTGACTGTTTCAAATTCTCTGGAATTTCCGGTTTTATCATTTGCATAAAGCCACAGCCACCGCTCGTGATTTCCCTCCAGCATAAGCACGTTTTTTCTGTCTTTGACAGACATAAGAAATTCAATTACTTCTGCATTCTCAATTCCCCTGTCAATGTAGTCGCCTGTAAAAATATACATTTCATCCTCTTTTATGCCGCCGAAACGATCCAGGTACTTCTGTAAAACCGTATAGCAGCCGTGGATGTCTCCAATATGATGAATTCTTTTGTAGCCGGAAAAATCCACTTTTTTCAGCCAGATCGTATCCAGCTCTTCCGGCTTTATCACTTTTACGCCGGAGGGAATTTTCTGTGTCGCAAATCTCGCGTACATGCGGTCGATAATGTCTTCCGATACCCGTTTGTATATCGCCCTTTCCGCATTTCTTTTCTTTGCTTCTGCAATCGGAATATCCGTAAAGTCAACGCAGTAAATCCGGTAACGGTACTGCATGCTAAGCTCCTTATAACGATTGATTTCCGACGTTTTTGAATTGGTGGCGTCGATTACGGTAAACTCGCCTTTCTGCATTCGAATTTCCAAAATCTGAAACAGTATTTTCCATACGACGCCGTCATTGCTCTGACTGATATTTTCTGTTCCGTCTGCCAGTAAAACCGGGCTCTGGCATAAAAGCCGGATGTCGTCTGCCGATAATGCATAGGCCTTTAATCCCATCTTTTCAATCCATGTTGTTTTCCCGCATCCGGCGGAACCTCTCAATAAAAGCAGAATTCTCATGTTCAGCTCACCCTCTCTCTTTCTTTTACGGCGGGCAGAAACCCGCCGCCTGCTGTTTTCTCTTGCCGGATTATGCAAAAAACGGCATAGCCGGATATTGTTTTATCCAGTCTATGCCGTTTTACTTTTTCTAATGAAGATTCCTGTGTAGCAGCTTATGCTCTTTTCCTTTGAGGAAATCCTGATATAAAGCCTGTATGGCCGGATTTTCATCTGCGGATTTGATGTTGGAACTCTGGTCTACTTTATAGAGTCCCTCCATTCTTCTCTTCTTGGTTCTTGGTCCCGCCGGTCCCGGCTGACCTCCTCCCATGATGCAGCCTCGTTTACAGGCCATCACTTCCACAAAATCATACTGCGCTTCGTTCGCCTTGATGCGGTCCAGCAATTTTCCGGCATTGGCAAGCCCGTTTACCACTGCAATGCGGACTTCTCTGCCTCCGTGTTCTATGACGGCTTCTTTGACTCCGTCCTCTCCGCGCACGCCGGTAAAGCTGATTTCCCGTAAGGACTCGTAATCCTTTTTCTCGGACAGCCGCCGCAAAACGGCTTCTGTCACGCCGCCGGTTACGCCGAAAATCGCGCCTCCGCCGGAAGCCAGTGAAAACGGCATATCGGCAGATTCTCCCTGAATCTTGTCAAACTGAATCCCCATCTGCTTAATCATACGGATGACTTCTGTCGTAGTTAAAACAAAATCCGTATCCTGCTTACCGTCCGTATAGTTATCTTCTCTTAAAATTTCTCCTTTTTTGGCAGTACACGGCATAATAGATACTACCACGGTTTTTTTGCCCTCTTTTTCATCCCGTTCTCTATAATACTCTTTTAAAACGGCGGAAAACATTCCCTGCGGAGAACGGCAGGTGGAAAGATTTCCTGCAAATTCCGGATATTTATTTTCACAGTATTTTACCCATCCCGGGCAGCAGGATGTAAACAACGGCAGATTGTCTCCTTTGGAAAGACGCTCCGCAAATTCTGCGGACTCTTCCATGACCGTCAAATCGGCCGCAAAATTGGTGTCATATATTTCATCAAATCCCATGATGCGCAGCGCTTCCACCAGCTTCCCAAAGGAATTTTTGCCCTTGGGAATCTGGAAATGATCGCCTACCGCAATGCGGACGGACGGAGCTACCTGCGCAATGACGCGGACATTTTCGTCTTCAATGGCATCCCATACCACGGTAACATTCGAGCGTATGGAAAGCGCGGAAGTCGGGCAGACTGCCGCGCACTGGCCGCAGCCAACGCACTCCGTCTCGCTTAATTTTTTGTTAAACGCCGCCATGACCTGGGTTTTCGAACCGCGGAACGCGAAATTAATCGCGCCGACGCCCTGAATCTCATCGCATGTGCGGACGCAGTCGCCGCAAAGAATACATTTGTTCGGATCCAACACGATGCTTGGCGAACTCATGTCAATCGGACGCTTTTCTCTGGTATTTGGAAAACGAACGTCATGCACGCCGACTCTGTATGCCAGAGACTGCAGCTCACACATGCCGTTTTTGTGGCAGACGGTACAATCCCTGTCATGGGACGCAAGCAAAAGCTCGATCATTAGTTTGCGATAGCTTTGGATGCGCTTGGTATTGGTATAAATAATCATCCCCGGCCTGGGCTGTTCGGAGCAGGAAGCAAAAATCCTGCCTTTGTTATCCTCCACAACGCACATGCGGCACGCGCCGTATATGGACAGCTCCGAATGGTAGCAGAAAGTCGGCAGATCGATTCCGGCCTTGCGGATTAAGGAAAGTACGTTTTTTTCTCCCTCTATCGGCACTTTCTTTGAATCTATTGTAATATAATCCATCTTATGTTCCTCCTAACTTTCCTTCACAATTGCGCCAAACGGACAGTTGTCCAGACAGGTTCCGCACTTAATACATGCTTCCTGATTGATCACGAAAGGTTCCTTGACCTTTCCGTCAATTGCGTTGACCGGACAGTTTCTCGCACATTTCGAACATCCCTTACATTTTTCCGGCAGAATTTTATACTGCTGCAGCGCCTGGCAGGTGCCTGTCTTACAGCGTTTCTCTACAACATGCTCTATGTATTCCTCTCTGAAATTGCGAAGCGTGGATAAAACAGGCAGCGCCGCGCTTTTTCCAAGTCCGCAAAGCGCCGTATTGGTAATGGCTTCGCCAAGCTCTTCTAAAGTTTTTAACGATTCCATCGTGCCTTTCCCGGATACAATATCCTCTAAAATATCCAGCATCCGCTTCGTGCCCTCCCGGCAGGGAACGCATTTGCCGCAGCTTTCGTTCTGCGTAAAATTCATAAAGAAACGGGCCACTTCCACCATGCAGGTGTTTTCGTCCATAACAACGAGTCCGCCGGAACCAATCATGGCGTTTAATTTTTTCAGGGAATCAAAATCCAGCTTCACCTCCAGATTGCTTGTCACAAGACAGCCGCCGGAGGGGCCGCCAATCTGTACGGCTTTAAACGGCACGTCATTTTTTACGCCGCCGCCGATGTCATAAACGATTTTACGCAGCGTCGTACCCATCGGCACTTCGATGAGTCCCGTATGCTTTACGCTTCCCGTAAGCGCAAATGCTTTTGTGCCTGGACTTCCCTCTGTTCCAATGGAACGGTACCATGCGGCTCCTTCATTGATAATCATAGGAACATTGGCATAAGTCTCCACGTTATTTAAAACGGTAGGCTTTGCAAACAATCCCTGCTCTACCGTCCGCGGAGGCTTCGTCCTCGGCATCCCACGCTCTCCTTCAATCGAAGCGGTCAGCGCGCTGCCCTCTCCGCACACAAACGCTCCCGCGCCGCGGTTAATATGTATCTGAAACGAAAAATCTGTCCCTAAAATATGCTCTCCCAAAAGTCCCGCTTCCGTTGCCTGGGCAATCGCTGTTTTCAGACGGTTGATCGCAAGCGGATATTCCGCTCTTACATAGATGTATCCTTGTGACGCTCCGACTGCGTATCCGGCAATCATCATGCCTTCCAACATCTTATGCGGATCTCCTTCCATCACGCTTCGATCCATAAACGCGCCCGGATCTCCTTCGTCACCGTTACAAACAACGTATTTTTCTTCTGTCTTCTGACGCGCTACCTGCTGCCACTTATAACCGGTACGGAAGCCGCCGCCGCCTCTTCCCCTTAAATCCGATTCCGAAATTTCACTGACAACTTCTTCCGGCGTCATATCAAACAATACTTTCTCAAGAGCCGAATAACCGCCCATTGCTATATATTCATCAATATTTTCCGCGTCAATATGGCCGCAGTTTTTCAATACAAGTCTCGTCTGTTTCTCATAAAACGGGATTTTCTCCTGCGTGTCGTATTTCACGCCGTCCGCTTCGTAGAGCAGACGTTCCACCGGCCTGTCATTTTTGATTGTTTCTTCAAAAATTTCTTCACAGTCTTCGGCTTTTACCTTTACATAAAGATAATTGCTCGGCTCTATCCGAACCAAAGGCCCCATCTCACAAAATCCATGGCAGCCGCTGCGCTTCACGCCGGTATGTACGATTTCCTGATCCCTGGCGTGCCCTGTAGAAGAATGGGCAATTTCTTCACCGAATTCTACGGAAACTCCTTCTTCTTTTGCAGCCAGCTCTTTGAATTTATCATATATCTCGGCAGAACCCCCGGCCAGACATCCCGTGCCGGCGCAGACTAAAATCCGGTGCGACGGCCGCTTCATCGTTTCTTTTGCTTCTCTTCGCCTTTCTTCCAAAGCTTCTCTGTTTTCTAATCTCATTGATTTTCCGCACCTTTCAATTCTTCAAACAATTCATGTACCTTTTCCGGCGTCATAGCCGGATGCACCACGTCATTGACCGTCAAAACCGGAGCCAGTCCACAGGCTCCAAGACAGGAAACCGTCTCAAGCGTAAAGAGCATGTCGTCCGTTGTATGCTTATCCTTAGAAAGCCCTGTCTCTGCATAAATCTGGTTGATAATTGCCGTTGATTTACGTACATGACATGCCGTGCCGTCGCAAACACGGATGACATATTTGCCTTTTGCCTCAAATGAAAAATTCTCGTAAAAAGTCGCTACACTGTAAGCCTTTGCCTCA
The DNA here is from genome assembly GCA_910586725.1 of uncultured Lachnospiraceae bacterium. Taxonomy (GTDB): domain Bacteria; phylum Bacillota; class Clostridia; order Lachnospirales; family Lachnospiraceae; genus Roseburia_B. Next base: position 41,424 of record CAJUJL010000012.1, on the reverse strand, counting down.
TTGATGCCAAGCCGCTTTGCCACATAGCTTAGAAGGTCCGGCGGCAAATAACGGTATTGATTCTGAATATCCTGAATAATCGGAATTAAAAACCGCTGCTCCGTCCCATGCTGGCTGATGATTTCATCGGCCTTGTCATAGTAAGATTGTTCTAACATGTTACCCCTCCATATATCATTTGTCTTTTACAGACTAATTCTGTACTGAAACTTGTTCCATTACCAGCCTTGCAATGTAGGCCATGCCCTTATCGTTTGGGTGTGCCGCTACCGCTTCGTCCGAAATAATGTGCTGTTTGCCGTCTTCCCCTGTTACCACTCCTCCGATTTCAGATCTGTAAATATCGTTATAATCATCCAAAAATTCTGTCATTTCCAAAAAAGTAACATCATATGTTTCACAAGCCGCTTTTTTCGCCGCCTCAATATCCTCGGAAGGCCAAAGAAGCTCTCCCAGCATAATAATCTGCGCATTGGGCGCTTTCTCTTTTATCACTTTGACAAGCGCCATATAATCCGTATTCAGCGTCTCTTTAAATTCGGTAATGTTTTCCCCTGTCTGTATCGTAATCAAATCCGTGTTTTCATCAAAATATGCCGTGTATTTTTTCAATATGCGATTCCGATCTTTTGCCAATTCCCATTTCTTTAAATCCAGAATCATTGTCGTAACCGGCTTTTTCGTCTTCTCTTTCAGCTCGGCGGAAATCAGGTGTACATAATCTTGTTCCGCCGTTGTGGCTGCCATTCCCCAATCGCCCCACCAAATGCTTCCTTCCGCTTCACTGCAGGTGACTGAATTTCCAAGCGCAACATAATCAAACGTCTCTTCAGACGCCGTAATTGCTCCCGACGCGCTTTTTCCGGGATCAGATTTTTGGTCTTCGCTCTTTTTGTCATCCTGCTTAAACGCGGCTCTGACTTCTCCTTTTTCTTCCGGTTTATCCGAACGGTCAGACGCCTCCGGCTTCCCAATATTAGGAATACCCTGACATCCGGAAAGAAGACATACTCCAAAAATCAGAATCAATTTACAATAAATCCTATTTCTCATATAATTCCTCTTTTCTGTATAAAAATATCATCTGTCTTATGTTAAATTATAATACATGAATTTAGAAAATTGGCGTGGAATTTGCAGAATCGCATATAGAACATAATTCCTAAGAGTAAGAAAGAAAATACTGCAAATACGATGGATTTACTTTTCAATTAAAAATAAAGTCGGGGTAACAGGATTCGAACCTGCGGCCTCACGGCCCCCAGCCGTGCGCTCTGACCAAACTGAGCCATACCCCGATGAGTAGTATTATAACAGATTTTAAAAAAAATGGAATACCCTATTTTATATTTTTACTTCGGATTCTGCTTCTCTTTTAAATTCTTCGATCTGCACCGCACTCATTTCCGGCAGATCCTCCAGCGAATGGATGCCGAAACTGCGCAAAAACTCCTCCGTAGTCCCAAAAAGCATCGGTCTGCCCGGCGCGTCTAACCGTCCCAATTCCATGGCAAGATTGTATTCTACCAGCTTACTGACAGCATGGTCGCAGGAAACGCCGCGGATTTTCTCGATTTCCGCTTTTGTCACCGGCTGCTTATATGCAATGATCGATAATGTCTCCAAAAGAACCTCCGTCAAAACATGTTTCTTCGGCTGTTTTGCAATCTTAATCAGATATTCATATGTATTTTGACTCGTACACATCTGATAAGCCTCTTCCAGTTCCATAATCCGCATTCCGCGGTTTTCTTCGATATACTCCCTGGCAAGCTCATCAATCAGGCGCTTTGTCTCTCCCTGCTCCAATTCAATTGCCGCCGCAATTTTTGTAAGCGCAACCGACTCGCCCATTGTAAAAAGTATTGATTCTATTATCGTTTTATAATCCTTATCTTCCATCTCAAACCCCGTTTTATGCAGCCATATTTGATACAATTTCTATATCGTCAAACAGTTCTTTTTGCGAAATTGTAATTTTTCCCATTTTCATTAACTCTAATATGGCAAGAAAGCTTACGATAATTTCCATTTTACTGCTCTGCGCTTTTAGCAGGTTCCGAAAGCGAAAATGTTTATGGGAAGCCGCATATTGCTGTAGGTAGGCCATTTTCTCCGGCAGCGACACCTCTTCTTTTTCTATCTTTCCAAACCCTGCGCGGACTTTATCAATTTTATTTTCCTGTCTCCGCATAACGGACTGAAAAATATTGTTTAATTTGTGAAGCGAAAGTCCGGACATCAATTCATCTAAATTTACGGGCTCTTCGTAAGCCTGTACTTCCAAAGGCAGCGTAGGTTCTTTGTACAATACGCGTCCGGCGTCCACCTGACGGTCTTTTAGCTCAAAAGACATGCACTTATACATTTTATATTCCAAAAGCTTTTGAACCAGCTCTGCCCTCGGATCTTCCTCTTCCCCGTCTTCATTGACCTCTTTGGGGAGCAGCATTTTGGATTTGATGGCTATCAGCGTTGCCGCCATAACCAGAAATTCACTCATGATATTCAAATCCTGCCGCTGCATTTCACGAATATAGTCCAGATATTGACTGGTAATCTCTACAATCGGAATATCATAAATATTCACTTTGTTCTTGTCCAACAAATGAAGCAGCAAGTCCAAAGGACCTTCAAACGCCTCTAATTTAACCGTTAATTCCATAGCATTCCATCCATTCTTTTTACAGTCCAAGTTCTATTCTAGTTGATTTTTCATGGAATTTCAAGTTTCGGTCATAAATTTTTGGGAAAACGATTACATTATATAGAGAATTTATAACTATTCACGGAGGTTTGAGTATGCATTCCTTCCTGTCGTATTTGCTAAGCGTTCACCTTCTAATCTTTTCTGCCGCATCTTCTTTTCTGCCGTCGAACCTGTTATACACACAAGAGAGTCCCACCGCAGAAACAGAAGCACAGACGCCCTCTCAGGACGCCAATGCGCCCGCAGACGAAAATGCCCTTGGCGTATCCGTCACTGCTCCAGGCGCCGTTCTGATGGAAGCGACTACCGGCGCTGTCATTTTTGAAAAAGACTCCAAAACGGCAAGACATCCGGCCAGCATTACAAAGATCATGACTTTGATTCTCATTTTTGAAGCATTGGAAAAGGGATCAATTCATTTGACCGATACGGTAACCGTATCCGAACATGCCGCCAGCATGGGAGGCTCCCAGGTATTTCTGGAAGCCGGTGAAACACAGGATGTAGAAACCATGATTAAATGCATCAGCATTGCAAGCGCAAACGACGCATGTGTCGCCATGGCAGAATTTATCTGCGGAAGCGAGGAGGCTTTTGTAGAAGAAATGAACGCCAAGGCAAAATCTCTTGGCATGAATAACACCCATTTCGTCAACTGCTGCGGTCTGGACGCTGACGGGCATATGACAAGCGCTTATGACGTTGCGCTTATGTCGCGCGAGTTGATTATTCATTACCCCAAAATTCACGACTACTGCACGATCTGGATGGATACCATGACGCATGTGACTGCCAAAGGTTCCAAAGAATTCGGCTTAAACAACACCAACAAACTGATCCGGCAATATGAATACGCCACCGGATTAAAAACAGGTTCCACCAGTCTGGCAAAATTCTGTGTTTCCGCTACGGCAGAAAAAAACGGCATGAAATTAATCGCCGTCATTATGGGTGCGGATGACCCCAAACACCGCTTTGCCGACGCGATTGCGCTGTTAAACTCTGGATTTTCCAAATGCAAAATCTATACGGATGAACATAACAAAAAGCTTTCCGCGCTTCCGGTAAAAAAAGGAACTCTTAACACAGTTCAGGTGGAATTTAAAAATCCGTTCCAGTATCTTTCCACAAACGGGGAAGATTTTTCTGCGATCCAAAAAGAAATTTCCGTTCCGGAACATGTAACGGCTCCCGTGAAAAAAGGAGATAAAATAGGAGAAGCCGTCTACCGGATGGGATCAGAAAAAATCGGCTCCGTAGATATTATTGCCTCAGAAGACATTCCAAAAGCCGGTTTTTCAGATTATATCAAAGAAATATTTTTACGCTACTTCTCATGAGAACCTGATTTTTCATATATGCGCCATAACAGATATAACGGCAATTTTTAACGTAATTTCGGAAATGCAGCGGCTTTCTATGCCGATTCGCTCCGGCCAAAAGCCGCTGCAGATCCTTCTTTTATTGCCGTTTTTCGCTCCTGCCCTCCAAGCCGTTTTCTCTATAACAGCGGAGAAAAAAGCCGAAGCACAGATTGTGCGAGTTTAATGAATACATTTCTGTTTCTGCAAAAATCAAGCGTGATCTTGTTTGATTTCTGGATTGTTTCCAGCGCATCCTGTTTCACCTGCATCACCGCCTGGGAACGGTACAGAAACACCCCGCATTCAAAATGAAGATAAAGGCTTCTGTAATCTAAATTTACCGTGCCTACCGTAGCCACCTTATCATCGCAGACAAAACACTTCGCATGAATAAAACCTGGCGTGTACTGATATATTTTGACGCCGTTTTGAATCAATTGCTCATAGTAAGACTGCGTCAACAGAAAAATGATTTTTTTATCCGGTATCTGCGGCGTCACGATCCTTACGTCAATCCCGCATTTCGCGGCGTTTTGCAGCGCCACGGTCATCTCATTGTCCACGATCAGATACGGCGTATAAATATAGACGTATTTTTTTGCATGGTTAATAATATTCAGATAGATATTCTCCCCTACGTTTTCATGATCCAGCGGAGTGTCGCTGTACGGCTGCACAAATCCGTCTTCTTTGTTATTTTCTTTATGATAAATCTGAGGAAGGTATTGAAGATAATCTTCGGACGTCTGTTTGATGTAATTCCACATTTCCAGAAACATCGTTGTAAGGCTCCATACCGCCTCGCCTTTTACATAAATGCCGGCGTCTTTCCAATAACCGAATCTTTCTTTTTTATTGATATATTCATCCGCAATGTTTATCCCGCCGGTAAATCCCACCTGTCCGTCCACAACCAGAATCTTCCGATGGTCTCTGTTGTTTAAAATAATGGATAAAATCGGACGAAACGGATTAAACGATGCGCTTTCCACACCGATTGCGTTTAAATTTTTTACGAAATTCTTGGGAAGCGTTTTAATGGACCCAACATCATCATAAATCAGACGTACGGTCACCCCTTCTTTTACTTTCCGCTCCAAAATGTCCAGAATCTCTCTCAGCATCACGCCATCGTCTATAATAAAATATTCCAGAAATATAAATTGTTTCGCGCGCTCCATCGCCTCTTTCATATCTACAAACATGTCTTCGCCGCATGCATAATACTTTGTTTTGGAATTGCGGTAAAGCGGAAACTGAGCCCAGTCATGAATATATTTTGACTGCTGCGCTACCCCCGGATCTTCTTTTACCAGCTCTGTTATCGCATCAGTGTCTACTTTCAGATGCGCGGAAACTTCTTTATGAACGGCGTCCATGCGTTCCTGCGTGCTTTTCGTCAGTTGAGATCTTCCGAATACGGCATATAAAACGCTGCCAAGAAGCGGAAAAAGAAGTATAATAAACGTCCATGCCAGTTTATAATAAGGATTGATCCATTTATTGATTACGACCAAAACCAAAAAAACGGCCAGGATACGGGTGCCAATATCTACAAAAGTAAACCGAACGCTGAAATCATATAATGTCAAAAACAGCCAGGAAAACTGAAGTATGATAGCGACTGCCACCATAAACACTCTGTTAAACATAATACTGAAAATCCGTTTCATCCGCTGTTTCCTCCTTTGTCCTATATCTTATAACAACCGGTTTAAATATACAACTCCCCAATATTTCTGTTCACTTGCTTTTCCCAGCACAACCGCTCTCTCATACAGCCTAAGTTTCACCTGCGCGGGCGTCATTTCCGGATATTTCTGCAAAAGCAGCGCAATGGAGCCTGAAATAATCGGAGCCGACATAGACGTCCCGCTCTTCATTTCATAACCGCCTCTGACAGAACAGCTTTTAATCGCCGTTCCGGGAGCCAGTATTTCCGGTTTTACGACGCAGCACTCCGTAGGCCCTCTCCCGCTGTAACCGCGCTTTAATCCCCTGCCCCGCTTTACATAATCGTCAATGCTTCCCACCGTGATAATGCTTTTACACTGACCGGGAATCGTCACACTGTTTTTACCGGGTCCGTTGTTTCCCGCTGCAGCCACCACAACAATTCCATGATTCCACGCCTTCTCTACGGCAGCCATTAAATTTCTTTTTTCGGCTTCATCCGCTGATGGAAGCATTCCCACAGAAATATTCAATATACGTATATTATATTTTTTTTTGTTTTCAATCACAAAATCAATTGCCCGAAGCACATGGGCGGTATTTCCATTCCCTTTTCTGTCCAGAACCTTTGTTACAAAAAGGCTGCTCTCCGGAGCAATTCCTTTATAAATTCCCTTGCTCATTCTGCCGCTTCCCGCGATAATTCCGGCCACATGGCACCCATGCCCGTTATCGTCGTATGCCCCTGGCCTCTCCTGCGTAAAATCGGTAAAATGCAAAATGCGTCTGTCAAAGTCCGGATGCGCAGTGATTCCCGTATCCATCACGGCAATCGTCACTCCACGTCCCGTAAAGCCTTTCCGGTGCGCATCATCCGCCCTTAATTTTTCACGAACCTGATTCATCCCATAAAATGCCTTTTTTCTTATTTTATGCGTCAAAACCACAGGAGTTCCAAAGCGGCAGTATGCGATTTTCTACGCATACTGCCGCCCAAACTGTCTCTATTGATTCATATATCTGGAAACATCTTTTATGGAAAAACTCATTCTTCCCATTTTATCTTTTCCAAGGCAGACAACCGTCACTTTATCTCCAAGCGTCAGCACATCTTCCACCCGGTTAATCCGTTCCTTGGAAATCTTGGAAATATGGATCATGCCTTCTTTTCCCGGAGCAAATTCTACAAATGCGCCAAACTCTTTGATGCTCACAATCACGCCTTTTAGAATTTGTCCTTCCTCAAAATCGGTCGTGATCATCCGGACCATCTCCACCGCCTGATCCATGGCTTCCTGATCGGTGCCGCAGATTGATACCGATCCATCGTCCGTAATATCAATCTTTACGCCGGTTCTCTCAATGATCTCATTGATCGTCTTTCCTCTTTGACCTACGACGTCGCCGATTTTTGCGGGATCTATCTGGATCTGGACAATTTTCGGCGCATATTTGCTGATTTCCTCCCTGGGCTTGTCAATCGCTTTTGACATGCATTCATCCATAATGAAAAATCTTGCTTCCCTCGCCCTTGCAATTGCCTCTTCAACAATCGGCCTTGTCAATCCATGAATTTTAATATCCATCTGAATCGCGGTAATGCCTTCTTTTGTTCCGGTCACTTTAAAATCCATGTCACCGAAGAAATCCTCTAATCCCTGAATGTCCGTAAGAACCAGATAATCGTCATCCGTTTCTCCGGTTACAAGACCGCAGGAAATACCCGCCACCATTTTTTTGATGGGTACGCCCGCCGCCATAAGCGCCATACAGGATGCGCATGTCGACGCCATAGAGGTTGAGCCGTTCGACTCAAACGTCTCGGATACCGCGCGGATCGCATAAGGGAATTCCTCTACGGACGGAAGCATCGGAATCAATGCGCGTTCCGCCAAAGCGCCATGTCCGATTTCCCGGCGTCCCGGTCCTCTGGACGGTTTTGTCTCTCCCACAGAATACGACGGGAAGTTATAATGATGCATATAGCGCTTCTCCGTAATATTCTCGTCGATTCCGTCTACTCTTTGAATTTCAGACAGCGGAGCCAACGTTACAATATCACAAATCTGCGTCTGTCCTCTCGTAAACATAGCGGAACCATGAACTCTTGGAATTAAATCCACCTCCGCTGCAAGCGGACGAATCTGGTCAATAGCACGGCCATCCGGACGCTTGTGGTCTTTTAAAATCATTTTGCGGACCGTTTTCTTCTGGTACTGGTAAATCGCTTCATCTAAAACGGCAAGCCATTCTTCATTTTCGGCAAATGCCTCCGTCAGCTTTTCCGTAATCTTATGAATGTTTTCTTCCCTGACCTGTTTCAAGTCTGTAAAGACCGCTTCTTCCATCTCCAGAGGATCTACGATTTTTTTCATTTCTTCAAACATTTCAGCGGGAATGGCACAGCTGGTATATTCATGCTTCGGCTTTCCGGCTTCCGCAACAATCTGATTGATAAATGCAATAATCGTCTGGTTCACGTCATGCGCCATATAAATCGCTTCCAGCATTTTCTCTTCCGGTATTTCGTTTGCGCCGGCTTCAATCATAATCACTTTCTCGGAAGTCGAAGCTACGGTCAGCATCAAATCCCCATTGTCCCACTGCGCCTGGGAAGGATTGACGATCAATTCCCCGTTTTCCATTCCTACCTGCGTCATAGCGCACGGGCCGTCAAACGGAATATCGGAAATACAGGTGGAAATTGCGGCTCCAAGCATTGCCACCAGTTCCGGCCGGCACTCCGGATCCACGCTCATTACCATATTGTTTAAAGTAACGTCGTTCCGGTAATCTTTCGGGAACAGAGGCCGCATCGGGCGGTCAATGACACGCGCGGTCAAAACCGCATTTTCGGACGCTTTTCCTTCTCTCTTATTAAATCCTCCCGGGATCTTTCCTACGGAATACATTTTCTCTTCGAATTCCACGCTCAAAGGGAAGAAATCAATCCCGTCTCTTGGCTTATCAGAAGCCGTTGCCGTAGATAATACGGTCGTCTCTCCATAATGCATAAACGCACAGCCGCTTGCCTGCTTGCCAACCCTGTCCACATCAACGGTAAGGGTTCTTCCTGCTAATTCCATTGAAAAACTTTTGTACATACTTTTTCTCCTTTTTGCTTATCTGCCAAATTTAGTTGCTGCGGCAAAAAACTCCGAAACTACTGATATACACATCTTGGTTCCACAAAGCAAATGTGCATATCAGTGGTCCCGGCAACTGTCTTTTGCCTGTTTCTTTCCTGCAATGATCTCTTACAAAAATAGAGCGGAAAAACTCCGCTCTATCTTCAAATGACTCATTACTTTCTGATTCCCAAACGTTCAATTAAAGAACGATACCTTTCGATATCGACCTTCTTTAAATAAGCCAGTAAACCACGTCTCTGGCCTACCATTTTCAAAAGACCTCTTCTGGAATGATGGTCTTTGGGATTGGCCTTTAAATGTTCCGTCAGCTCCTGAATCCTTGCGGTTAAAATAGCAATCTGAACTTCCGGTGAGCCTGTGTCGCCTGGCGTTCTGCCATACTCAGCAATAATAGCCTGTTTCTTTTCTTTTGCAATCATGGTAAATCCTCCTGTTCTTTAATCGCCCAAAATGATATGATACTCAGAAGAAGGTCGGAGTGTCCGTCCACCGAATATGGGCTAAACTCATACTTTTACATATTAGCATAGTATCTATCGTTTGTAAACCGTTATTTTATTTTATTTCGTATTTTTTATTTCGAATGAACCTTTCTTGAAGTTGTTACAATGTATAGGTGAAGGGCAAGCATAAGACGTCTTATTCCTTTCGTTTATGGACAAAAACCATACAGAAATGCCCGAAAGGTTGAAATGGTGAATCATATGACAAAAACAGAATTGGAAAACTGCATCTTTGCATATGGAAAGGACATTTATTCCTTCTGCAAAAGCATTACGCTCCATACACAGGAAGCCGACGACCTGTACCAGGACACCTTTTTAAAGGCGATGGAACTGCTTTCGGAAATCGACGGCAAACAAAATCCGAAAAGCTATCTGCTCTCCATTGCGCTTCGCCTCTGGAAAAACAAAAGACGCAAACATGCATGGCGCAAACAAATCGCAAGCATGGTTTCTATCACGGAAGAATCGGATCTTGATCTGATAAAAGCCGCGGCTTTTACCCCGGAAACCAGTTTTCTCCAAAGAGAAGAATCCGATCTTGTCCACAGGGCCGTGGGAAATCTGCCGGAAAAATTAAAAATAACCGTGCTTCTCTTCTATATGGAAGATTTGCCGGTAACGCAGATTTCCCATATTTTAAAAATTCCTGCGGGCACGGTAAAAAGCAGACTGCATCACGCAAGAAATCAATTAAAAAAAGAATTGGAGGTTGTTTTAGATGAAAAATATAGATGATATTTTAAAAAGCTCACTTACGCCCAGTGACGAACCCGATTTCTGGCTCAACCAGAATATCCTTTCACAAACAGCGGAAAATACGCGCGCCCAAAAAATGACCCGTAAAAAACTAGCGGCTGTCATATGCTCCTGTTCCCTGGCGCTTATCATCGGCTCCATGTCCGTCTATGCCGCATGGAAATATTTAAGCCCCGATCAGACCATTGAAAATATGAGCGGCCAGAGCAAATACGGCCTCTGGAACTTTGAAGGGCTGAAAGAAGCGTTTTCCGGGGACAACGCTGTTTATATCAACGAGACACAAAGCTACGGCGGTTATGACGTCACGCTGCTTGGCATTACAAGCGAAAAAAATCTGGCGAAATTGCACGATGCAAAAGTTGGGGACGCAGACAAAAGCTATATACTTTTTGCGGTAGAACATGAAAGCCTTCCTCTTGAAACCAGCCAGGATTTCTACGGCTTCTTCGATGTTTTCCCGGTTGTCATGGGATATAACTTCGAAGAATATGAGGATTTCTTCTCCTATGAAAACCATGGATTTGAATTTCATAAAGACGGCGTCTTATATTATGTATTTGAAAGCAGCAACCTGGAAAACTTCGCGGACCATGAAATTTACATGTGCGTTTCCAATGATATTGGATTCACCGAATATTCGTATATTTATGATTACGAGACGGATACGATCGCAAGAAACGACGCCTATGAAGGATTAAATGCATTGTTCTCCCTGCCGCTTGATTCCTCCAAAGCCGATCCAAAAGCTGCAAAAGCTGCGCTAAAAGAGATGGACGCCATCCGTCAGGAAAACCGCAGGGAACAGGAAGAAAATGCAAAACAGCCGCTCTCGGAAGAATCCAAAGCCGCTTTGAAAGCTCTTGCATTTGTAGAACAGATTACACCGGAAAATATCAACGATTATGCGACGCTTCTGACGGGTGAGGTGGAAATCGCCGTAAATACGTTTACTCCGGACAACCAGGGACGGGTTTCTCTTGACATTTCTTACAAATACAAAGAACAGGAAATCCAATCCCATACAAAGCTGCCCCTGGCACACATGTTTCCGGATGGCAAAACAGAATACCTTTCCAGCTCCGGTCTTACCGACAACGAAACGGATACGTTGCTTTTGGAACTTTACAGGCTGAACGAAGACGGAACTGTCACACTGGAATTCTATAAGCCAAACCTGCCGGAATAACCCCTCCCCCCTCCCCTTGAAAAAAACACCGTGGCGTCTGCCGCGGTGTTTTCCAATCTTTTTCCTGTAGTCTATGCCGGTCAACCTGGCAAATGTCCATAGCCGCCTTTCGTGGACCAGTAATACAATGCTCCGGACGACCCTTTCTTTTTGCCTTTTTTGCAGATTGTTTCCACATAGACATAATATGTCTTTTTGGGGTTAATCTTTTTTCCTTTCAGCTTCGTTATCGTATATTTTCCGCTTTTCTTACCCAGCGTTTTGATCAGCTTATATCCTTTATATTGCTTCGTGGAAGCATAGATTTTATATCCGGTCGCCCCATCCACCTTTTTCCAGGACAATGAAATTTTCTTTCCGGATATTTTTAACTTGCTGATTCTGGCCTGTGGAATACAATTGATGGAACTGGTGGCGGAATAATGCTTCTGGTTCTGAAATACCGTATAAGCCCTGGCTTCTACCGTATAAACGCTGTCCTTGACATTATTAAAGGATGTGCTGCTGGCGGCGCCGACTTCTTTCTTTTGCAGAACTTTTCCCTTGGAGTTGCATAAGGATATTTCATATCCTGACACTCCGGATTTATAGTCCCATCCAATGTCCAGTGAATGTATAAAATAATACCAGCGCTTCTGATGCAGACCGTCGACTTTGGCCGGAAATGTAACTGCGTCATACAGTGTCCTGCCAATGCTCTCCTTCGTACCGTCAGAAGCTTTCACCTGGACATAGTATTCCGTACCGTCTTTTAAGTTTGAAATCACAAATCTGGTTTCATTTGTACTGCCGCAAAGAACATAGTCCGCACTGGATCCTGACTCCTTATAATACACACGATACTCAGTCGCATTTTCTGACGGGCTCCACTCAAGTGCGATGGAATTTACAGTGGCGTCGGCCTGTTTTAAATCCTGGACTGCCGAAAGATAACCGGCTGCTTTGGCATCCTTCGGATATACTGCTAAAAATAATCCTGTCAATAAAAGGACCGCCCATAGTTTTGTTGTAACAATCTTTTTCATTGTAACCCTCCTTTTCTCATCCGTTCCGACTGACGGATTCTCCTGACTTACATTGTCTGAATCTATTATACATGTTTCTTAACCAGTATACAATGCTTTCATAAAAAAAGCACATTGACTCCGCAATGAAGCCAATGTGCGCTACTCTTATGTTCCTAATTCAATAATCTTACCACGCAGATCGGGGAACGGTAAAATGCGTTCGAAATCTTAATACCTGTCCGCGCAGTGCTTGCATGTACAATCTGACCGTTTCCGATATAGATTGCAACGTGGTTGATTCTGCTTCCGCTTCCATAGAAGAACAGATCTCCCGGCTGCGCTTCTCCTGCGCTGATTCTTCTGCCGCAGTTTGCCTGCGCTGCGGAAGAATGCGGCAGGTAAATACCGTATTTTGCATATACAGACAACGTAAATCCGGAACAATCCGCTCCGTGCGTCAGGCTTGTGCCTCCCCATACATATGGATTTCCGACAAACTGGCATGCATAAGATACCAAATCTACTTTTACGTCAGAGACGCCTTCTCCATACTTCACTTCCGTCATCGTCATCGCTTTTGTCAGCTCTTTTGATACAGACACATAATCTGAATTCACATAGCCGATTTCACTGTCAACCGTAACTTTCAGCCATTCGCCCAAATCTTCCATAACTTCCACTTCTTCCCCTTTGGGCATCAAAGCTAATATCTCGCATTCTGTATTCGGCTCTTCTCTGACGCGAAGCGTATCCGTCGTACAGGTTGCGATTTCAGAAGAAATCTCGGAGGCATAATTCTTTGCTTCTTTTCCCGTCATGAGGAACTCGGTTTTTACATATCCCGTTACCTCGCCGGACTGAATCTGCGTCCATTCTCCTTCTTTCTGTAAAATTTCACATCCGGCGTCTCTGGGGAGCTTGCCAACAAGCTCTGATTCCTCACCGGCTTCTTTCCGTACATTTAAGTTGCTTTCTACATTCGCAATTCCAAGATTCGTATATCCATATACAGTGCTCTTCTGACCGGATGCAGTTATATCATTGTCTCCCGCGGAAATCGTCGCTTTGGATGTAGACACATCAATGCAAGCCGCCAGGGCAGATGAAACTCCTGCGTTTACCCCGCCATTCATCTCTGCGCTGCTTTCCATGTCCGCCGCAATTCTCTGTGAAACTCCGGCTGTGATTCCGGATGTTGACGCTCCTGTCTGAACCGACATTGTTATAATAACTGCTCCTGCTGTAAGTAATCCTATCCATCTCTTATTGCTGAATTTCATAAATTCCTCCTAAGATTTTCTTCTCGGTGTATAAATCTGTCACTGTTAGAAGTATAGCAAGAGTGCATTACAATGTCAACATATTTTTGTAATATTTGTGTAATATTTTATTCCTTTTTCTATATCTTTATTCATCTGGAGCTTCAATTGTTCCAAAGAATCGAATTTTTGCTCCTGCCGGACGCGTTTTAAAAATTCTACTTTTATCTCTCTGTCATAAATCCACTCGTCAAAATCAAACAAATGCGTCTCTACGCCCACGGGGTTGCTCCCCTGAATCGTCGGCTTGCATCCTACATTGGTAATGCCGCCATATACCTTATCCCCCCGCCCCGATATGCTTGTCCTTGTAACATATACTCCGTAAGGGGGAAGCAGCTTTTCATCCGGCGGCAGAAGATTTGCCGTAGGCGTGCCAAACAGCCGTCCCATTTCGTTTCCGTGTACGACTTTTCCCTGTACAAAATAAGGATAGCCCAGCAGTTTGTTTGCGCTTTCGATTCTTCCTGCCAGAATCTCTTCCCGCACCAGCGTACTGCTAATATCTCTGCCGTTTTCCTGCACCTTATCCACAACTTTGACATCGTATCCATAGACCCCGGCTAATGCGCGAAGCAATTGATAATCGCCCAATCTGTTATGTCCGAAATGAAAATCACTTCCTACAACAAGGCTTTTGATATGCAGCCGCCGGACAATCATATCTACAAAATCTTCCGCTTCCATATGCATAATCTCCGGCGTGAACGGACATTCAATCACATAATCCATCCCGTTTTGTTCAAAAAGACGCATTTTCTCTTCATTTGTGGTAAGGATCTTGCTTTGTTCCCATGCTCCCACTATCTGCCGCGGTGGAATATCAAAGGTAAAAACTACGCTTTTTTGTCCCAGCCGCTTTTTTTCCTTCAGATATTCCAGCAAACGGACATGCCCTTTGTGAATACCGTCAAATTTTCCCAAAGAAACCGCCGTTTCCTCCGAAACAGAAAATTCTGTTGTATTTTTGATATATTCCATGCCAATCTTCCTAAACATATGTTTTATAAAAACATTTTCTCCGGTTTCAATTCTTCTCTTTCTTTGCTGTAACGGAACAGTCCGACAAAAACGCCCGACGCAGTATAAACCCGGTACAGGCCTTTTGCATCATAAAGCGCATCTTTCGTCTGCGACGAATGGATTTTTCCTCCGTTTTGCAGAATTTTTTCTGTTCCGGATTTTGCAACTGTTTTCGGATAATCTTTTAACGCTTCATCGATCGGAATCAGAATGTCACAAAGCTTTCTGCCGTTTTGATCCGTTCCCTTCGCTATGTTCTCAATATCCCGCAAACGGATCGCGTTTTCAACGGAAAAACCTGCCGTTTCCACACGCAGCAAATTTTCCATGCACCCGCCGCAGCCTGCAAGCTCGCCTATGTCATGACATAACGTACGAATATAAGTTCCCTTGGAACAGTGGATTCGCATGGTAACAAACGGCATGTCCACGGCAGGAATGTCTATGGAAAAGATTTCAATCTCTCTTGCCTTTCGTTCCACTTCAATCCCTTTTCTGGCCAGATCACACAGCTTTTTTCCATTTACTTTCAAAGCGGAATACATAGGAGGAACCTGATTTGACTTTCCCACAAACTTATGTATGATGCGCTTTAATTCCGTTTCGTTCAAACAGGACGCTTCCTGTTTCTTTAAAATATTTCCCGAAATATCCTGTGTATCCGTAGTAATTCCCAAATGCAGCGTCGTCTGGTATATTTTATCTTTCCCTGTCAGATATTCACAGATTTTTGTCGCTTTTCCGATACAGACCAAAAGCACGCCTTCCGCATCCGGGTCAAGCGTTCCGGTATGGCCGATTTTCTTCTGTTTTAAAATACCGCGGAGCTTTGCCACCACATCAAAGGAGGTAAAGCCCGCTTCTTTATATACATTAATGATTCCATCCATTTCGATAACCTATAACTGCAGTTCCATTTCAGCAACAATCTTTTTTATGATTTCTTCCGGATCTCCTTCCATCGAAAAACCTGCGGCTCTTGCATGGCCTCCGCCCCCAAATTTCATCGCGATCCGCGCCACATCTATCCGCCCGTTCGAACGCGTACTGGCCTTGTAAGTTTTATCCGCGTTTTCATACAGAAAAACTGCCGCTTCCACGCCCCTTGTGATCCTGAGCTGATTTACGATTCCATCCAGATGTTTTGGCAGCACATGGCATTCCTCCATATCCTGGCAGGTTACCACACTGGCAATGATCCTCTCGTCCGAATAACGTCTGCAATTTAACATTGCCTTTCCTAAAATTTTATTCTGCTCAAATGTTTTGATATAAAACGTGTCGTCTATGATTTTAGAAAAGTCTATGCCGCACTCCATGAGTTTTCCCGCAATCTCCATGGTTTTGGCTGACGTATTGGAATATTGAAATACGCCTGTGTCATGCACAATGCCCAGATAAATGCATTCCGCAATTTCTTTTGTAATATTTTCTTCGCCGATCAATTCAAATACCAGCTCTGACGTGGAGCTTGCATGAGGAAAAATATAATTCTCATCCGCAAAGCTCACGTTGCTGACATGATGATCCACGCAGATTGTTTTTTTCGCCGTTTTAAAATATTTTGCGGCGTCTCCCAACCGCAATTCATCTCCGCAATCCTGCGCAATAAACAAATCATATTGTATGTCATCTTCACAGGAATGCACGATTTCTTTTGCACCGGTTAAAAATTGAAATTTATTGGGTATCTCTTCCAGATATACCGTAACGTCGATCGCGGGAAATTTATTTTTTATATAATTATAAGTTGCAAGACATGATCCTGCGCAATCTCCATCCGGCCTGATATGCCCGGCAATGGCAGCTGTCATAACGCCCGTAAGTTGTTCGGCAAACGTTTTCATTCCATATGCCTCCCATTGACTTCGTCAATCTTTCTGGACATATTTACGCCGTACTCAATGGACTGATCCAAAATAAAACGTATTTCCGGCGTATTTCTTAAATTAATATTTTTGGCCAGTTTGCTGCGAATATAACCTTCTGCGCTCTCCAGCCCCTTTAACGTATCTTCCTGCGCTTTTTGATCTCCTAACACGCTGATATAAGCCTTGCAGGTTTTTAAATCCGGCGCCACTTCCACCGTGACCACGCTGGTCATGGGATGTATTCTCGGGTCTTTGATTTCTCCGCGGATAATATTGCAAAGTTCACGCATTACTTCACCGTTGACCCTTGTATTTTTTATACTGTTTTTTCTCATATTTCTTTGCTCCATTCTTACCTTGGAACTTCGACCATCTTATATGCCTCAATCTGGTCAAATTCCTGAATATCATTGAAACCATCCAGGACAAGACCGCATTCATATCCGGATCTGACTTCTTTTACATCGTCCTTGAAACGTTTTAAAGACGCTAAATCCCCATCAAAAATCTGCTTTCCTTCCCGCATCAGACGCACCTTGCATCCACGCTCAAACGTACCGTCTAAAATATAGGAACCGGCAATATTTCCAATGCCTGAAGCTTTGAATATCTGGCGCACTTCCGCATGGCCCAATATTTTTTCTTCAAATATCGGATCCAGCATTCCCTTCATAGCCGCCTCAACATCCTCAATCGCATTGTAAATGACTTTATAAAGCCTTACATCAACGCCTTCTCTTTCCGCAGTCGCTTTTGCGGTTACATCGGGACGAACATTAAATCCGATAATAATTGCGTTGGATGCAGACGCCAAAATCACGTCGGACTCATTGATGGCGCCTACTCCGCCATGGATAATCTTAACAACAACTTCTTCGTTGGAAAGCTTCTCCAGACTCTGTTTTACCGCTTCCACAGAACCCTGTACATCTGCTTTTACAATCAAATCCAGTTCTTTGACATTTCCGGACTGTATCTGGCTGAACAAATCGTCTAAAGACATCTTTGCCCTGGTTTCTTCTAATAATTTTTCTTTGCCTTCGGAGATAAATGTTTCGGCAAAACTACGCGCTTCTTTGTCGGAAGACGTCGACACAAATACTTCTCCTGCATTTGGAACGCCGCTTAATCCAAGGATCTCTACCGGCGTAGAAGGCCCTGCCTCCTTTACCCTTCTGCCCTTATCATCTATCATGGCGCGCACTTTACCATAACAGCTGCCGCAGGCAATTGGCTCCCCTATTCTTAGCGTGCCCTTTTGTACAAGAATTGTTGCAACGGCGCCGCGTCCTTTATCCAGCTGCGCTTCGATCACAAGCCCTCTTGCGGTTCTGTTCGGATTTGCTTTCAGTTCACACACTTCCGCCGTCAAAAGAATCATCTCTAAAAGATTTTCGATTCCTTCATGCGTATGCGCCGACACCGGACAGAAAATCGTGCTGCCTCCCCAGTCTTCCGGGATCAGCTCATATTCCGAAAGCTCCTGTTTTACGCGCTCAATATTTGCATTTGGTTTGTCAATTTTATTTACCGCAACAATAATCTCGATTCCTGCCGCTTTTGCATGGTTAATGGCTTCCACTGTCTGCGGCATTACGCCGTCGTCCGCTGCAACTACAAGAATCGCTATATCCGTCGCATTGGCGCCGCGCATACGCATTGCCGTAAACGCTTCGTGTCCCGGCGTATCCAAAAACGTAATATTCTGGTTATTGATGGATACGACAGACGCTCCGATGTGCTGTGTAATTCCACCTGCTTCCCGATCCGTTACTCTGGTGGAACGAATCGCATCCAAAAGAGACGTCTTTCCATGGTCTACATGTCCCATAACGCATACAACCGGAGGTCTGGCAGTTAATGTGCTTTCCTCTTCCGCATCTTCTTTCAAAAGCTCCGCGATTACATCTATCTTTTCTTCCTGTTCTGCAATGCAGTTAAATTCCAGCGCGATCTCCTCTGCCGTCTCATAATCCACTTCCTGGTTTACCGTGACCATCGTTCCTTTTAAAAACAGTTTTTTGACAATTACCGCGGCCTGAACCTTCATTTTGTCCGCCAGTTCTTTGATTGTAATTTTCTCAGGCAGAATAATGCTCTTAATTACTTCTTCCGCTTTCTCCTGCTTCGGCTGCTGCGGTTTCTTCTTGCCGCCGTGTTTTTCCAGATTGATGAAACGTTCCTGTTTCTTGCCTAATTTATCACGATCCTGTTTTCTGTTATTGTTATTCTTCCGGTTATCCGCACGCTCTCTCGTTTCTTTTCCCCGGAGTTCTTCCGTGTTTACACTTGCTTCTTTATTGAATTTATTGATTTCACGATCTAATTTGCCTTTAAATTCTTTCGGGCGATTTGAATGGAATCCACGGCCACTTCGATCACCTTGAGAATGATTGGCGCCAGGCCTATTATTCTGATAATTCTTCTGATTATTTTTTTCACCGGGTTTTCCTCCACGTTCTCCCTGCGGACGGTTCTCATTTCGATTGCCATAGGAACGGTTAAAATTATTGTTATTATTGTTGTTTCGTCCGCCTCGCTGCTGTCTGTCGTTTTGCTGACGGTAAGCCGGTTTTGATCCTTGAGAAGACCTCTCTCCGTTTTGAGGCGCATTCTGCGCCTTTTCAAAAGGAGCTTTCTGCGTCTGTTGTGGTTTCTGCGCCGGCTGTGCGTTTTGAACCGGCTGCATTTTCTGCACCGGCTGCGCGTTTTGAACCGGCTGCGTTTTCTGTACCGGCTGCGCGTTTTTCACTTGCTGTGGATTCTGCACCGGCTGCGCGTTTTGGGCCGATTGTACATTTTGCGCCGGCTGCACGCTCTGTACGGATACGGTCTTTCCAACTGCGTCCTCTTTGACCTCCGGCTTGATTTCCGGTGTGGAAGCAACCGGCTTTGCTGCCGGTTTTTCTTTCGGACGTCTTTGAGGTTTCGGCTGACGCCGGATTCCCTGCTGGCTGTTCTGTGGATTAAAAACTGCAGTGATGCTTCTCTTTTTCTTCGGACGCTCCACCGTTCCTCCTGTCTGTGCTGTTTCTTTTACTTTTGTTTCTGATTCCTGTCTTGTAATTGTCCCCGTCTCCTTTTTCCCAAATTTGCTTTTTACGAGTTCTATGGAAGAATCCTCTAAATTATTCATGTGGCTTGTAACTTTTATACTCTTCTCAGATAAAAAGTTTATGATTTCTTTTGATCCAATATTCAACTCTTTTGCAAGTTCATATACTTTAACTTTTGCCATATACTTACTCCTCCATTATTCAGTTGTTTTGCATGCAAATTTTTTTCGAACTGCCTGTGCAAGCCCTGCATCCGTTACGGCCAGAGATGAGCGGAAATCTTTTCCTATAGAATGTCCGAGGCTTTCCCTGTCTCCGTAAATCATTAGTTCAATTTTTCTGAATTTGCACATGTTTTGAAACATTTTCTTTGTATTTTCCGAAGCATCTTCCGCAACAATCACAAGAAATGCTTTATGTGATTTCACCGCATGTTCTGTCTGATATTCACCGCTTGCCACCTTTCCTGCTTTCGCAGCAATTCCGAGCATGGATAACGCGCCGTCAGGTATCAAATTTTTCCATCTCCTTTTCAAAACGCTCAAAGAATTCTTTTGGAATTGCAGTTTTCAAAGAACGCTCCAGCCCTTTATTTTTTACTGCCAGAAAAAAACATTCCCTCTTCGGACAGATATATGCGCCTCTGCCGTTTTTCTTCCCGGTAGCATCCACCAGAATTTCATCTTCCGGCGTCCGGATAATCCGGATCAATTCCTTTTTGGAATACATCTCTCTGCAGCCAACACATTGCCGTATCGGAACTTTTTTATTCATCCGCATACTCCCCGTTACTATATTCTTTGTCCGGATATTCCTCTTCATACGTTTTGTCTTCGTATGCTTCCTCTTCGTACGCTTCATTTTCGTAAGCTTCGCCTGCATAAGTCTCGTCTTCATATGCTTCCTCTTCGTACGCTTCGTCTTCATACGCTTCGTCTTCATACTCTTCGTCTTCATAATCATTTTCATAATCCATGAAATCTCCGGCTTCCCTTGCCTGTGTCTCGCTCTTTATATCAATTTTAAATCCGGTCAGTCTGGCTGCAAGCCTTGCATTCTGTCCTTCTTTTCCGATTGCCAGAGACAGCTGATAATCCGGAACGACTACTTTCGCCGTCTTCTCTTCCGCATCCGCAATTACAGATATTACCTTTGCAGGACTTAACGCGTTTTCAATTAACATGGCGGGATTTTCGTTCCAGTTAATAATATCTATTTTTTCGCCGCGCAGCTCTTCTACGATTGCGTTTACTCTCGCTCCGTTCATGCCGACGCACGCTCCCACAGGATCTACATCCGGATCCTTGGACCATACGGCGATTTTTGTTCTGCTTCCCGCTTCCCTTGCAATGCTTTTTATTTCCACGGTACCGTCTTTTACCTCAGTTACTTCCGATTCAAACAAACGCTTTACCAGTTCCGGATGCGTTCTGGAAACTAAGATTTTAGGCCCTCTGTTTGTAGACTTGACTTCCAAAACATATAATTTGATCCGCTCGGTCGGTTTAAAAGATTCTCCTTTTACCTGCTCGCTTTCTGTCAGAATGGCGTCTACCTTGCCAAGATTGATACTGATATTTTTTCCGGTATAACGCTGCACAATGCCGGTTACAATGTCTTTTTCCTTACTGTAATATTCGTCGTAGAGAACTTTTCGTTCCTCTTCCCGGATTTTCTGCAAAATCACATTTTTGGCGTTCTGCGTTGCGATCCTGCCGAACTCTTTGGATTTCACTTCTATATTAACGATGTCATCCGGCTCATATTTGGAATCTATCATCTTTGCATTCACAAGGCTGATCTGCGTTACGGGATCCTCTACCTGTTCAACAACTGTCTTCTCCTGAAATACATGATATTCACAGCTTTGCGGATCAATCTGTACTTTGATATTGTCCGATTTTCCAAAATGATTCTTACATGCAGTGATTAGTGAGTTTTCAATGGCATCCAATAATGTCTCTTTTGGAATATTTTTTTCCTGTTCTAAAATTGTCAACGCCTCTAACAACTCATTACTACTCATCTTTATATCCTCCTATTTCTTAGTCGCTTACTACGCTTTAAAAATCAAATGCCTGACGAATCAGCGCAATATCTTTTTTTTGAAATGTGGTATCTTCTCCGTCTTCATCCGTTATGGTAACGCTGTCTGCGTCATAGGCTTTTAATATTCCAACAAATTCTTTCGAATGACCGATCATACGATATGTGCGTATTTCCACTTTCTTTCCTGTATTTCGAATATAGTCTTTTTCTTTTTTTAATGGGCGTAAAAGCCCGGGAGAACTGACTTCAAATATATAAGAGTCTTCCACATAATCTTCTCTGTCCAGTATTTCGTTCATTTCCCTGGCAACAAGCTCGCAGTCATTCACCGTTATTCCCCCATCTTTATCGATATAAGCCCTAAGATACCAGGTACTGCCTTCTTTCACATACTCCACATCTACAAGTTCGAAATGATTCTTTTCCAAAACAGGCAAAATCAGACGTTCGGTTTTTTCTTCATATAGTTTGCCTTTACCCACTTTCTCACCTTCTCTCCATCTAAACACAATTTGAGAGTGGGCTTTCACCCACTCTCAAATAACTACAACCTAACAGTATTCAGTATAGCGCATGATTCCACAGAATGCAAGCTTTTTTATAGGATGCGTCAGAATTTCAGAAAAAATCTCTGCCGGATGATTTCTGACACAGATAAATTTTAAATTTTCTGATACGCCATTTGAATCTCTAATTCTATGTATTCCTCAATTAACTGATCCAGTTTCTGATTCGCCCGGATAAACGCTTCATCATCCATTCCATACATAATCATTTTGTCTACGCGACTTCTCTGACATTCAATGGCTTCTTGTAATTTCAACATTTCTCTCATAATGGTTCTCCAAACGATTTTTTATCAAGACAGCCGCTGTATAATCTTAGCTGTATTAGTAACTGAAAAAATTACATTTTCTAATCCATATAGACATTTTACCCCTATATGCCACAAAAATCAAACATATTCTACCTCCTTTTTTCTTCATATTTCGACAGCGAAATGCCTCCTTTGTTTTAAATTATGCGATTTACGCTTCCTATTAAAACAAAAACGGAGGCATTTCTGTCATTTTTCAGGATCTTTTCAAAAATCCAATTTTACTTGCAGCAAAACGTCATACACTCGGTTTCCCTGCACTCGCATGCCCTGCTTCCGCCAATGCCAATATGGTCTGCGGCGCATTTGCAGTTATCATTGTGTACGCAGTTGCATGCCTTACAGTCCACATCGATATTCCTATCCGGATGCAGCATAGCGTTTCTTGCAGAATCCCCTTTTCTCTCCCGGAAACTGGAACAGCAGGTGTTTTGCGCATTTGTCGCATCTTTTCCTTCAATCATAATATCGCCCTTACAGCAATATCTGTCGTCATTGTAATAGCAGTTGGTTGCGGAACATTCTAATCTTGTCATCATTTTTCTCCTTTCAGCAAAAAAGAATCCGGCCAGAACAATCTGACCGGACTTAGTATTTGATTCATTCAAAAAATTTATTCGAAGATTATTTTTCCTCTAATGCCTCTTCTTTTCTGATTTCTTTGGAATCAATTTCCATTTTTATCGCATCGATAAATTCTTTTAACGGCCTGCTTCCTTCATCGCCCGCAAAACGGCTTCTTACGGAAACCGTTCCCTCTTCCTCTTCTTTCTGGCCTACCACTAACATATATGGAAGCTTGTCAAGCCTTGCCTCGCGGATTTTAAAGCCGATTTTTTCGGAACGGTTATCGGTTGTCGCATCAATTCCGTTTCGAAGCAGTTCTTTCTGTACGGAATTGGCATACGATTCATATTTTTCGGAGATCGGAAGCACGCGCACCTGTTCCGCGCAAAGCCACGTCGGGAACTTTCCGGCATATTTTTCGATCAGCCATGCCAGCGTCCTTTCATAGCAGCCAAGAGACGTCCTGTGGATAATATAAGGACGCACTTTTTCGCCGTTCTGATCAATATAGTACATATCAAACTGCTCCGCAAGCAGAGCGTCCCACTGAATCGTAATCATCGTATCGTCTTTGCCGTATACGTTTCTGGCGTTGATGTCTACTTTCGGTCCATAAAATGCGGCTTCGCCAGTATCCTCTACAAAGTCAATTTCAAGCTCGTTTAAAATATCGCGCATATGCTGTTGTGTTTCTTCCCAGACTTCCGGCTCCCCGATGTATTTTTTCCGGTTATCCGGATCCCATTTGGAAAGATGGTAAGTAACGTCTTCCTCTACGCCAAGCGTCTGTAAGCAGTGTTTAGCCAATGCAAGGCATCCTTTGAACTCCTCCACCATCTGATCCGGCCTTACAATCAAATGCCCCTCGGAAATCGTAAACTGGCGCACACGCGTCAAACCGTGCATTTCTCCTGAATCCTCGCTTCGAAACAGCGTGGAGGTCTCGCCCATCCTGTAAGGCAGGTCGCGGTAAGAATGCTGCTCATTTTTATAGACATAATACTGGAACGGGCAGGTCATCGGACGCAGTGCAAATACTTCTTTGTCCGTCTCTTCGTCGCCTAATACAAACATCCCGTCTTTATAGTGATCCCAGTGTCCGGAAAGCTTATACAGGTCAGATTTTGCCATCAAAGGCGTTCTGGTGCGCACATAGCCCCATTCTTTTTCTTCCAGATCTTCAATCCATCGCTGCAGCTTCATAATCATTTTTGTTCCCTTTGGCGTAAAAAGCGGAAGTCCCTGGCCAATGACGTCTACCGTAGTAAAAATTCCCATTTCGCGTCCCAGCCTGTTGTGGTCTCTGCGCTTTGCGTCTTCCAGCTTTTCCAGATGCTCGTTCAATTCGTCTTTTTTATTGAACGCCGTGCCGTAGATGCGCTGCAAACGGGCTTTTTCTGAATCTCCTCTCCAGTATGCCATCGAGGAGGAAATTAATTTATAAGCTTTGATTCCTTTCGTATTCATCAGATGCGGCCCGGCGCACAAATCGGTAAATCCGCCCTGGTCATAAAAAGAAATTACGGCGTCCGCCGGCAATTCTTCAATCAGCTCTACTTTAAACGGCTCGTCTTTTTCTTTCATAAACGCAATCGCTTCTTCTTTGGGAAGCGTAAACCGTTTGATTTCATGTCCTTCTTTGATGATTTTTTTCATTTCTGCTTCGATTTTGTCCAGGTCTTCTCTGGAAAACGGTTCCGCATCAAAATCATAGTAAAATCCGTCTGCGATTGCCGGCCCGATCGTCACTTTTGCATTCGGAAACAGCCGTTTTACAGCTTCTGCCATAACGTGCGCCGCCGTATGGCGAATGACTTTTAAGCCTTCCTCCTCGCTTGCCGTAATAATGCTCAAATCGGCATCCTGATGGATTTCTGTTCTTAAATCCACAATTTCTCCGTTTAATTCTCCCGCGCAAGCAGCTCTTGCCAGACCTTCGCTTATATCTTTTGCAATTTCATACACCGTCTTTGCTTCACCGTATTCCCTGAACGAACCGTCTTTTAATGTTATTTTCATTTTTCCACCTTTCCTTTCTTACGCTTCATCGTTACATTCATCTGTCGAAATCTTCGCTGCGCAGCGCCGTACATAAAAAATCCCTGATACAATTCTATGTATCAGGGACGATAAATTACCGTGGTTCCACCCAGTTTCCATTTCCCGCACGGGGAAATGCTCCTTTGACGATAACGGGGTCACCGGACCGGATTAGGGCCGCTTCGAGGTGGTCTTCAACCGATTCCTGTAAAGACGCTTTCAGAACATTTCCAAAATCTTCCGCCATTTTGGAAAAGGCGTCTCTCTCTGCTGCATTCTGCCGGCCTACTCTTCTCGTCTGCGCATTTTCATTATGTTATCTTTATCATATGACACTTTTGCTCATCTGTAAAGGTTTTTTTGATTTATTTTCCGCAACAGTGCTTGTACTTCTTGCCGCTTCCGCATGGACAGGGCTCGTTGCGCCCCGTTTTTCTTCCAACAATTACCGTACCGGATTTCTTCTGCTCCAGATACAGGGCTTTCTTCGTCTCGGGATCAAAAATATCATCCCACATCGGAAGCTCATACAGCCAATCCGCTTTGGCATCCACCATGTTCTTATATAATTTCACCTTATCGAACGCAAGGCTGACCTTTGTGTCTTCTTCCATTGTATCAATTGGGTTTGGCTCGATTAAGCTTTCGTTGATGCCATCCAGAAATCCCGTCATATCCAAAATGCTAAGTTCATACTTTTCTGCAAGCTCTTTTACCGTTCCTTCTACTTTTTCATCCGGATTGACCAAAAGCTTTTCGTAAACTCCTTTTTCCACAAGAAAATATCTCTGCCAGAACCTCTGCAGCTCCTGCTTATTTGTTTTTTCATTATAGGCAATCTTCTGCCAATTCTCCAATAATGCCATAATTGCGCTCCTTCTCAATTTACGTAAAATATGATGTCCTATTATAGCAGATGATGTTCTCAAATTCAATAGAGGAAAAAACAATTTTGCTTACCTGATTGTAAAAAATTATTCTGTTTTATTCATTGTGATTTTGAATCAATTCAGACCGTCTTCAAAATCACCTGTTGGCTCGACAACATATATTCTTTCTGCTCCCCAAACTGCCGCGTCCAAAGTCCCCGCAAAATAAACATATTCAGACTTTCTATCATCATTATAATTCTTTTTCTTTCCCGTAACTATCATATCCCCCATTTTCAAATATGCTCTTGTTCCGTGAAAAAAAGAACCTCTGCTAAATACTATTTTCTCACTCATGTAGTTTTCTCTCCTTAACAATGATTGAAAAAGCGTTCGTTGCGGAAGAACTTGGTAGATGGAAAATTGAAACTTTCCTCCTCTCCCTCGCCGACGCTCTTTTCCAGAGTCCGCAAATCCTTATAAATGTTATGCCGGATGATAGTTCATATAGGCAGTCACCAGCACGATATGTACCTTAGGACATTCCGCCTTTATCTTCCCCGCCGCCTCCAGCCCGTCCATGCCCTCCATGTTGATGTCCAGAAACACAATGCCGCATTCCCGCACATACCCCATATCTGCATAAAGCCCCGCGCCAAAGCTATACTCCCTTATTTCAAAATCATGACCGCAGAGCGTCCCTGTCCTCCCTGCTGTCATCGCAGACCGCTATCTTCATCGCATTTCCCTCAATTCTGTGTTTTTCTCCGCTATAAATTGTAACGGATTATGGGGTATCCGATATAATCCCGTTGCACGAAACTCCCATAAATTGCATGAAATGACTATAAGCACACAGCCGATTATTTCTATTTTTTATACCTCTTTAGTTTTTCATTTCATGAAATCTATGCCAAACATATTATCCTTGCATACTTATTTTCCGAGTCTTCTATAATTTTAATTTTTCCGCTTTGAATCAAATAGTCTATCCTTTTTGCATACCACCAGTCTCCTACGCCAAGTTGATTATACCCAAGAATATCACCAATCAGCCTTGCTTCCTTTATCGGTTTTCGAGTAATTCTTTTCCAAATCAGGAAATCATAAAAATCTTCTGGCACTCCAATTAGTTTCCCATTGACGACAGCCCGCAAAGGACTATTATCTTCTTGCAAAATATTCCACAGTATAGCATACGTCTGGATTTCTTCCTTGGATAATTTCTTTTCACAGGTTAAAAATCCGGCAAATTCTTCTGCTGCAACTTCGCCCCAGTTATTATAAAAAGTAGTGGAATTGTCAGAATGAACTTTATATTCAGGCAGTTTTACAACACGTATCTCATTCTGATATTTTTTCAAGTCGGTACACAGATGGTAAAATCCGCATCTCGAATATGGTGCATCACTGTACCACACCCTGATCGTTGCCCCATCCGTTAAATATGCTTTCAAGCGCTCCATTTCAGTACAATAGGAATCACATAATTGCATTAACTCTGTTTCCATTTCCTCGCTTCTTTCCCATCGCTCCTGCGCATACATAGAATAAATCATACGCTTACGGTACTCACTGCCTGTATCTTCCTTAATATCACCAATATCTAAGAGAAATCCGAGACAAATAACCTCTTCTGCTGTTCCCTCAATCCAGCCACAATTCTTCCTTTCCGGCAGTTTCTTTTTCCCGACTGTCCATACAGATGTCGGACCGTCAACTTTACTTGTGATGATGGTGTTTTTTGCAGCTTTCATGGAACCTGCTTCGCTCTCTCCAAACAATACCTCTATCATAAGAATAGCTCCTTAAATTTTAATGGCGTTAGCATGAAAATAAGTCAATACCCGTTTTTGGTCACTCTCAACATCAGAATTATACCTCAATTATTTATAAATTTCCATACATAGTACACCTTAATTTATATTGACAAATTTCAATATATAAATATAATGATAGTATAAGCAGCGTTCAAAGGGAGATGTTAAAGATGATTGACGAAAGAAAGATACCGACGGTTTTCAAGGCTTTTTGTGACGAAAACCGTATTAAAATTTTAAAGCAGTTACTGACGGGAGAAAAATGCGCCTGTATATTATTGGATAATCTGCAAATTTCACAACCGACATTATCACATCACATGAAAATTCTTTGCGACTCGGGTGTTGTGGTTATGCGGAAAGAGGGAAAATGGGCGCATTATTCCATTTCACCAAAGGGCGCCGCATATGCTTTTGAATGCCTGAAATCCCTTACGTCAATAAACAGTTCCGGCAAAGATACGTCAGGTTTTGATGAGTAAAAGCATTTGTTTTGTATGGAGGTTTGTTATGGAAATACTAAAAACAGGCTGGGATTTTTTTCAGTATGAAATTCTTGGCATGCAATGGTTAAACCGTATCCTTTGCAGTCTGCTTGATATTTGCGGTTTGGATACGACTGGAAAAGTAGGCGCAAGCATCCTGTTTTTTCTCTACGATACCATAAAAATCATGACGCTTTTGGGCGTTTTGATTTTGTTTATTTCGTATATACAAAGTTATTTTCCACCGGAAAGAACAAAGAAAATTCTTGGAAAATTTCATGGTATCGGGGCTAACATAATAGCCGCACTGCTTGGTACGGTAACGCCGTTTTGCTCCTGCTCGTCAATCCCGCTGTTTATCGGCTTTACAAATGCCGGACTGCCAATGGGCGTTACTTTTTCCTTTTTGATTTCTTCCCCAATGGTGGATCTCGGTTCGCTTGTGCTGCTGACGGGCATATTCGGATGGAAAGTCGCAATCGCTTATGTTGCGCTTGGGCTTATCATTGCCGTTTTGGGCGGTACGATGATTGAAAAACTGCGTCTTGATAATTATGTGGAAGAATTTATACGCAAGGGACTTTCTGTTGACGTTGCCGGAGAAGAACTACATTTCAAAGACCGCGTAAAATACGCATGGGAACAGGTGTTATCTACGGCAAAAAAGGTTGCGCCGTATGTTTTCATTGGCGTCGCTATCGGTGCGTTTATCCATAACTGGATACCGGAAGATTTTATCGTGCGCGTTCTTGGAACAGGCAATCCTTTCGGAGTGATTATCGCAACGGCAGCGGGCATTCCTATGTACGCAGATATTTTTGGCACAATTCCGATTGCCGAAGCGCTCCTGGCAAAAGGCGCGAGGCTTGGGGTTGTCCTATCCTTTATGATGGGTGTAACAACTTTATCCTTACCGTCTTTGATTATGCTCCGCAAAGCTGTTAAGCCTGTACTTCTTGCTATTTTTACAGCAATCTGCACGGCTGGTATTATTGTTGTCGGCTATTTCTTCAATGCAATTCAATTTTTACTTGTGTAGGTTGTCTTGAGGTAATAAAAATAAATCAAATTAACATGGAGGTAATTTTATTATGACGCTATTTGGAAAGAAAAAAGAAGAAAAGAAAACCGCTGCCTGTGCCGGCAGCTTTGACCGCCCTGTTTGCTGCATAAAAGTTTTAGGCTCCGGATGCGCTTTTTGCCACGCACAATTTGAAAATGTAAAGGAAGCCGTGAAAAAAACTGGCCTTGCGGCAGAAGTAGAATACGTAACCGATTTACAGAAAATTATGGAATATGGCGTTATGAGTATGCCGGCGCTTGTTATCAACGAAAAAGTAGTATCTATGGGAAAAGTATTAAAGCCCGCGGATGTGGAAAAACTACTGCAAAAATTTAATATTTAAAAAATTTTTCCCTTTCAGGTATAAACTTTTCTTTTTTGCTCATACTATGATTGTTCCGAAAGAGACGAATCCCCCACCCGCTCTTTCGGGACTGCTACAAAAGATGCAAGAATACTTATCCTCCCCTGAAAGCTCCGGCATGCCTTTCGCATACCGGAGCTTTCCTTTTTACATTCCATTTAACAGGCCTTTGATGCCGTCTCTTTGAAAAATATTTTTATAATATTCGATTTCATCTTCAATCAAATCGTCAATGACCTGCATTCCCAAAACCTCAACGGGAGCCTTATCGTCCGTCAGGAGATAATTTCCCGGCTGATACGCCAAAAGGCCCAATGACACGCGCTCCATCAGCTCGGAAAAATCCGGATTCGAAAGCTTATCTCTTCCTGCGTCAAAAGATTCTATCATCCTGCCGGAATTTGAAGCGTACAGCTCGCGGTTCGTAGATCCCGGGACATCCGCCGTATACACTTCGCCGAAAACGCCGGCAATTGTATCCGCAAGATACTGATTGATATTCCCCTCCTCTTTTCCCCGCATATTCATATTCACCACCATCACGCCGTCATCGGTCAGATGCTCTTTTACAAGGGTAAAAAATTCAATGGAAGACATCTGAAACGGTATGGTAATATCCTGATACGCATCTACCATAATCACGTCATATTTCTCATCCGCCGCGTTTAAATAAGCGCGTCCGTCGTAAGTAATGACATCCGCATCCTCCGGAAGCGCAAAATATTCTCTGGCAAGCGTCGTAATTTTTTCATCAATTTCCACGCCTTTCATCTGCATATTGTCAAAACAGCGGCCGCACTGCGTCATAAAAGTTCCGGTTCCGTTGCCCAAAACCAAAACTTTCATATCGTCCTTTTCCATCGCGCCGGCCATCAGTGGAGCCGCCAGGGCGTAATCGTAATACATGCCCGTAAAACTGTCGTCCTTTTTTAAAATGGACTGCACGCCAAATAACACGTTTGTAGAAAGAATGACAGAATCATCCTCTTCTTTGACCTGCAGATAATTATAGACAGATTCTCCCTCGTACGTTAATCCGTTCTCCCAAAATGCAAAGCTGTCCGAATATCCGGTCGCGCAGCAAATCAAAAACAAAAAAATGCCGACCGCAATCCGGCCCAATCCCCTTTTTGCGCTGATAAAATACAAAAGCGAAAGCAGCAGCAATATGCCGGAAAAAATCAAAAATGTAACGGAAGTCCCCACAGCCGGAATCGTCACAAACGTCGGCAGAAACGTCCCGAGAATGCTGCCTATGGTATTGGACGCGTTCAGCATCCCCACCGTCTTTCCACTGTCCGACAAACTTTCCATCGTATATTTGACAAGAGACGGCGTAACCGTTCCAAGCAAAAATAAGGGAAAGACAAAAATCGCCATACAGGCCAAAAATCCCGCCCAGATTAAAAAATTGCTGTTTACCGCAAGAATCAATACGGCGGAAATGCCAAGAATCACATATTTGCCGGCTACGGGAATCAGGGCAATCCAGATTGCGGCAATCAGAATTCTTCCGTACAGCTTGTCCGGATTTGGATTTTTATCCGCATATCTTCCTCCGTAAATATTTCCAAGGGCCATCGCAATCATAATCGTGCCGATGATAATCGTCCAGACAATCTGGGAAGAACTAAAATACGGTGCAAGCAATCTGCTTGCACCAAGCTCTACTGCCATAACGGACATTCCGGCAAAAAATTCCGTCAGATACAGATACGTTTTATTGGATAAAATTTTCTTTTCGTCCATCGCTTCTCCTTTTCCTATCGTGCTTGTTTTATCATACCTCACTCAGGAAAAAATGAAAAGCGGTTTTTCTTCTTTTATTCGCTCTCCAGACGATTAACTTCCGAAGTCTGATCAAAGTTCACATAGATTTCCTCTATATCGGGATGCGGCCTATCCGGCAGATTCTCCAGGGAAGCTTCCAAAATTCTCCGCTCGGCATCTGTTGCAATCCCCAACAGCGTCTGGTCGTATCTGGAAAATGTGAGGCTGACCGCAGAGTTATTTTCTCCGTATACATCCAGGGTAATGTCCGGATCGTTTCCGCTGTAGCCCTGGCAGTTGTACGCAACCGAAGAAATTTCTCCCTCCAGCAAATCGCAGCGTTTTAAAAATTCCCGCGCCAGCGTTTCGTACATTCCGTAATTTTGTTCGAGCGCTTCGTCCAGGCCAAGCGGAACGGAAACGTCAAGCTTTTTTCCATAACTTGCGGTAAACAGATCTCCCGTTACAGAATCCAGCATAAACGTCCACCGCTCTGCATCCGGCGTCCGCTCCGCGCCAAAAAGCACGTCGCCGTACCAAAACGAATGCTGAAATGTAATCGTGCCGCTTTCATACATCATAAACACATTCGCACCTGTAAAATCGTGTTCAAAAATATTTTTGAGATAACGCAGTCCCGTCTGCGCAGCCTCTTCCATCGTCAGATCCGCCTCTGTCGGCGTCTCCTGGTTCAAACTGTCCATTTCAATCTGACAGGAAATGCTTTCGTTTTTCTCCTCTTCCTTTAACACCGCGTCCCGGATGGAAGACGGATAGCTGACTTCAAACTCCTCTTTGCCCGAAAATCCTGTTGCCGCCGCCGTTTTTGTCGCTGTGTGAAACAAAAGCGTAACTGCTCCAATCATAAAAAATGCCGCTGCCGCCAGTTTCAAATTTTTTCTTCGTCTCATAAAAGCTCCTTTCTGTTATCTGGTTTTTGATTACAAAGCAAGCATACGCCCGGATTGTTTCAAAACCATCCTGTTTTTATTACAAACCTGTAAAACTTTTCGGGTTTGAGGGAAAACTTACGATTGCCAGAGTCCCCATGCCAGGCTCTGAGGAAAAAGAAAGCTTTGCGCCATGAAGCTTTGCTATCTTTTCACAAATAGAAAGTCCCAGTCCCGCGCCGCCCGCCGCGCGGCTTCTGGCCTTATCCGCACGGTAAAAAGCCTCTGTAATATGACAGAGCGTTTCTTGGTTCATCCCAATGCCAAAATCCTGCACGCTGATTTCCGTGGCGTCGTCTGTCCCAACAGCAGAAATGCATACCTTGCCGCCCGCTTTGCTTGCTTTTATGGCGTTATCCGTCAGATTATTGACAAGGCTTAACAAAAGCTCCCGGTTCCCCCGGAGATGTTCCGCTTTACAGCAATAAGAAATCTCAACCTGCTTTTCCGCCGCTTTTATCTGCATTGTGCGCTTGGACTGCGCAAAAATCTCTTCTACGGCGCAGTCTTCCATAGAAGCTTCTTTCAGCTGCGCCATTTCCAAAAGCTGGTACGCCATGTTGGTCAGGCGTTCGCATTCCGACATAATAAACTGCGTACATTCATAATGCTCCTCTTTTGACGCCGAAGCTTTCTGTAAATATTCCGCATAGCCATAGATTGCCGTAAGCGGCGTCCTGAGTTCATGCGCAAAATTGTCGACAAACTGCTGTTTTTGCCGCGCGGCCTCCCAAAGCAGCGCAATCTGTTTTTCTACCTGTTCGGCCATTCGGTTAAAGCTGTCCGCCATATCGGCAATTTCATCCCTGCCTTTTACCAAAAGCCTGCCTTTATAGTCTCCGTCTGCAATCGTCGCAGAAACTGAAGAAATCTGCATCAGCGGTTCAAATACCGAATGCAGAAGCTTCAAAAGACAAAGCGCAAGAAGAAGCGAAACCGCGGCTCCAGCCAGAAACAACCGGATTGTCATCGCGTTCCAGGAGGAAAACAGGCTGCTTATCTTACAGCCATACAAAAATCCATACTCCGAAAACGGATCCGGCAAGCGTCCGTATACGTAAATCATCGGCTCTTCTGACGTTTTGACTACAAGCATCTGCCGCCCCTCCGCCGGATTTTCCATAAGAAACGCGTCCGCATCCTCGGGCAAAACCTCCTGATTCTGATACAAAAAGCCTCCCTCATAAGAAACGGCCAGCAGATTTTGCCTGTTTCTGGCATAACGGGAATACGCCGACATCCGTTCCGAAACAAAGTCTTTTGCATCCATGCCGCGCGCCGCAAGCGCGTTCATATCGTCTAAAAACGCCGACGCAATGACGTAATGCTCGGCCGAGGCTTTTTCTTTCGCTGCGGAAAGCTTATCCTGAAGCAAAACCATGGAAATCATCAAAAGCATGGCGTTGAAAAACAAAAGAAACAGCAGGAGCGTCGCAAAAAAAGTCCGTTTTTTCATCGCGCGGCCTCCAGACGATACCCCAGCTTATAGACTGTCTTAATCTGTCTTTCCAGACAAAGCTTCTGGCGGATCCTCTGAATGTGAACGTCCACGGTACGCGTGCCGCCCTCAAAATCATATCCCCAGACAATCTCTAACAGGCGTTCTCTGGAAAGCGCAATATTTCTGTTTTGAATCAGCGTTTCTAAAAGCCTGTATTCTTTTGGCGTCAATTCCACCGGAACTTCTTTTACAAACGCCTGACAGCTGTCAAAATCCACCCGCATATCTCCCAGCACAAATCCCCGCTCCGTTTTTTTGGTGCGGCGCAGCACCGTTTCCACTCTTGCCGCAAGCTCGAGCATCTGAAACGGCTTTGTCATATAATCGTCGGCTCCCATCGTCAGCCCTTTGAGCTTGTCGGACAATTCGCTTTTTGCCGTCAGAAAAATGGTCGGCGTGCCGCCCGTCCAGTTGAATACATGATACCCGTCGATTCCCGGCAGCATAATGTCCAGCACAATCAAATCAAACGTCCTGCTTTTTAGCATTTCAACAGCCGTATATCCGTCAAACACCTGCACGCAGTTGTGTCCCGTCAGCTTTAAATTTTTCCGTATCAGCTCATTGATAGAAAACTCATCTTCTACAATCAATATTTCCGCCATCGAAGCATTCCTCCCGCTACGTTCTTTCTTATTTTCTATCATAACATCAAAATATCACAGAGTTATTACAAAAAAAGAATCCTGCAAAGCAGGATTCTGAGTTATGACACAAAACGGCGAAGCAATTCGATAAACGCATCCACGTCAATTGGTTTTGCAATATGGGCGTTCATGCCGTTTTTCAATGCCGCTTCCTTATCTTCTTCTAAGGCATTTGCCGTCATGGCAATAATGGGAAGCGTTTTTACGTCGCTTCTTGGCAGTGTCCGAATCGTCCTTGTCGCCTCGTAACCATTCATAATCGGCATCTGCACATCCATTAAAACCACGTCATAATAATTCTCTTCCGCTTCCCTGACCATTGCAACCGCATCCGTTCCGTCCGGCGCGCATTCCACCTGAAATCCCGCTTCTTCCAGAATGACTTGTGCGATTTCACGGTTCAGTTCAATATCTTCCACCAGCAAAACGCGTTTTCCGCCAAAATCCGCAAGCGTCCATGCAGCCGCTTCTTCGTCTTTCTCAAGCATATTATTTGCCGCCAGAAGCGCAGATTTTAAATCTGACATAAACAGCGGTTTTGCGCAAAATGCAGTCACTCCCGCTTCTTTCGCTTCTTCCTCAATATCTGTCCAATCGTATGCCGTTAAAATGATAATAGGCGCTTCCTTTCCGACTGCGCTTCGGATTTTCCTTGCCGTTTCTATGCCGCTCGTCTCCGGCATCTGCCAGTCAATGATATATGTATGGTAAGAGTCTCCCTCTTCATACGCCGCTTTTGCCCGGTACGCCGCTTCTCTTCCGGACGTCGTCCACTCAGCGCGCATGCCGATTTGCTGAAGCATCTTGCTTACGCTGTCACAGATATTGAAATCGTCGTCTACAACCATCGCGCGAAGTCCGGAAAGCTCCTTTATCTGCGCCGCGTTTTTCTCCACATCCTGCAGCTTCAACGTCAGCTCTACCGTAAATGCGCTTCCCTTGTTTATCTCGCTTTCTACGGAAATCTTACCGCCCATCATCTCTACGATATTTTTTGTAATCGCCATGCCAAGCCCCGTCCCCTGAATTCCGGACTGCGTAGCCGTCACCTCCCGCTCGAACGGCTCAAAAATATGCTCGACAAAATCTTTTGACATGCCGATTCCGTTATCCTTGACGACAAAAATATAGTCGCCGTAGCCATGCCGGAACGTCGTCTTTTGCATAATGCGGAACGTAATATTTCCTCCGGCCGGCGTATATTTTACGGCATTGCTCAGTAAATTGATGAAAATCTGATTCATCTTGAGCGCATCTGCAATCACGTCTTCATTGGCCACTTCAAACGTATCAATAAACAGCTCTAGCTGCTTTGCTTTAACCTGCGGCTGAATAATGTTTACCAGAGTATGCATCAATTCGGATATATTGCATTCCTGTTCCTTAATCTGCACTTTTCCGCTTTCAATCCTGCTCATATCTAAAATATCGTTAATCAGGCTAAGCAAATGATTGCTGGAAGAAAGCACTTTTTGCAGACAGTCTCTGACCTGGTCTTTATTTTCAATGTGGCTGACGGCAATCGTCGCAAACCCGATAATCGCATTCATCGGCGTACGAATATCATGCGACATATTGGATAAAAACGTCGTCTTCGCCCTGTTTGCGTGCTGCGCCTGCATCAGGGCGTCCTGCAGCGCCTGTGTCTGCTCTTTTTGCTTGATGACGCTTCCTGTAATGTCTTTCGTCACTACCATAACCATAATATCGCCCGTATCATAGTCGCACGTCATAATAAACGACTGGCGAACGCAGATTTTTTCTCCCGCCAGATCCTCATCCCAGTATTCTGCGACAACTTCCGCCTCTCCCCGTTCAAAACATTCTTTCAGATGCTCGAAATTCACGATGCTTCTGTAATCCTCCAGAGATTCGTCGGAAACAAAGCTCTCCCATCTTTTCATCCATTCGGAAGCCTTACAGGGCGCTTTCAGGCCGGCTTTTTCAATAATGGAAAAGCGGTGTCCCCGAATGGTCCGGATTACGTCGTCGGCAATCAAATCCTTGGTCAGATTAAAATCAAACGTACAAAGCGCGTTGGAAGTAATCGCAATCCGGTACTGGCGTTCTTTGCGGTTCGCAAGAGAAATTTCCGCCTGAATGCGCTGCTCGCGTTCTTTTGTCTCGGTGATATTCTGCCGGATGAACAAGACCTTGGCGGCTTTTCCACCCTTGCGTTCCAGGCAGATAATATTCATATGCTCCCATTCCGTCTGACCGTTTCTGGTGACGAGACGTTCAAAACGCAAATCGTTCTGATGTTCCATCCCCTCTATAATGGCTTCCGAAGAAATCCTCTCGGCATGCTCCCCGCGTTCCTGCTCTCTGGCAAGAATCGAGCAGAGATATTTTGCAAACTCTTCATAGCGGCCGCTTAACGCAAGCCGGCTGCCCTCCGGCTCCGTCCCCGCCAGATACTGGTACATGCCCGTTTCAAAATCAACCATGCAAAACCGGGAAAACAGCGTATTGACTCCGTTGATGATGTACCCCATCTCGCGGTTTTCCATTTCCAGCGCTTTTTTCTCTCTCCCCGCGCGAAACAGCAGCGTGCAGATATAAATGCCAAACAGGCCAATCAACATGGCTTCCAGCTGAAGCCCCACTTTATTTTCGGCCTCTATCATACGCTGCGTCACTACTTCCGGAAACGTCTGAACCAGAATAAATTCATCATCCAACAGACTCGTCGCACAGATATTGTCTACTTCGCTTTCGTTGTCACAGATAAAGGAATCTTCCCCGCCGTTTTGAAAAATGTCTTTCACCTTGTCGGCCGTTCCCTTATCAATTACGTCCTCCTCGTAAAGACGGTCAAGCAGATGGCCCTCGTATTTCTCCATATTTGAGCTTGCGATCGTCCGCCCGTCCGGCATACATAAAAATACGTCGGCCGTTTCTCCAAAATACGTCGTTACCAGCATTTTCTGCAAATATTCTTCCGCCAGATAGCCGCCGCGAAGAACGCCTATGATTTCTTCCTGATAATAGACCGGCACATAAAAACACGCGATTACCTCATCAAAAAAATGCGGATCAAATACAATTTCTATGCCGATTTTTCCCTGAATTCCATTTTGATAAAAGCTGCGGTTCGTCACATCGTCCGTCCTGCCGTCCGAAGCGTAATCGACGCCGTTTTTATCCGTATAAACCAGCGCGTCAAAGAGGGAACTCTTTTCCATTTCTTTTAACATCTGCGCGCTTACGTTTGGGCCGGTTAGGCTTTCTCCCAGGAAATAGGCGTAGGATTTTGTCAGATTTAACGCATTTTCCAGTTCCTTTTCAATCTGTACGGACATCAGGCGCGCCGAATCCTCTGCGTATGTCTTGTTCCTCTCCTCCATCCGGCTTCTGTTCTGCTGGGTATACCAGTGAAACAACAGAATGATAGATACCAGAAGCAGCGCAACAAACGTAATTTCCTGCAGCGATTTCTTTTTTCTCATTGGGATTTTCCTCCTGAAACATTCACATCCCTTTTATTTGATGCATTTCCATCCATATAATAAAACGGCATTTTTTTTATTATAATCGGAATATTCCTATAAATCAATATCGCGTTATAAAAATGCTCGACAAACGCATGAATGATTCTCCACATCCGTCAGCTTTGAAAACTGCCGGTAAGGAAATTTATTTAAAACCAATCGCTATGTGTTCCTGTTTTTGTCAGATATAAGATTACTTCTCCCTTATCAATTTCATATACAAGAAGCCAGTCTGGCGTAATATGACATTTCCGGCAATTAGCATAATCCCCACCTAAACTATGATCACGATTCTTTTCAGGTAATGGTTCTTCATTAGCCAACTTTTTAATTATATCTGTTAGCAATGAAATATCGTACCCTCTTTTGTATGCCTTTTTCAAATCTCTTTGAAATTTAGTAGTCGGTTTTACCGTATATTTCATGCTAACAGCTCCTTCATCATTTCATCAACATCTGTATAGGATTTTCCCACAAAAGAATTCTGTTTCATTTGACGTACTTCTTCTATTGCTTCTTTTGTCTCCTCATTAGGAATATCCATAGAAATCTTAAAAGGTATTCTCTGTTCCCTAACTGCCTGTTTTGCTGATATTGTAAAAAAAGTGGTCATGTCCATGCCAAGATTAGAAACAAGTTCCTGAAGCTGAGATTTTAAATCCTCATCCATTCTCATTGTTATATTAGTTGTTGCCATAGTATCAACTCCTTCCTTACTATATTATATTATCCAAAATATACTATATCAATACATTGTATGTATACGGCACAGCAAATGCATGAATGGTTCTCTACATCCAATTTCTTCTTTTTTTATCCCATCGATACAGATGATTTTTTCAAAAGCTCTCCTTTATTTCGATTCATCCGTTCCTGCCATTTCCACCCAATCATCTGCATTCGCGTGAGTTGCAAACAACACAATTCCTGCATATACCAACGCCCCTTTTCTTTTATCAGAAAAAGAGCGTGTTCGCAATTTATTTACCTATGCGGATTATGCCGAAGAATTGCAGTACGTGCATAAAATCGGATACGGAGAAAATCAGAGGAATATTTTTTCTTGTTTCAGCAGCTGTATTGTGTCATAATTCATAGAAAGAAATCTTATCAAACGGAGTATCATTTACGGGGAAAAACTTGATTTGGAGGCAATCATATGAATCCTACTACAAATAAAGAATTTTTAAACTTTCTTTTGAAACGATTTAAAATAGAAAGGGAACGATTTAAAATAGAAAGGGAACGATTTGACAGATCCGGCGTGTATGCTTACACACAGCGGCTGCTTGCCTATCAATCCAACCGGATTGAAGGCAGTACGCTGACCGAGGAACAAACCGCTTCATTATTCAACCATGGCACACTGCCAAAATCAGACGATTATTACAGGGCAAAAGACGTAGAAGAAATGAACGGCCATTTTATTATGTTCAATCAAATGTTGGATACCCTGGAAGAACAGCTGTGTCCAAAGCTGATAAAAACTTTTCACTATGAACTGAAATCCGGAGTATTTGAAGATCGTGCAAACGGTTATGCTATAGGCGATTATAAGCAACGCCCTAATATGATAGGCATATACCAGACAGTAAAACCGGAAAATGTCGAAGAAGAAATGAATCTTCTCATGAAATGGTATGTTCAGCAAGAAATAAATATTGCCGTACTGGCAGAATTTCATGCAAGATACGAAAGTATTCATCCATTTCAAGATGGGAACGGCAGGACAGGCAGATTAGTTCTTTTCAGAGAATGCTTAAAAAATGAAATTATGCCGGTTGTGATTGAAGATGCAAACAGAAATGAATATCTGGAGTCTCTAAAAGAATATCAGGAAGTAAATTCAATCACCGGGTTAATCGGCCTCTTTGAAAAAGAACAGCAGTTTTATTATGAAAGATGTAAATATTTCATTTAAAATATTGCATTCCTTTTTTTGTTATGCTACGTTTATCTGGTAAAAACATACGGAAAGGATTCTCTCATGAAAAAAATGAAACGTACAGGCGCCATCCTTGGCGTCGTTCTTCTTGTCGCGCTTTATGGCATGACGCTGGTTTTCGCTTTGATTGACAGCCCATGGGCGATGGATGCATTAAAAATTTCCATTGGCTTCACCATTTTAATTCCGGTTCTGCTCTGGATCTACCTTGCCATGTTTCGGTATATGGAGGGAAGAAAACACGAAAATCAGGATACGGCGTCAGAAACAGATAAAATCTGACAGCAGAAAACAGACGTGGGACCATTTTTCCCTGCGCCTGTTTTTTTCTATGCAGCAGCTCATCCTGCGCAATGCCGCTCATAGATCTTATTTTTTTACAGGAAACATGGTAACTTCTTTCTATATATGATAAAATCTGTTGTAAGTTCGTTTTTTA
The DNA here is from genome assembly GCA_910586725.1 of uncultured Lachnospiraceae bacterium. Lineage (GTDB taxonomy): Bacteria > Bacillota > Clostridia > Lachnospirales > Lachnospiraceae > Roseburia_B. Next base: position 920 of record CAJUJL010000012.1, on the reverse strand, counting down.
GAAATGGCTGCAAAAAAAACCAAAAACAGAGCGCCTGTTTATTGCCCGATTTAGTAAAAAGGAGGATGGACATGTCTGATTATGAAAAGGCAATTGATTTTTGGAAAAAAAAGGATGTCACAAACGATGCCAAGCTTGCAGAAGCTTTGAATGGGCATAGCATAACATTTGCCTACCATTCGGGCAGGATAGAAAATGAAAATATCACGTACCATGACACGCGGGAGATTTTCGACCATGACAGAGTATCCTCTTATACGGGGGATCTGCGCACTTTGTTTGAAATACGCAATGCAAAGGAAGCATATATTCTGTTTCTTGAGGCGTTTCAGGACAGACGGCCCCTGGATGAGGATCTGGTGAAAGAGTTTCAGCAAAAGCTAACGCAAAACACTTATGATACGCGACGCTATCAGTTGGGCGAACGTCCAGGGGAATATAAGCGTCATGATTATGTCACTGGGCGCGAAGAAGTCGGCGCTCCGCCAGAGGATGTTGCGGAAGAGATGTCGGAACTGCTTTCAGAGCTTGCCGAAATCCCGGATGACAAAGCTCTGATTGCGGCGTCATATTTCCATGCAAAATTTGAGAATATCCATCCTTTTGCTGACGGAAACGGCCGCACAGGACGACTGGCAATGAATTATTTTCTGATCCTTCATAACCATCCGCCTATCACGATCCATGAGGAAGATCGGAAAAGCTATTACGATGCACTGGAGGCGTGGGATATACGTCAGGAATTGGAGCCGCTTTGCGTTTTCCTTCGCAGTCAGACAGCCAAGACGTGGGAAAAGCAGATTATGCGCACCTCTGTCTGACAGCACAAATGTTGTATCCATACCAAAAACTCTCAAACGCAAGCGGGGCTGTCGGTTAATACCGATTTTTAAACTCTAAAACTTAAAATACGAATCTCC
>CAJUJL010000011.1:62511-72045 GCA_910586725.1 uncultured Lachnospiraceae bacterium | reverse complement strand
GAATGAATCACACCTGCCTCTGTTTGGGACTACCTATTTCCCGACAGCCCCTTGATTGTTACATATTAAAAATAAACCGGCATGTCAAAAGTATGTCCCTTATGCCGCAGATTTTCAGGCTGTTGAACACACGCAGCCAGTACTTGCTGCTCTCATACTCTCCGATTGCAATGGTGAAGAAGGTCCCCGACTTCCTTTCAATGAGTAATTTTTGCATTTTTGTGGCAGACTATTTATAAAAAAAGCAAAGGAGAAGACCTATGAAAAAAACAAAAATTTTTTTTCTTCTGGCAATCCCTATACTCCTGATCTGCTTCTGCGGTTGTTCCAATATGAAAAAGACAAATACCGGAAAAGAAACGCCGCCATCCCAAACAGCAGAAACCGAACAAAAAGAACCGTCGGCTGCTTCAGATCCATCCGCATCCATAGCCGCAGAAAATCCAATCACAAACGGCCCGTCTTCCCTGCTTACTTCTGACCAGACTGCTACGATTGCAATGACCCATGCCGGATATGCCAAAGATGAAGTTACACTGGATAAAAGCAGCCTCAACTATGAAAACGGACTTCAACTCTACAGCATTCGTTTTGAAACAGACGACAACAAAGAATACCATTACAAAATCAACGCCTATACCGGAGAAATCTTAAACTTTAACTGCAATAATAAAAATGAACTCCGGCTGGAGACAGAAACAGAAACGCAGCGACGATGATTATTTTGGCTGGATAGCATGAAATACTTCTACGATCTCATTCCTGGCTTTTTCGTAATCAAAATCTGCTTCAATTTTTTCCGTCACTTCCTTTGTGGAAACATGATAAACAACCGTATTTGTCCTGTCACAGTATATATAAGCTGCAAATAGCAAAGCCGCCGCGACAAGGCGGATTTTAAAAAAAGAGAAGCCTTCCGCTGCTTCTCCTTTTGTGTCGGGTTCCCTTTTAAATTCATATTCACGTCCCGGAGAATCAAACGATTTCCGGACATTTTGTATATATGCTTTTCGCGCGTTTACATCTTCCATCCGCATAAACATCACTCCTGTTTTTTTTAATATATGACAGGTCTGTCCTTTTTTATGCAGAAAATGATAATTTGATTTTACGTAATCACAGGTTTTCCATCAGCATCCAAAAGCGGCGTAAGTCCTCCCGAATATCCCATCCGAATATACAGATAATTTACGCCTGTTTCTTTATCCCGAAAAATTTGCCGTCTGCCGTTGTCTGACAACGCCGATCCTTCCTCTTCAACGATTTCAAATCTTTTCTCTTTTCCCATAGGAAGCCTCCTCTTTTAACCCTTCTTTTGAACCACTTCATTTTTGTTCTTATAGATGGAATGTTCCGGCACGACGCCCCGCACCATAGACAACGGGTAAATGTTTGTATGTCTGCCGACTACCGTTCCCGGATTCAAAACAGAATTGCACCCGACTTCAACATAATCTCCCAGCATTGCGCCAAATTTTTTCAGTCCCGTCGCAATCTGCTCTTCTTTGTCTTTGACAACGACAAGCGTCTTGTCGGATTTTACGTTTGACGTAATCGAACCCGCGCCCATATGGGACTTATAGCCTAAAATGGAATCTCCTACATAATTATAATGCGGTACCTGCACAGAATTAAAAAGAATAACGTTTTTGAGTTCCGTAGAATTACCCACAACCGAACCTTTTCCTATGATTGCGCTTCCACGGATATATGCGCAGTGACGTATTTCCGCTTCCTCGTCGATAATCAAAGGCCCGTTTAAACACGCTGTCGGAGCCACTTTGGCGCTTTTGGCTACCCAGACGTCTTCTCCTCTTCTTTCGTATATGGCCGGATCCAGCGTTGGGCCGATTTCAAGGATGAAATCGCGAATGCCCTGTAACGCCTCCCATGGATACTCTGCACGCTCTAACAATTCGGCAGCAATTGTTTCACTTAAACAATAAAGATTTTTCACCTTGCATTGCTCCATAATTTTATCTCCCTTTCTATCCTTCCTATGCTTTTTTCTTTTCTCTCCGCACAATTGCAATTTTGCGTCTCCGTTTTTTTAATTCCGTGTAAAACTCCTCTTTCCGGCGAATTGCGCATATAAATTCTTTGCGCCTCCCTTTAATCATGATACGGTCCATAGAAGCGGCTCCGGCTGCAATTGGATTACGGGTCTCTCTGACCTCTGTAACATCTTTGATCTGCATTTCGTCTTTTCCAAACCCAAAACACACGGTAATCGTATCCTGCGTCAGCAAAACATAATTCCGAACCACCGGAGGCAATAACACAAAATCAGCAATTACGACATAAATCATAATCTCCAGGGCTCTGCCCTGCAAATAGCCGACGTCAAAAAAACACATTCCATTTACAATAAGCAGAATCGCCCAGTACCATACCGCTATTTTTCCTTTGAATTTCATATAGTTTCCTCCCTTGTCTGTAACCAAAAGCTACGCTGTAAATGTCATCTGTTCCTTTTTACAAATTGCAGAATTTGTCTTTACTTCTATCGAATAATTGGAAAGCAATGCCTCTACCATGGAGTTTCGATTCGCCTCTTTCGCTCCGACATGATAAAAATGCTCCTTCGTCTGTTTATTGCAAAATCCCCAAAGATGATCGATATATTCATTTCTTCTGTATTTATTATGATCCCATGTAGAAAGCAAGAACTTTGCTCCAGAATCCAAAAGCGCATTGCACAGAGAAATCTCCGACTGTTCGTCCATGCTGTCATAATAATCCACATGGCGTCCGATATAGGGCGGATCGCAGTAAATAAACGCATCCTGCCCTGCCATATGTATCGTTTTTTCAAAAGACTGGCAAATAAAAGACCAATCATTGTATTTGAAAAGCTTTTCCACATGGGCAACCTGATTTGTCACCTTTGTCACGTATGCTTTCGAAAAACGATTTGGCTTATGTCCATAAGGAACATTAAATGCAAAGTTCTTATTGAAACGAATCATCCCATTGAAACAGGAACGGTTTAAAAACAGAAAGTCAAGGGGGCTGCGGCCCTGGTTAAAACGCTCGCGCACTTCATAATAATAGGCATCGTCTCCTTGAGACAGCTTTTCTCCCTCTTATTGAACCCTACAACTCCGGAACCCATAAACGGTTCCACCCATACTGCATTTTCCGGCAAAATCACATTCTCTTTAATAAATGAAACCATCTTTGTCTTTATTCCCTGTATTTTAATTGGCGGTACAAAAATTTTTGTCTCCATCCTGTCCAAAGTTACGCTTCCTTCTTCCCACTCTTATAATACCCCGCGCACTGTTCAAAATTCCCCCGCAGGAGATGTTTATTATTCAAATTCAGCACGCCGTTTGTCCGGCTTGTAATAAACCTGGTCAGCTTTTCCATATATTCTTCTTCCGTAATGCTTCCTTCCGCCACATACGTAAGCCCTTTTTCCCAGCTGGCCGTAAGTTCCGGATTTAACAGAGACTTAATCGACGCATAGACTACGTCGTAAATCATCTCTCCCATCAGTGTAGGCGTAATGATCTGGGTCTTTTTGTTGAGCGCAAGGTATTTGTTGCCCACCAGCTTTTTTAAAATTTCGGCCCTGGTCGCGCTTGTGCCGATGCCGCTTCCCTTGATCTGCGATCTAAGCTCTTCGTCTTCGATGAGCTGGCCGGCATTTTCCATTGCAAGAATCATCGAGCCGGAATTATACCGCTTGGGAGGGGACGTTTCGCCCTCTTTGATTTCATAACCCTCCGTTACCACCGCGTCTTTCTTTTTTAAGGTCAGAATGTAATCCAGCAGCTCTTTGTCGCATGCTTCGCCCTCTTTCTGAGAATTCTTTTTCTCCTGAAACGAATACTTCATGACTTTTAAGTATCCTTCTTCCACAAGAACTTTGAAGCTTGCAAAAAACTGCTCTTTTTCTGCCGCCATCGCCGTAAGGCTGATTTTCCGGTAAACTGCCGCCGGATAAAAAATAGCGAGAAACCGCCGCACAATCGCTTCATAGACGTTGACCGCACGGGCGTTTAGCGATTTTAAGGCTCCCATGCCCTGTCCGGTCGGAATAATGGCATAGTGGTCGGTAATCTGTTTGTCATTGACGTATCTTGTCTTTGCAATCGTTTTATATGAGCCTTGTTCTAAAATTTCTTCTGCAAACGGCCGCATGCCCGGAATATTCATAAGCCCCCTGATATTTTTTGAAATTTCCTTTGCAACTGCCGAAGAAAGTACCCTTGCGTCGGTACGCGGATATGTGACCAGTTTTTTTTCATATAACTCCTGTACAATGACAAGCGTTTCATCCGGGCTGACTTTAAAAAATCTGGAGCAGTCGTTCTGCAGCTCGGCCAGATTATACAAAAGGGGCGGGTTTTTCGTCTCTTTTTTCTTTTCTGCTTTTTCTACAAGCATAGACGCGCCGTCTATGGACGCAATCAGTTCTTTTGCCGTCTCTTCTTTTAAAAATCCGTTTTCTTTATAAAGCTCTTTGGACTGAAAATAGCGCGACTTTGGATTTACCCTCCATTCTGCGTCTGTGATGGAGCCGTTTAAATTTAATTTTGCAATCACCCGGTAAAACGGCGTTTTTACAAAATCCCGGATTTCCCTCTCTCTGCGCACCACCATGCCAAGGACGCAGGTCATCACGCGTCCCACGGAAATGACCGCATATTTTTCATGCAGATAAGACGCGATTGCATCACCGTATTTTAACGTCAGAAGCCTGGAAAAATTAATTCCCATCAAATAATCTTCTTTTGCCCGCAGATACGCGCTTTTTGCAATATTGTCGTATTCTGATAAATCTTTTGCTTCCCGAATGCCGCGCAGAATTTCCTCTTCCGTCTGAGAATCAATCCAGACGCGCTTTCTTACTTTGCCCTGCACGCCGGCCATCTGCTCGACCAGACGGTAGATATATTCTCCCTCCCGCCCGGAGTCGGTGCAGACGTAAATCGTATCGACGTCTTCTCTGTTTAACAGTTCTTTTACAATCTGGTACTGCTTTGCTGCAGTTCCGATAATTTCATATTTGAACTGCTCCGGAATAAAAGGCAGCGTAGATAAGCTCCACCTTTTGTATTTTATATCGTATGCGTCCGGATAACTCATCGTCACAAGATGCCCGACGCACCAGGTCACAACTGCCTTTTCCCCTTCTTTATATCCGTTATAGCTTCTCATATCCATTTTCAGCGCCTTTGCAAACTCCTGCGCAACGCTTGGCTTTTCAGCTATAAACAATGCTTTTGCCATAAATAAATCCTCTATCCCATATTTTGCTTCGCCACAAGCTGATCTGCGCCGTATTTCTTCCGAAGCGCGGGCTTTTCAATTTTGCCCGTGGCATTTCTTGGAACTTCTGCAAAAATAATCTTTTTGGGACGCTTGTATCTGGGAAGCTCTTTACAAAATTCATTGATTTCTTCTTCCGTACACTCCATGCCGTCTTTGACGGAAATAATCGCTCCGGTAATTTCTCCCAGACGCTCGTTGGGAAGCCCAATCACGGCGACGTCCTGAACCTTTTCGTACGCGCTCAGGAAATTTTCAATCTGAACCGGATAAATATTTTCTCCTCCGCTGACAATGACGTCTTTTTTCCGATCGACCAGAAAATAAAATCCGTCTTCATCCATTTTCGCCATATCGCCCGTATAAAGCCATCCGTCTTTTAACGTCTCCTCCGTCGCCCTGGGATCGTTGTAATAACAGGTCATAACGCCGGGACCCTTTACGCAGAGTTCCCCGACTTCTCCCTGCGGCAGCTCGTTTCCGTTTTCGTCTACGATTTTACATTTCCAACGCCATCCGGGAATTCCGATTGCTCCTACTTTATGAATATTTTCTATGCCAAGATGCACGCATCCCGGTCCCGTAGATTCTGACAGGCCGTAATTCGTATCGTAGAGATGATGCGGAAAATATTCTTTCCAGTGCTTAATCAAAGACGGCGGCACCGGCTGCGCGCCAATGTGCATCAGCCTCCACTGATCCAGCTCATAATCCGAAAGCTTAACGTCTCCCTTATCCAGCGCCACAAGAATATCCTGCGCCCATGGAACCAAAAGCCAGACGAGCGTACAATGCTCTTTTGACACGGCTTCCAGAATAATTTCCGGCGTCGTTCCTTTTAGTAAAACAGCTTTGCTTCCGGCGCATAGACTTCCCATCCAGTGAAACTTTGCTCCCGTATGATACAGCGGAGGAATGCATAAAAATACGTCGTTCCGGTCTGTCAGATGATGCCGCTGCTCCATCTGCGCCGCCTGCATCAGACTCTCGTGATTATGTAAAATCGCTTTTGGAAATCCCGTAGTTCCGGAAGAAAAATAAATAGCCGCGTCGTCTTCATCCTCCAGACGGACAAGCGGCGCCTGGCTGGAGCAGTCCGCCACCAGCTCCGGATAGCTTTCCGCAAACGTCGGGCAGCCGTCGCCGACATAAATCAAAAGCCGTCCTTTGCTCAATTCTTCTTCTATCGATTCGATCCTCCCGATAAATTCCGGCCCGAAAAACAGGATATGCACTTCTGCCAGATCTGCGCAGTATTTGATTTCATCCGCAGAAAAACGGAAATTAAATGGGACGGCAATCGCTCCTGTTTTTAAGATGCCAAAATAAATCGGCAGCCATTCGAGACAGTTAAACATCAGAATCGCCACGCGGTCTCCTTTGCGGATTCCGCGGCTAAGCAGCATATTGGCCACGCGGTTGGCTTTCTCATCAAAAATGCTCCATGTAATTTCTCTCCGGTACGGAACCGCCGAAGTCTGCTGCACCAGATCGTATTCTTTCCATGTTGTTTTCCTCGTGTCTTTCACCAACGGATTTAACTCCACCAGCGCGACTTCGTCGCTGTATAATTTGTGGTTCCTCTCCAGTAAATCTGTTACGGGCATAATGTAATTCTCCTTTTCTTTATTCTTGCCGTATGGCACACAGGCGTCCGGACAGGAGCCTGATTAACATGCGCTTTTCAAGTTTAAATTCCTAAAGCATAAAACGTCCAATGAACTTTTTAAGCTCTGTTTTTTATTTTAACATATAATTTGCATATTTAAAAGATTTCTTTCACAATTATCTCCAAACGCCTCCGAAATGCCGCATTATGCGGCCTGCGTTATATTGGAGTAAACTTTAAAATATAAGTAATTCCAGGAAAATATTTCATATTACGCAATTATGTGATATAATTTAAGCACATCCAGATGATAAAAAACAAATAACTACGACGGAGGATTTAAAATAAGAATCCATATTATCCGAAACTTTAGAACGGAACTGGGGACTTACGATCGGAATTTTTCCAGGCGGCTTCCTGATGGCTTCTGCCATAGCGTTCATACTGTTTGGGATTTCAGAAGCATTGGAGAGGACGCACGGTATGGAAAAAATCGTAGACGACCTGCAGTGGAAGGTGAATAAAATGACCGAAAAAGACGAACCGATTCCAAACGCATGGAAGTGCCCCTCTTGTGGAAAACAAAACCCTAATTATGTGGGAACATGCTCCTGTGGACAGGGAAAAGAATAAGAAAATTAAGCATTATAAAAAACATAAAAAAATCATTCGAGACAAATACTTATTGCAGAGAATGTTTTAATAATTTGTACGGAGGCAGCACAATGATTATCGATTTTCACATTCACACATTTCCGGGCGCAATTTCCAAAAATGTCCTGGGAAAATTAAGCAAATTATCCCATACCAAATATTTTACGGACGGCTCCGCAAACGGACTTGCCGCATCCATGCAAAAGACAGGCATTGACTATTCCGTCAATCAGCCTGTTATGACAAACGCGGCACAGGTGGAAAAAGTAAACTCCTCGCTGATTGCCGAAAAAGAATCGATGCAGAAACAGGGCATTCTTACATTCGGAGGAATGCATCCGGACTACGCGGATTATAAACATGAACTGATTCGTCTGCGTCAGAACGGCATTCCCGGAATCAAAATCCACCCTGCGTATCAAAACACGGACCTTGACGATATAAAAATGATGCGCATCATAGATTTTGCTTCGGAACAGGGTCTGATCGTTTTAACCCATGCCGGCATCGACATCGGTATCTTTGACCATAATTATGCTTCCGTACCGCAGATTTTAAAAATCATTGACGAAATCCATCCGGAAAAATTTGTTCTGGCCCATATGGGAAACTGGGGCTTATGGGAGGAAGTGGAGCGCGATCTTGCCGGCGCGCCCGTCTGGTTTGATACGGCTTTTGCCATCGGAGTAATCACGCAGGACGAAGCCAAAAGCGGCACGCCTTATCTTTCCTGCAATTTAAAAGAAGCAGACTTCATGCGTATCGTAAGAAAACACGGCGCGGATAAGATTTTATTTGCCACGGATTCCCCCTGGGAAGACCAGATGGATTATGTAAACCGCATTCAGGAAATGCCGTTATCGGCAGAAGAAAAAACGATGATTTTTGGAGAAAACGCCCAAAAACTTCTTTCACCCGCTCTTGTTTTGCCAGACTGACACATCCGATCGGACGTGCTTTTTACCGGCATCCCGGCTATAAAAGAACAAAACAAAAAGAATCCCGCGGAAATCTGATAAAAACTTTGATTTCCGCGGGATTCTCTTTTTTCTATTGGTATGCTTAAGCTTCCGTCCGTTTTTAATACAGATGCCTCTTGTCCACAACGCGAACGGCTTTGCCCTCGCTTCTTGCAATGGCTTTCGGCTCCACAACCTTGACGTCTACTTTGATGCCCAGCATGGATTTTAAGCCGGAAACAATTTTCTTTTCCCGCTCTGCAACCGTCTTGGTCGGATTTTGTACCATCTCCGGCGTCAGCTCCACCTGAACTTCAATCGTATCGTTATTTCCCACGCGGTCAACGACAATCTGGTAATTGGCCTGATAACCCTGGTTCAACAGAACGGTTTCTATCTGAGACGGCCATACGTTGACGCCTTTGACAATCATCATATCGTCGCTTCTTCCCTTTGGCTTCATCATCCGCACATGGGTGCGCCCACAGGAGCATTTCTTTCTTGACAGACGGCAGAGATCGCGGGTACGGTAACGCATCAGCGGAAACGCCTTTTTCGTGATGCAGGTAAATACCAGCTCTCCAAGCTCGCCCTCCGGAAGAACTTCTCCCGTATCCGGATTGATGATTTCCGCAATGAAATGATCCTCCTGGATATGCATGCCGGCCTGCTCCTCACACTCAAAGGAAACTCCGGGACCTGAAATCTCGGTCAGGCCATAAATATCATACGCTTTGATGCCAAGCGATTGTTCGATATTACGGCGCATTTCTTCCGTCCATGGCTCCGCGCCAAAAATTCCGGCCTTTAAATGAAGCTGGTCTTTTAAGCCTCTTTCATTGACCGCTTCGCCCAGATTTGCGGCATAGGAAGGCGTACAGCAGAGAATCGTAGAACCAAGATCCGTCATAAACTGCAACTGCCGCTCCGTATTTCCGGAAGACATCGGAAGCGTCAGACAGCCGACTTTATGGGAACCACCGTTTAATCCGGGGCCTCCGGTGAAAAGTCCGTATCCATAGCAGACATGGC
>CAJUJL010000011.1:0-62411 GCA_910586725.1 uncultured Lachnospiraceae bacterium | reverse complement strand
TCGTCCCGCTTGTAGACTGGATGCGCACGCAGTCCGAAAGCGGCGTCGCCAAAAGCCCGTAAGGATACTGGTCGCGCAGATCGTCTTTGCTGATAAACGGAAGCTTGTGCAAATCTTCGATTCCCTTTACATCTTCCGGCTTTACTCCTGCCGCATCCATCTTATCCCGGTAAAACTTTACATTGTCATAAACATACTGCGTCTGTTTTACCAGTCTTTCGCTCTGGAGTTTTTGAAGCTCTTCTACCGGCATGGTTTCAATCTCTGGCTGATAATAATTTTTCATTTTTCTTCATCCTTCCTCTGCTCTTTTTTATGCTTCTTCCCGTCCCAGCAAAAATGCTTTCTGATTCATCTCAACAAATTTTGCCGGCACGCACTCTTCAATGGCTTTCTGCCATTTTTCCAGCGGAATGTCAAAATATTTTGACAGGCGTCCCATCAGTACGAGATTGACCGCTTTGGAAGAACCTGCTTTTTTTGCAAGCGACAAACAGTCCATAGCGTCCGCCTGAATGGAAAGAGACTGCATTTTTTCGATGAGATTTTCAGGATATGCGGCTGCTCCGGTAATGACCGGCATCGGATCAATCTCCTGCGTATTGACCACGATTCTTCCGTCTTCTTTTAAATATTCCACATAACGGGCAGCTTCTAATTTTTCAAAGGAAACGATAAAATCCGCTTCCCCTTTATCAATAATCGGAGAATATACTTTTTCTCCAAATCTTACATACGTAACGACGCTTCCGCCGCGCTGGCTCATGCCATGCACTTCGGAAACTTTTACGTCATAGCCTTCCGCCAAAAGCAAATGTCCTAACAGTTTGCTGGCAAGCAGGGAACCTTGTCCTCCTACGCCGACAATCATAATATTCTTCGTCATTCCTGCACCTCCTCTGACTGCAGAGCGTCGAATTTACACAACTGCTCGCAGACCTTACAGCCAACACACTGCGTACCGTCAACGACTGCTTTTCCGTCTTTCATGCTGATGGCCGGACAGCCAAGGCGCATGCAGGATTTGCAGCCGACGCATGTTTCCTCTTTTACAAACAGAGGCGCATTGTGTTTTACGTATTTTAACAGGGCGCAGGGGCGTCTGCTGATAATCACAGACGGCGCTTTCGCCGCAAGCTCTTCTTTTATTACCCTGTCGCATTCTTCCAGATCATAGGGATCTACGACCGTCACGCGCTCAAATCCCATGGAACGGCAAAGGCTTTCCAGATCAATTTTTCCGGCGGGATCGCCTTTGATATTAAGCCCCGTCGTCGGGTTCTGCTGATGCCCCGTCATGCCGGTAATGGAATTGTCCAGAATAATCACGGTGGAATTGCTCTGGTTATACGCAATGTTTGCAAGCCCCGTCATACCGGAATGCATAAATGTCGAATCTCCGATGACCGCTACCGTTTTTTTCTCGCTCTCTTCACCCAGCGCTTTGTTAAATCCATGGATGGAGCTGATGGAAGCGCCCATGCAAAGCGTCATTTCCATCGCGTTTAACGGAGCAACCGCGCCTAGCGTATAACATCCGATGTCTCCAAGAACGGTGCATTTATTTTTCGATAATATGTAAAACAGTCCTCTGTGCGGGCATCCGGCGCACATCACCGGCGGCCGGTTTGGAAGCGTCTCGCTCAGGCTCTTATATTTTGGAACGGATACGCCAAGCTTTTCGGCAATCAAATTCTGCGAATATTCTCCCTCCAGCGGAAGCGCGTCTTTTCCCGTAACCGTAAGTCCCAGGGCTTTGCAGTGCGTCTCAATCACTGGATCCAGTTCTTCGACAATGACAAGCTTTTCCACTTTGGACGCAAAATCCAAAATCAGCTTTTCCGGAAGCGGATGAATCAGGCCAAGCTTTAAAATACAGGCGTTCTCACCAAATACTTCCTTTACATACTGGTAGCTTGTGGAAGAAGTGATAATGCCAAGTTTGGCATCTCCCATTTCCACACGGTTGAATTCGCAGTTTTCCGCATATTCCGTCAGTTTCCGCATGCGCTCTTCCACGACCGGATGACGGCGGATGGCATTGCCGGGCATCATAACGTATTTTGCAATATTTTTTTCATAGCGGCAAGCGTCCGGCACGTTTCGTTCCGCCGTCTCTACAATGCTCTGAGAATGCGCCACCCTTGTACACATTTTAATGATGACCGGAGTGTCAAATTCTTCGGAAAGCTCGAACGCTTTTTTTGCGAACTCACAGGCTTCTCTGGAATCGGACGGCTCTAACATGGGTATTTTTGATGCAATCGCATGATGTCTGGAATCCTGTTCATTCTGAGAGGAATGCATCCCCGCGTCGTCCGCCACGCAAATGACCATGCCCGCGTTTACGCCCGTATAAGAACAGGTAAACAACGGATCTGCGGCTACGTTGAGTCCCACGTGCTTCATACCGCAAAAGCTTCTCTTTCCCGCCAGGGAAGCGCCAAAGGCTACTTCCATGGCAACTTTTTCATTCGGAGCCCATTCGCAGTAGATTTCATCATACTTCGCGGCCTCCTCCGTAACTTCTGTACTCGGCGTTCCCGGATAGCTGGATACTACGCTGCACCCCGCCTCATACAATCCTCTTGCCAAGGCTTTATTGCCCAACATCAGCTGTTTCATAATGGTTATCCTTTCTGTAATGCATATTTATAAAAAAAAGATCAATATTTCCTATATTTATACGCAACGCATTTATCATACCATTTATTTTTGATTAAGTAAATAATTTATTTTTTCCTTTTTGGATCTTCCCGGCTTAACGACTGCAAAAACGGAGCCGGGTTCACAACTGCAAACCGGCTCCATATACAGACCTGATTCAAGGTCCGCTATTGTTATGCTTTTTTCCACTGTGCATATAATTTAACGGTTTTTCCGTTCTTTTTTACCAGATTTTTTATCTTAGCTTTATCTTTATATGTTTTTCCTTTTCCATTTTTCTTTGTATTCCATCCGGTAAACCGATAACCCTCGCGTCTGAATTTGTTGGCGGAAATCTTATACTGCCTGTCTCCTGCGCACAGCATATTTTTCATTGTTCCCCGGACCGCTCCGTTTGCATAGAATTTTACATGATAAGCATACGGGCTTTTATTTATCTGCCGACGCCCCCATATGTTTTTCCTGTAGTTGTGAATGCCAATCTTCTTAGCGGAAAGCGTCGTTACAACGGAAGTCTTTACGTCCGAATTCGTGCTGCATCCAAACGCAAACTCATCGATGGACTTTACGGTAGAAGGAATGCTTATGCTTTTGGCCTTGTTGCACCCGTAAAAAGCCGCGTAGCCGATCGAAGTGGTTTTCGTGCCGGACAAGTCGATTTTTTTCAGGTTCCGGCATTCCCGCAGCGCATGGTTTTCGATCTTCTTGACAGACGCCGGAAAAACCGCCGTTTTCAAAGATTTACATTTATAAAACGAGGAGCCGGATATTTTTTTTAAATTTGTCGACTGCAAATCGATTTTTTTCAATTTGGCGCACCCATAAAATGCAAACTCGTCCATTTTGGTCAACGAAGCCGGAAACTTAACTGTCGTCAGATTCTTGCATTCATAAAAACTCGCATAGCCGATCGACAGAAGCTTTGCGGCCGACAAATCTATTGTTTTTAAATTTTTATTTTTATCAAACGCCCGGTCTGTAACCTTTTGCACTTCCATGCCGCCAAATCCGGCCGCTGCTTTTACATCTGCCTTTTTGGCCCCGGAAACCTCAAGGCTCCAGTTTCCCTTCCTCCAGATCAGATCGTCCGCCGGCGTCGTTGTATCATGCTCCGTCTCCATTCTGTAATATGCGGAATTATCAATGCCGTCCAAAAGACCTTCCAAAAAATATGTCTCATGACTGGTCAGCTCCGCGATCTTCTGCGGCGTCATGTCAAAATATTGAACCGAGTGGCCTCCATACGCAAAAACATCGTCAGCCGTATATGCATTCTTGCTGCACCAGGTAGCGTCCAGAAACACCCACCTGTTATTCGCGCCGTCATACGCGGCATTGTACTCATGATTGTTTCCAATCAGATCCATACAGGGAATGCCAAGCGAAATCAACAGCGTTCTCACCAGACGGGCATATCCTGCGCAAACGGTTCTCTTTTGTGCATAAACCTTATATGGCTCAACATTTGTCGGATATTTCTTCTTATCGGATATATATTTATAATCGTAAAACGTGCGTTCCGCGACAAATTCCGTAATTGCTTTTATTTTATCATATTGCGTCGCGCATCCCTCCGTCGCCGATACGGCGGCGTTTTTCAGCTCCCGGAACTCGGATTCTTTCATCGTGTCTTTGAGCGGGTCTTTTAAAAAATAATCCGGATCCGCATGCGTGTTTATAATGCTCCAGGCCCTCTCCTGCGCAGATATAAGATCGCTGTCCGCGGATGCCGCATAACGGACTACAACGGCCGTATAAACAGAAAAATGTTCCGCGTCAAACGTCAGCAAGTCTCCGTTTATCGAAACGCCCTCGGAAATGATCTGCGGTTCATCAAAATCGTCTGATACAAAACCAGGCTGTCTGCTGCCGTACATGTAAGGCCTGACGGACGGATTGTGAAACAAAACGGCCTCCTGCATTTCATCCGCAATCAAACCGTTCAGCCCGTCCACTTCTATGTTTACGCCGATGCTCTCTCCCGCATCCGGTTCAAACACGCAGAGACTTCCGGCGTCATCCCGGTATGTAATTTCAAAATCCAATGCGTAAGCTTCTTCCACAACCGGCGTCAAATCATAATATCTGCCAAACAACGTCTGATCTTCTTCGTGAGAAGACAAAAGATTTGCTTCCGTCACGGTTTGCAGTTTTTCCCGGATTTCGCTTTTGATGCGCTCCAATTCCGCATCCTGTATAAGTGAAACGGAAACACTGGCGTTTTCTGGCACAATGCCTTCTCTGTCATCTAACGTAACTTTTACGCCTTCTTCTGAAAATTCCTTTTCATAAAAAATCGCTTCATTTTGCTTCGCTTCCTCCGGTCCCTGACCGGTCGCAGAAGCCGCCAGGCCAATTGTCTTACGCTCTTTCGCATAAACAAAAATATTCGCTTCACACAACAGTAAACACACGGTCAAAACAGTTGCCGCCATTCTTTTTCGATTAAACTTCATTAAAGATACCTCCTGCACACTTTCATAATTCTATCACCGGAAAAATCTTTTACAATACGTCATTTCCGTCTTTGCTTTTACATAACGAGATACTCCTCCGTCGCAAACCGTATTCTGCTCCCGCTTTTTACCGGCTGCCACACCAGAGGCTTCAAACGGCCTCCGTTTACGTATGTCCCATAAGAAGAGTTTTCATCTCTGATATAAGCAATCCCTTTGTTGTCAAGCATCATGGAACACTGGCTGCGGCCGCTGCTTTGCCGTAACTTCCATCCCCCAATTCAGCGTTTTCGCCACATGCGGCGGCAGATCGTGGCAAAGAGCCTGAATCGGCAGAAGCGGGTCTTTTTCTCCATAGGCCAGCGCAACCATACGGTCCGTCGCCCTGACGGGAAGTTTTCCTCCCATCGCAAAATACAGCGTTGCGCTAAGCGCATAAATATCGGTCTAGGGCCCCTGTTTTTCGCTCCGGAATTGTTCAAAAGGAGCAAAATTCCCCTTTAAGACAGCGGTCAGCTCACGATTTCCGGTAAAATCTCTGGCCGCGCCAAAATCAATCCGGCCTGAAACAAGAATTCCGACAGAATCTTTGCCGCCAAGTTCCTCGATTTCCTGAATCAGACCTCCTTTTCCCGTCCCCGCCTCATTGAACCCGTCCAGCAGAAACATGTATTTCCCGCATTTGCATGGTCCTCCCAGCAGCAAATCCAGCTGCTTTAACGCCTCTTCCCCTGTTTACATCGCTTTCCCCTGAAGATAAAAAACTTGCGATCGCCTATTTGAAAGGATTGTCAAAAACTTTATAAAAGAGCCGGAAATCCAGGATTTCCGGCTCTTAAAATTTATCAAGGCCAGTCGGTTTAAAAATCTACCTCTGTGTCATAATAACAGCATTTTAACAGCTTCTCCATCTCTTCCTGGCCTGGCTGCCTTGGATTGGAACCCGTACAGGCGTCTAAGAGAGCGTTCGCCGCAATATCCGGCAGTCTCTCCAAAAATACTTCCTCCGGCACGAATCCGTTTTCAGCCGGATAGCTGTCCGGACCGTAATTTTTGATACAGTGCGGGATATTCAAATCATCGTTCATCTTGCGCAGATATGTAATCAAAAGCTCCACTTTCTCATCCAATGAGCTGCCGCCAAGTCCCATAAAATCAGCAATGTCGCCATAACGCTTTTTCGCCGTCTCATCCTTGGCGTTAAATGCGATTACCTTCGGCAGATACATGGCGTTTGCCGCTCCATGGATAATATGCGCGCCAAAATCCGCAAATGCCGCGCCTGTCTTATGCGCCATAGAATGCACGATGCCAAGCAGCGCATTGGAAAATGCCATTCCCGCAAGACACTGGGCGTTGTGCATGGAATCTCTCTTTGCCATATCGCCGTTGTAAGAATCTACAAGATCACTCTGAATCATTTTGATTGCATGCAGCGCAAGCGGATCCGTAAAATCACAGTTTGCCGTAGAAACATAAGCCTCTACCGCGTGCGTCATCGCATCCATGCCCGTATGGGCCACCAGCTTCTGGGGCATCGTCTCTGCAAGATCCGGATCTACGATAGCGACATCCGGGGTAATTTCAAAATCTGCAATCGGATATTTAATGCCTTTTCCATAATCGGTAATAATGGAAAACGCCGTTACTTCCGTCGCCGTGCCGGATGTGGAAGAAATCGCACAGAAATGCGCTTTTTTTCTTAAGCTTGGAATACCGAATACTTTGCACATATCCTCAAACGTAATGTCCGGATATTCGTATTTGATCCACATCGCTTTGGCTGCGTCAATCGGAGAACCGCCGCCCATGGCAATAATCCAGTCCGGCTCAAATTTTAACATCGTCTCCGCGCCTTTCATCACGGTTTCCACCGACGGATCCGGTTCGATGCCTTCAATAATTTCCACTTCCATGCCCGCTTCTTTCAGATAATCTTTTGCCCTGTCTAAGAATCCGAAACGTTTCATGGAGCCGCCTCCAACGCAGATAACGGCTTTTTTGCCCTGAAATGATTTCAATGCCTCCAAAGAGCCCTTGCCATGATACAGATCTCGGGGTAACGTAAATCTTGCCATTTCAAACTACCTCCTTTAAGAATCCTATATTTTGTGACAATTCCATTATACCGCGTCTTATGGAAAATGGAAGCTCTTTTTCACAGAATCTAACCGGAAATTCCGGTAATTTCAATCTGGCACATCCGCATCGTCTCAATCGCCGCCTGATGCGACTGCGGCGTTACTCCGGCGCAGCAGGATGCGTCCACGCAGAGCTTTATTTCAGGAAAATGCGCTTTGAGCAAAAGAGCGTTGGATACGACGCATATATCTGTGCACAATCCGATCAGTTCAACGGCAATCTCTTCTTTCCTGCTCCATTTGCGGATCCGTTTCAAAAGCTTCACACAGCCGAACGTCTTTTTCTCAAATATCCTGTGCTCTTTTTCCGCTAACGCCTCCCGTACCTTCTCATTTAACAGCCATCCCGGCGTCATTTTGACGCAGTGCGGCACGGGAAGTTTTTTCCCTTCCGCCGTCTGTAAGTAATCCTGTCCATGCGTATCTAACGTGGCGATAATTTCTCCGTCAAATTCTTTGATTTTTGAAACCACACGGTCAACAATTCCTTCCGCCTCCCTCGTTCCCAGCGCGCCGTCCACAAAATCATTCTGCATATCCACAACAATCAGTATTTTTTTCATATTTTCCTCCCATACTTCATCTGTTTTTCTTATCATATAAAAAATATGATGAAAAAGCGAGTTTTTAATGAAATATTTTTGTAAAAATGTTATAATGTTTAAAAAATAACTAAGAGGAGGTTCTGTATGAAATTATCAAAACGAATCTTAAGTGTCCTGCTCGCGGCGGGCATGCTTTTTACCAGCGTTCCGGCACATGCATTTGACAAACCCGCAAATGCCGTAGAATCGCTGCAAAACGGCTATTCTTCTTCCGAAGACGCATACGCCATCTACCCGGTTCCGCAAAGCAGCGCTTATCCGGAAGCAAAAACCGCTTTTACACTTGGCACAGAGGTCCAGGTAATAAGCGAAGACGGTATTGACAAATATACCAATGCATTTCTGTCAGAAATTCTTTCGAATTACGACAGAACAGAAACGAAAGGAACTGCAATCGGAGGGGCAAACCAAATCCTTCTTGGCATCAAGGGCAGCGGCAAAGCCGTAGACGCCTGGGCCTCAAAAAATCTGACGTTAAAAGACAGCGAGCTTTTTACCAAAACGGACGCCTATCTGGTAAGCGCCAAAAACGGTTCCATCGTCATTTTAGGAAAAGACACAGACGCCGTATATTATGGCCTGGCCACTTTACAAATGATGTTTTCCTCTTTCAATGGAACAAAATTCCCGGAAGTTCAGATTGAAGATTACGCTTCCATGGAAATGCGCGGCTTTATCGAAGGCATGTACAGCATATGGGACTACGGCAGCCGTGAGAGCCTGATGCGGTTCGCGCGCGATTATAAGATGAATACGTATATGTACGCATCCAAAGACGACTCTTACCACAAAAATGATACGCTGTATCCTGACGCAGAAATCCAGAAAATCAAAGACCTGGTTAAAGTCGGCGAAGAAACTAAGGTCGAATACGGCTGGTCCATTCATCTTTCTTATTTCTGGGGCGCTTCCGGAACTTTTGATGAAAAGTTTAACCGCCTTATGGCAAAATTCCAACAGCTTTATGATGCTGGCGTCCGCAATTTCGCTATGTTAAACGACGACTTTGGCGGCGGCGAATATTCTGAGATCCTAAGGCTTTTAAACAAATTTGATGATGAATTTATCAAAACACACGATGGCTGCAGCAATTTAGTATACTGTATGAAAGGCTACAACAAAGCATGGTCCGGCGACGGAAGCGAACTGGAATCCTTAAAACAGCTGAATAAGACCGTATATTTGTACTGGACCGGCGATGATGTAAACGCGCCGATCACACAAGACACCGTTAACTTCTTAAAAGAAAGAACCGACGGCCGTATACCGGTAATCTGGCTTAACTACCCGGTAAATGAACATGCAAAATCCGGCCTCTTTCTTGGTCCGATCAACCATTATGCCAGAAATGACGTAACCGGGCTGAAAGGCGTTGTATCCAATCCAAGCCGTTATGCCGAAGCAAATAAGGTCGGCCTCTTCCAGCTGGCCGCCCTGTTTTGGAACAACCATGGCTATGAAGAACAGGCAGAAACCATATGGGAGGAATCCTTCAAATACCTTCAGCCGGAAGTATATGAATCTTATCTGACCATTGCAAGAAACGTGGCGAACTGCCCAAATTCCACAAGAGTCGCAAGCTTTCCGGAATCGGAATATATCAAAGACGAGCTTGCGTCCTTGAAAGCCAAGATTGATCGCGGACAAAAAATTTCAAACGACCCGAACACTCTGAAAATAAAAAATGAATTTTCCAATATGCTGACCGCGGTTGATACCTTCCGCAACAATTGCAGCAACGAGAACCTGATTGACGAAATGGATCCCTGGCTGAACTCACTGACAGACGTCGCAACTGCAGGAAAAGCCTCGCTGGATGCGCTTTTAGCTATGGAAGCAGGCGATATAGCCACCGCATGGGAAGGCCTTGGGGAAGCAGGTGACGCTATGGATACTTATGATACGTATCTTGCTTATCAAGGAGGCAGCAATATGGCTCTGGCAGGAAGCAAACGCCTGATACCTTTTGTACAGTCTTCCGTTCTTGCCGCCAAAAACCAGCTTATTCCTTTCTTACAGCCGGGATCGACAGAATTTACACCTTCTTTTTATGCTGTTTTGGCAGGGAAAGAAATCGCAAATTCCAACAATACAGCAAAAGTTTTTGACGGGGATTTGACAACTGCCGTTCAGTTCAATGACGTTCATGACGTTGGCGATTATTTCGGCGTAGATCTTGGAAGGGTTCTTCCGGTACAAAGCATCGACATTCTCCAGGGGACAACAGATGAGGATGTAGATTATTTCCACAATGCAGTTTTGGAATATTCCGCCGACACGGAAACATGGACCACGATTCAGGAATACGATGAAGACGCCACGCCACAGCATATTGCAGAAGAAAATCTGGACATCAACGCGCGCTTTATCCGTTTAAGACTGACCAAAAAGGGAACGGCAAACAAAGGAAGCTACTGGACGCATATCCGTGAAATTACAATCAATGGAAATGTACAGAAAGAACCGGCTTACGGCCTCTACGCCAGCGACAATATTTCCGCCGAAGTCGTACGGGATAAACTTACCTACAGCATCCAAGCACAGGAATCCATAAGACTTGAGCCCGGCCAATACATCGGCATAAAATTAGAAGAGCTTTCCGGATTAAATACCGTAACGGCAGATTCCTCTTTGGGATTAACGCTTCAATATTCCGAAAACGGCGTTATATGGAACGAAATGCCGCAGAATCCAGACGGCACAGCAGCGCGTTATGTACGTCTCTGCAATACAACAACCCAATCCGTTACGCTTCCTTCGGAATTTTTATCCGTAAACGTATACAGCAGCTCCCTGAAACCGTCCGTCATCGAAAAAAGCGCCGAATTTTCCACTTTAAACACCGGAAGCGGATCCGGCGGCTGGGAAGCTCTTTTTGACGGCGTCAAAGACGGCACGAACGGCTCCTTCATCTGGACCAATACGGCTCAGGTAAACGGCCAGTACATCACTGTGGATCTTGGCAAAGAAACGCCCGTTTATGATCTGGCCATTACTCAGAAAAAAGGCAATCCAAAATTTTATAACGCCGCCTTTTACTTATCCACGCAAAACGGCAAATGGGGCGATCCGATTACAACGATTTCCAATAACGGCACAACCGTCACAGGCGCAGATCGTACGGAATCCGGAGACTTTATTGAATTCAGGAAAAATGATCTGAACGGACAACGCGCGCGTTACCTGAAAATCCAGGTTACAGGCGGTTCCGGATACTTTCTTAGAATTGATGAAATTGAATTTAACACATCCGTTCCGAATTCCGAAACTCCTGTCAGCCAGCTGACAAGCGATACGCTTACCGGAGATTTAAACAAAATCATAGACGGCAACATTACCACCGTATATACGTCGCCGCAGCCTTCTGACGGAACGGCTTCCCTGACGTACCATCTGACGGAGAACACGGATGTAACATCCATTACCTTTTTGCAGAATGCAAAAGCGATTACCAACGCCGTAGTCAAGGCGAACATTTTTAACGGCACAACAAACGAAGAAAAAACGCTTGGCACGTTAAACGCCGCAAGCAATTCCTTCTATCTGAAAGGCGACGCGCATGTGCTTTCCCTCACCGTAACCTGGCCAAAAGGCACGACGCCCTGTCTGTATGAAATACTTACAAACAGCGGCGAAGCCATACGCACAATTACAATTATGGACGACGGAGAGGAAATTGCATCCGAAATCTGTCCACAGGGCAGAGCCATTACGCTTCCGGAGCCTGGCAGAGAAAAAGCAGGTTTTGTATTTGGAGGCTGGAGCGACGGAACTGCAACCTATCCGGCGGGCGCTTCTTATATCGCAGGAGCAAATGACGTCACATTAACCGCCGTATGGAACAAAATTGTTATATCTGTCAGCCCCAAAAACGCTTCCCTTACCGTTGGCCAGACCCTGCAGCTGACCAGGACAATTACGCCGGCGGAAGCGGACGAAAAAGAAGTTATCTGGTCCTCCGGCAATGCGGCCGTTGCCACAGTAGACGCAAACGGGCTTGTATCGGCGAAATCAGCAGGAACTGCCGTTATCACCGTTAAAATAAAAGACACTGACGTTTCTGACACATGTACCGTCACCGTCAATGCTTCGTCTTCCGGCGAAAATCCGCCACTGCCGCCCGAACAGCAGGATCCTGTCATCGAAGAAAACAAAACGTATTCTTATGAAGGCTTAGACTACAAAGTATCCAGCCTTGACGACTTAACTGTGGAAGTGCCGGTGCAAAAGAATGCCGCTCTGACCAAAATTAAAGTGCCCGATACCATTGTGCTGGGCCAGAAAACCTATAAAGTAACGTCTGTTGCCGCAAACGCTTTCAAAAATTGCAAACGGGCAACCTCGGCCACAATCGGCAAATATGTGACGACCATTGGTAAAAATGCCTTTTCCGGCTGTGTAAAGCTCAAGAAGGTTACCATTAAGAGCGCCGGATTAAAAACCATCGGCACGAAAGCATTTTATCAATGCAAAGCATTAAAATCAATTGTAATTAAAAGCAAAAAACTGAAAACCGTTGGCAAAAATGCTTTCAAAGGCATCCACAAAAAGGCAGTCATCAAGGTTCCGGCCGCCAAATTAAGGGATTATAAAAAAACCCTGAGAAACAAAGGCCAGCAAAAATCAGTTAAAATCAAGAAATAAGCATTCAAAAAGTCCCGCAAAACAATATACATTGTCTTGCGGGACTTTTTAGATTATGCTGATTCCCTGGCATTGGACGGAAAGCCCAAAACATTTTAAAATTGTTGCCGCAATATCGCAAAAACCTTTTCGCGTCCCATAATTTATTCCCGCAGGGACGCCTTCACCTATCATAAGAAACGGCGTATATTCTCTGGAATGGTCGGTAGAAGCGGTACTTGGATCGCAGCCATGGTCCGCCGTAATCATAAGAACATCTTCTTTTCCCAAATTCTCCAGCAGTTTCGGAAGCTGCATGTCAAATTCGGTCAATGCTTTCGCATATCCGTCCACATCATTCCGATGTCCATACAACATGTCATAGTCTACAAGATTCGTAAAACAAAGTCCGTTAAATTCTCGTTTCATATATGCAATCGTCTGACGGATTCCTTCTGCATTTCCGGAAGTTCGCTGATACTCTGTAATCCCCCGCCCTGCAAAAATATCAATGATTTTGCCGATGGAAACCACATCATAGCCTTCCGCTTTCAGTTGATCCAGCATCGTAATCCCAGGCGGCTCCAGAGAATAATCATGACGCCCCAACGTCCTTACAAAGCTGCCGCATGCTCCCGTAAAGGGGCGGGCAATCACGCGCCCCACGCCATGCTCTCCCTGTAACATCTCTCTTGCGATTTTACAGTATTCATACAAAGTCTCTGTTGGAACCAGATTTTCATGCGCCGCTATTTGAAAAACGGAGTCTGCGGAAGTATATACAATCAAATCGCCCGTTCTTAAATGGCGTTCCCCATAATCTTTGATTGCCTCCGTACCGGAATACGGCCTGTTGCATAAAACGCCGCGCTTCGTTCTCCTTTTAAATTCTTCTATTAGGTCATCCGGAAAACCCTGCGGATACACCGGCAGCGGAGCCTTGGATACAATCCCGGCGATTTCCCAGTGGCCAATCGTCGTATCTTTTCCTTTGGATAATTCTTCCATGCGCGCATAGGAACCAAGAGGATTTTCTTCTTTTTCACCGATACGAACCCCGTCGATATTAAAAAATCCCAGTTTACGCATATTCGGCATAGAAAAATGCCTGCTTTTGGATGCGGCAAGAAGCGTGTTGCTGCCGGCGTCTCCATATTCTGCGGCATCGGGCATCTCCCCGATGCCCACGCTGTCTAACACGATTAAAAACACTCTCTTCATGGTACGCTCCTTATTGATTCATTTTATAGCCGCACTTTGGACAGACGTTCCCGGTTTTGTAGGTATAACCGCATCGGAAACAGCAAATCGTCTCATGCTTTTCTTTTGCCAGATACGTCACGTTTCTGGAGTCCGGCTTTTCCTGAAGATAATGAATAAACTCTTCCAAGCAGTTTCCCCAGGCCACGATTTCTTTGCGGTCTACGGCATATGGAATTTTGATTTTATTCCCGTCCTTTGTCTCCGCAAAAAGCCCCGTATTCAAAAGGCCCGTCTGAGAATGCATCCGTTTTATAGTTCCGATTGGTATGGCATATGCCTGAAACATTGTCCGATAAAAAAGGTGTTCCGGCGTCAGAATCATCCCTTCTTTTCCGGATCTGTCCCTTGACGTATCAACCACGAGGATCGGATATTCAAAAACATCACGCGTCGTCCCGTATGTATCCAGCGCGAAATCAATCACCTGATATTCTTCCTTAGCCGCTTCTTTGGATGCGATTCGTTTGGCTGGATAAAAATAATGCCTTTCATTTTCCCGGATTCTTCCGTCCAGATCTTTTTTGAGCT
Organism: uncultured Lachnospiraceae bacterium; assembly: GCA_910586725.1. Lineage (GTDB taxonomy): Bacteria > Bacillota > Clostridia > Lachnospirales > Lachnospiraceae > Roseburia_B. The sequence continues at coordinate 48,128 of CAJUJL010000011.1, read as the reverse complement.
TATGCACCAAAAGATCACACTCATCCATTTTTAATTTTTTGAGCCTTTTCTTTAGCATTTCCAGAGCATTTGTTTTTAATTCCGGGAGAAAAACGCCTTCTTCTATTTTTTTGTAAGCTTCCATCGTCTCTGCAATCGTCATATTCGGTCTGCCGCAGATTTCCGCTATCGCATCCTGATCTACAAGACGCAGCTTTTCGTTCAACTCGTTCAGATACGGATCTAATATTTCGTTTTCAAAATCCTGCTTCTTTAGTCTCTCCATCAAATCTAAGAGTCCCTGCCGGTCACCTGTTCTGGAATGACGTATTGCTTTTTCTATTTCCCGGTGTTGCGCCTGTCTTTTTCGTTCTTTTAGAATCTCTTCATATGGAGAAAGATCTGCGTCCGCGTATTCTTTCAGACGTTCCATATAGCTGTTATACTGCTTCATGTCCATCTTTTCCGGAATCTTTTGCACCAATGCGAGAACTTCTGTTTCTGCCTGTTTTTTCCTTGATTTATAGAGAGAATCCAAAATCTCCCGCTCTTCCTCCACCGGATTCATTTTTTCAATTTCCTCTATTACGCGTTTTATTTTCGCATAGCTTAGTCCCTGGCAGCCCGATGCAAGTTCACGAATGCGTTCTTTTCTCTGATGCTTTTCTCTTTTGGCAATCACGTTTAAAAACGGCTCTTTTTCTTCATTGTATAAATTACTGTCCTGCAAGAGTTCTTTTTTCAGTTCCGCAACCTGCATCGGAGAAAGCCTGTCTAAAATTTTGCATTTTGCCATATATCTTTTCTGGGCCGCCTCGCGCCGCAAAGCCGGAATCTCTTTTTTTTCGGGCTTTTCACTCTTCATTTCTGACTTCCGGAAATGCCCTGTCGAAGATGCCGCTGCCTGATCCGCGCGGCCAGATTGCGGCTGAAAATCAGCCGCCCGGGACGAAGAGTCCGGTTTGGAAGCAGCCGTATGCCCCGCTTTACGAAATCCGTCCGCCGTTTTCTTTATCATGCGCGCTGCTTCATCCGCCTTACTTACAGATTCCGCAATGCGCCTTTTCTGAACTTCCTCCTGAATCACCGGCGCAAACCGCCCTATACTTTCCTCCCGGTAAAAACCTTCCTCTGCCTTCCCGGCTATTTCCGCCAGCTTGTCATCCGATAACGTATGGATCCGTCCACACAGTTCTTCCAAAGGCTCTTCCTTCTCTTCTGCCGCGGTCTGCCCTTTTTGTTTTCTTGCTTCTTCAAATTCGTTAAAATTACAATTCGAAACACGCTCTGCCTCTGCGCCAAGCAGCTCCTTATAATCTTCGTAAGCATGGTCGTCTTCCGAAAAATCCATATGGTAAATATCGCCTTCCTGTAAGAGCTTTTCGGGACGCGGCGTATAATAGCTGCGGCACGCCGCGCAGGTATACGCCCTTGCTAAGAACACGCCGCCCTCCGTTGTCTCAATTCGAAATTCCTTTCCTTCCGGAAATACCGCCATATGCAGATATGCGCGGCACTTCGGGCACTTGTAGCCGACCATGTAAAAATTTCTGCCAATGCGGTTTTTCTGTCGTTCGCTAAAAGTCGTCTCTCCTCTTTCGAACGACGCTTTCTGCTTTGTCCAAAGCAGCTTATGCCACAATCCCGCAGATGATTCTTCCTTTTGCTCTTCCTGCAAAACCGCTTCGTCTCTGGCCTCAATGGCAAGCATAATAACATCTTCGTAATTTAAGCGGATGCCGTCTTTGAAAAAACGAAAATTCTCATGGGAATAACCCGGTTCCACGGAAATCTCCTTCAACACATTGGTAAAAAGCCTGTTCAGCTTAGCGTAATCCTGATCTACTTTTACGCCGCGGATCATACCCCATTTCCCAAATGCATACAATACCAGATTCAGCACATTCTGCACTTTGACATGATCTCCGATCTCAACCGGCGGCTCATTCTGTTTGGGGATGTCAATCAGATTGGTAATCACCTTGCGGCTCTCAAAATTAAAAAACAGCGACCGGACTTCTCCGGAGAGAATCAGATAGTCTCCGATTACAACAAACTGCCCATTCCACTCGACAGGTTCCCGCATTGTTTTGATTAACCGCTCAAACGTCTTTTTCAATTCTATATTCGCATTCAATATAATCATAATCCTACACCTCTCCCTTCTACTATAACGGTACAAACTATTCAGGTCAAGTATACTTTATAAACTTTTAATAAATGGTCTAACCCTTGATTTTCTTGCATTCCCATTCTCTTGTTAGCACTCATTATAAAAGAGCGCTAATTTGCTATTGACTTTTTTATTTTACGGTTATATGATGTATTTCAAAAGAAAAGAATTCAAAAAGGAGTGTTCTCATATGGCAGAAAAACATGGCAGTTTATCAATCAACAGCGACAATATTTTCCCGGTCATCAAAAAATGGCTCTATTCCGACCACGACATCTTCTACCGCGAGCTGGTATCCAATGGATGCGACGCTATTACCAAGTTAAAAAAACTGGATATGATGGGAGAGTATGAACTTCCGGCCGATTACAAACCACAGATCGAAATTGAAGTAAATCCCGATGCAAAAACGCTGACCGTTACCGACAACGGACTCGGCATGACTGCGGATGAAGTGGAGGAATATATCAATCAGATTGCGTTTTCCGGCGCCAACGATTTTCTGGAAAAATACAAAGACAAAGCCAACGACGACCAGATCATCGGCCATTTCGGACTGGGATTTTATTCTGCGTTCATGGTTGCGGATGAAGTGCACATTGATACGCTTTCCTATCAGAACGGCGCAACCGCCGTACACTGGGAATGCGACGGCGGCACGGAATTTTCCATGACGGACGGCATCAAAGAAGGCGTTGGAACAAAAATTACGCTGTTTCTGAACGAAGACTGTCTGGAATTTGCCAACGAATACCGGGCAAGGGAAGTATTGGAAAAATACTGCTCTTTTATGCCGATTCCCGTTTTCTTAAAGAAAGCAAACGCAGAAACGGAATACGAAACCATCGATCCGGCGGATAAACTGGATACCGACACCGTCGTTGAGACAATTATTGAAGAAGCCAAAACAGAAGAAAAAGAAAATGAAAACGGAGAAAAAGAAATCGTTGAAATTTCTCCCAAAACAGAAAAATTAAAAATCGTAAAACGGCCCGTTCCGTTAAACGACACCGCTCCGCTGTGGTCAAAAACGCCAAAAGACTGCACCGACGAGGAATACAAAGCTTTCTACCGCAAAGTATTTATGGATTATAAAGAGCCGTTGTTCTGGATCCATCTGAATATGGATTACCCGTTCAATTTAAAAGGCATTCTCTATTTCCCGAAAATCAATACGGAGTACGATTCCATTGAAGGAACGATCAAGCTTTACAACAATCAGGTATTTGTCGCAGACAATATCAAAGAAGTCATTCCTGAGTTCTTAATGCTCTTAAAAGGCGTGATCGACTGTCCGGACCTTCCGTTAAACGTATCGCGAAGCGCGCTGCAAAACGACGGATTTGTCAAAAAGATTTCCGACTACATTACTAAAAAAGTAGCGGACAAACTGACCGGCATGTGCAAAACGGACAAAGAATCTTATGAAAAGTACTGGGACGACATCAGCCCGTTTATCAAATTCGGCTGCTTAAAAGACGAAAAATTCTGCGACAAGATGAACGATTATATCTTATTCAAAGATATTAACGGAAAATATTTAACACTGCCGGAATGGTTAAAACCTGAACAGCCGGCCGGCGAAGAAGACGCCGAAGCCAAAGACGAAACGTCTGCGGATAACGCGGCGGAAGAAGCGTCCACAGAAGAAGGCAAAGACGACCGCAGCGTCATTTATTATGTGACAGATGAAAAACAGCAGGGACAATATATTAAAATGTTCAAAGAGCAGGACATGAACGCTGTAATCTTAAACCACAATATTGATACTTCTTTCATCTCCCAGCTCGAAAGAAGAAACGAAAAATACAAATTTATGCGTATTGACGCAGATCTGACAGAGTCCCTGAAGGAAGAAGGTTCCGAAGAAGAATTGAAAGCGGCCGGCGAGAGCCTCTCTGAACTGTTCCACAAAGCTTTAAACAACGATAAATTAACGGTCAAAGTCGAGAAATTAAAAGACAGCAAGATCTCTTCCGTAATTACATGCTCTGAAGAAGGCCGCCGTATGCAGGATATGATGAGAATGTATTCGATGGGAGGCATGGGAATGGACGCGTCTATGTTCCCTGCGGATGTAACGCTTACCTTGAATGCCAATCATGAGCTTGTAAAATTCATTTTAGACCATAAAGATTCCGAATATGTTACGGACTTCTGCGAACAGCTATATGATCTCGCAATGATTACCAACCAGCCATTGTCCGTAGACGCGATGACAAAATTTGTAGAAAGAAGCAATAAGATAATGATGCTTCTGGCCAAATAATCCACCGCCTTATGCATAACAACAGGGAGGGCAGACAGACCATACGGTCTGTCTGCCCTCCCTATATACGGATTTTTTTTGCGGCAGCCTCACAAAATATCCTTTCATCTTTTCACAATCTCAAACCGGCTGTCCAGCAGCAGCCAGTTAGCCCTGAAAAACCGCATAATCTGCCAGTATCCTGCTCCGTTTAAGCCATACTCTTTGATTAAGTCAAATTTTGCCCGCATGCTTCTGACGTCTTCGAACCAGACTTCATGCGAAACGCCCGCTTCTTCATAGTGAAAAAACGGCGCCTGGGATTTTTCATCATAAAAAATTTGCGCCCCATGGCTGGCCGCAATTTGCACGGCCTCCACATTTCCAATCGTCTTCGCCTTTGTGACACCCTTTTCAAAGGGCAGCGGCCAATCATATCCGTAATTGGGAATCCCCAGGCGGATTTTCTCTCTGGGAATTTCCGTAATCGCATAATCCACTACTTTTCTGACCTGAAAAACAGGAGCTACCGCCATGGGAGGCCCATAGGTATAACCCCATTCATAGGTCATAAGCAACGCGTAATCTACCGCTTCTCCAAGACCCCGATAATCTTTTCCCTCATACAAAAGGCCCTTTTGGTCCGCCGATTGCTTCGGCGCCAAAGCGATAGACGTCTGCTTTCCGATTCCACGCATCGCCTCGGCGATCCGCCAGACAAAGGCCGTAAAAGCGTCTCTGTCTTCCGCCAGAATATATTCAAAATCAATATCGACGCCTGCATATTCCTTTTGCTGCACTGTTTTCACAAGTTCTTCGGTAAGATGTGCAGACGCCTCTTCGGACTGAACGACGCTATGAATCAAATAATTATTAAACTTCCCGTCTTCTCCAAAAGGCGTCAGCGTCAAAATGGGAAGCACGCCAAATCCATACGCCTGACCAATCATAAATGCGTCGTCAATCGCCGGTGGAATGAGCTGTCCCTCCGTTGTAAACCCATAAGAAAAAACCGATAACTCCGTTAAATAAGGCAGCGTCTCCCGAAGCGTCCAATCGCTGATATACGGATAAGCATATCCATTCACTCTTGCTAAAGTCTGCTCATTTGATTCCTCTCCCACCGGAATCAAAAGAGCCTGACCAATCATTAACAAATACGGCGCAGACAACTGGTTGGCATAAATAACCGCCTCCGGGGCGGCGCCATAATCATCCGCAATTTTATTTACGGTATCACCGCTTTTTACAACATATATTTCCATTCTTTTTCCGGAATTTGTTTTTGTTATTATATGCGCTATTTACTGGATTGCCTCTTCGATTGCGTCAAAAAATCCGTCTGTTGTAATGCTTCCGTCCGTAATCAGCGCAACATCCTGCCAAACCTGCTCATTTAAGCTGGAAGCAAGCCCGGATACAAATTCCTCATAGACGTCATCGAATGCCGCTTTTTCTCTTGCTTCGACAATATTGATTTTGTTGTCGTCGGTCAGCTCTTCGTTAAATTTGTTGATACACTTTATAAAAAAATACCCGTTTTCTGCAGCAATGCAGTCTGAAATTTCCTCGTTGTCCAGCTCAAACGCCGTCTCTTCCACTTCCTTTGGCATTTCGCCCCTGCCAAAAACAATCTCGATCACAGGCTTTTGATTGTAGTTGCTGGCAACTGCCGCAAAGTCTTCTCCCGCCGCCAGTTTTGCAGCCACCGCGTCGGCTTCGTCTTTACTTCTGACATAAATCTGCATCGCTTCCATAATTCTCGCTTCATCATCACTGACCTCATCGTCTACGCTCTTTGTAAGCGACCGGTAGACCTTGTTGGCCAGCGCATAGTTTTCATACATGGAAGCAATATCCGCTTCGGAAGCTCCCGTATAATTTAATTCCGCTTCATTCAAAGACCGGTAATATCCGGACGCCGCGTCCTTTACTTTCTTTTTTTCTTCTTTGGTAAGAGAAATACCCCGCTCCCGGGCAAGAAGATCCATGCATACAATTCTTGCCATCTCAGACAGTGCAATTTCTTTGATGTATTCTTTTAATTTCTGCTCCTGGAAACCCTGCTCCCATAAATCTATTCCATAGCTTTTTCCGTAGATATTCTGATAATTGGCAAGGTATACACGGGCTTCTGTCAATTGACAGGAAGCGTCGCCGATCCGAAACACATCCTGGGAGCTCATTTTCCCGGTAAAAATAAGCTCCCTGCCGCCAATGCTGCATCCTCCGAAAAGAAAAGCCATAAGCAGCAGCCCTGTCAGTATTTTTCTGTTCTTTTTCTTCATTGGCATACCGTTTTCTTTCTTATCCTTCTACGATTAAATATCTTCCGTCAGGAATCGCAAATACTTCGCTGGCCTCTTCCACTTCCTGGTCGCTCATACCGGATATATCCATTCCCGACTCTTCTAAGCATTCCCTGACCTCATTTAAATTCTGGCATACGACCGCCATGCAGTCTTCCAAAAAAGCCTCCGCTTCTTCTAAATTGGAAGCCACTTCTTCCCGAAACAGCTGCAATTGCTTTTTCAAAAAAACCTCCAGACATTCCTCATCATACATTCTTCATACACCTCCTGCATTACACCTATCATATTATTTTTTTTCATAAATATCAATGCCAAGCTTCATAAATTCCTGATAAATTCTCGCAACAGGCAATCCCACCACATTGTTGTAATCTCCACGGATTTCCTTTATAAAAATGGCGCATCTGCCCTGAATCCCATATCCGCCCGCTTTGTCAAAAGGCTCGTCTGTCCCAATATACCAATTGATTTCTTCCTCGCTCATCGGATACATTGTTACCTCTGTTTCCTCATAAAAACTGTGCACCGTCTTTTTGCCCTCCCGAAAGATAACAAAGGTCACCCCGGTAAAAACTTTATGGCTTTTGCCGCTTAATGCGGACAGCATCCGGATCGCATCCTGGCGGTCTTTTGGTTTCCCTAAAATCATATCTGCCAATGACACCACCGTATCCGCTCCGATAATTACCTCTTCCTGCGCTTTTTCTTTTCTCTGTTTTGCCGCTTCTTCTGCCTTTTGCCGCGATAAATCCATTACGGCTTCCTGCGGAACGGTAAAAGAAGTGTGTTCTTCCCCGCAGACCGGAAGAATTGCAAAATCCAGTCCGATCTGTTTTAGCAGTTCTTTTCTCCGCGGCGACGCGGACGCCAGTATATAATTCATCCTAACTCCTCTTTCTGATTTCAGATTAAAATTTCCCGGTTTAAATGAAACGAATATATAAATTTTTCTTTGATTTTTCTTCCCAGATTATCCCTTATAGCTTCTTCATACAACTCCAACTGCCTCTGATAGCGTCTCACCAAATCAGACGAAGTATGCACCGCGTCTGTCTTATAATCCAAAAGCACAATTTCTTCTTTTTCTATAAAAAACGCATCGACAATTCCCTGCACTAAAATCAGCGCGTCACTGCCGTCCCCTTCAATCTCATCTGCCGTGCGCCCCATAACAAAAGGCTTCTCCACATACAATTCCTTCCGTTTTGCAGCCTCTTTCATGCGCAGCGCCAGTTTTGACTGGTAAAACAGCATCAGTTTATCTTTTCTAAGCAGCTGCCGCATTTCTTCTGTCAGCTGACCTTTTGCCACAATTTTTTCTATCCATAGATCCAGATCTTTTTCCAGATTCTTGCTGCCTGCCAAAATTTCCACCGGAAGAAATGCCGCCGCACGGTGCATTGCAGTTCCCCGCAGCAGATTTTGGTTTGTATCCGATTCTCCCCCGGCAAAACGCGGAATATATGGAACGGCTTCCTCCTGCGTGGATTTTTTCTCCAGAACCTCTTCTTCCTCCCAAACCGCCTCCATTGCCCTGTGCTTTAATTCCGATACCGAATACTTTGTTTTCCGGTTCGTTTCATCCAACAGAGGGTAACGATACGACAACTGTGCGTTTACATATGCATCGGCTTTCTCATCCGGCAGAGACATCTGATACAAAAGCCTTCCGAGTCCTTCCGCTTCCTCTAGCTGTTCTCTGGCTTCTTCAAAAACAAAATCCGAAACGCCCGGGATCTGAATCAGCTTTTGATCTCCCGCCGCAATCATGGCCGGCAGAATCCAGTCAAAAAACGAATTTGCCCCCGCGCGCTCCAGAAAAGGCAGTCCTTCTTCCTGTCCAGAACGATAAGAAAGCTTTTCTATTTTGTCCTTGATATCTTTTGCCGTTCCTGTGAGGATCAGCTTTTCTTTGGCGCGCGTCAAAGCCACATAAAGCACCCGCAGCTCTTCTCCCTGGTTTTCCAGTTCCATCTGTTTTGCAACGGCTCTTTTATAAAGCGTAGAGCCCCGCGTCCGGGATTGCGGATCGATATAATCCAGCGCGACGCCAAGCTCGGGGTGAATCACCATTCTGCTTCTGGCGTCCGTCCGGTTAAAGGCTTTTGCCGTTCCGCAGAGAAATACAACGGGAAATTCCAGCCCCTTGCTTTTATGTATCGTCATAATCCTTACGGCATCGGCATTTTCGCTTACAACGTCCGCTTCGCCGTAATCCACCTCGTATTTATTCAGTTTATCGATATAACGGATAAAATGAAACAGCCCCCGGTAACTCGTTTTTTCGTATGCCAGCGCTTTTTCCAAAAGCATCTCTATGTTGGCCTTTCTGCGCTCTCCCCCCGGCATTGCGGCAACGTAGCGCGCATAACCCGTATCTTCTAAAATACGGTATAAAAGTTCATGGATGGGGAGTGCGGGCGCCATGTCTCTGTATTCAGACAATTTACGCAGAAATTTTTGTAATTTAAGAGACAGCTCTTCTGACAGCCCTTCCCATGCCGGCTCTAAAACGCAGCAATGAAACGCCCTTTTTTTTCCGGAAATTTTAATTCTCGCAAGCTCCTCATCCGAAAAATGATACATCGGAGAACGCAGCACGGCCGCCAGGGGAATGTCCTGCCTGGGATTATCCAGAATCCTTAACAGGCTAAGAACCGTCCCTATCTCCGTCGTTTTAAAATATCCCGTTTTGGAAGACGCATGCGCCGGAATTTTTTTCTGTTCCAACACCTCCACAAATGTGTCCGCGTACTTTCCGAAGCTGCGCAGCAAAATTACAATATCCGAGTATTTTACATCCCTTAGCTCTCCCGTTTTTTTATCCGTAACTTTTTGGCCGTGCATCATTTTGCGGATTCTGGCCGCCACAAGTTCAGCCTCCAGACGGATCGGATCGGTAAGCTGCGCTTCCTCTAAGCATTCGTCCGCGCTGTCTGCAATCAGAAATTCCGCATCCATATCGTCGCACGCAGGATAGGAAGCGGCAGGGTATAAAGCCGCATCCGCGTTATAATCTACGTTTCCCAGATCTTTTTTCATAATTTTATAAAAAATGTGGTTGGAAACGTCAATTACCTCTCTGCGGCTTCGAAAATTTTTACGCAGCTCTATTTTCTGGGAATCGGACGCTTCTGCCGTAAACCTGTCGTATTTATCCATAAAAAGCTCCGGTCTGGCCAGACGAAACTTATAAATGCTCTGTTTTACGTCTCCTACCATAAAGCGGTTATAAATCCCCATGTCTTCTCTTGAAACGGCCTGCATCAGGCTCTCCTGCACCAGATTGCTGTCCTGATACTCATCCGTCATCACTTCTTCATAAAGCTTTTTGCACCGAAACGCCGCTTCCGTAGGTTTCTTTGTCTCTTCGTCGATTAAAATTTTTAACGCAAAATGCTCCAGATCATTAAAATCCAGAATATTCTTTTCCCGCTTTTTGGCGTCGTAACAATCCATAAATTCTTCCGTCAGACGGACAAGCTCTGCGGCAACCGGCTCCATGGCGCGAATGCGCTCCATTATTTTCTCTACATCGGCATAAAAGAATTTTTCCCTGATCTTTTTGCATTCCTCTTTGATTTTGTTCCTCTGCGCTTTCCAATGCTCCAGCTTTTCTTCGTCGCCGTCATATCCCCTCTTGGACGGAAGCCTTGAAAATTGCAAAGCAGAAATTTCCCTCCTCATCTCCTCATAGCTTTTTGCTTCTGCCAGACGCTTCAACAAAACAGCGTCCTGCTCCGCGGTATCTCTTAGATAAAGAGGACCGTCCTCCTCCGCTGCCAGGCGCACATTCTCTCCGGCCATTTGGTAAAAATTACAAAACACACGGCGAAGATACTCCATAAGGGATTTCATCCAGGGCTTCTCTAAAAGTCCCTCAAATCCGGTAAAATCATAGTTTTCCACTGCTTTTTGCAGCCATTCTTTCGGCCACGGATAACTCATGGCAAAATGATACAATTTCCAGATCATATCTTTTAATCCGTCGTCCGTTTTGCCGGTTGCAAAGCATTCCACAAAAGACAGGAACGCATCTTTTGAAGCCTCATAATTCCGGTTTAAAACCTCTGCGATCACGTCTTCCCGGATCAGGTTTAATTCTCCTTCTTCCGCAATTCTGAAATTCGGCTCCAAATCCACCTGATGGAAATAATTGCGGATCAGGTTCAGGCAAAAGCTGTGAATCGTCGTAATCTGCGCGTGGTGCACCAAAGAAGCCTGTTTTACCAAATGGCTGCTGGATGGATTCTGTTCCAGCGCACGGTCTATGGCGTTTCCGATACGCTCGCGCATTTCCGCGGCTGCCGCGGAGGTAAAGGTAACAATCAGCAGCCGGTCAATATCCACCGGATTTTGTTCATCCAAAATCCTTCTGATGATGCGTTCCACCAAAACCGCCGTCTTTCCCGACCCCGCCGCGGCAGAAACAAGAATATTCCTGTCTCTTAATGTGATGACCTGCATCTGCTCTTCTGTCCAATTCATGCTCATTGATGATCCGCTCCTCTCATTTCACAAAGCAGCTCTTCCTCCGAAAGCTCTTTTAGTCTGCGGTAGGAAAACCCGGGCGCCCTTGAATCAAAATGACAGACAGATCGAAATTCACAAAAATCACAACCCGTTTTTTCCGCCAGCGCGTAAGGGGAAACCGAAACGTCTCCTTTCATCATCCGCTGCCCCAAATGGAGAATTGTCTCATTGACATAAGCGGAAAGAGCCGTAAAGTCATTTGTCGCAAGCGTTTTGGAAGCTTTTTTTAAACTGCCGTCTTTATTCACGCCAACAGGTATCACATCTGAATTTGCGCTTTGCGCGCCCTGTAATTCTTCATCCAGACGCTCAATCACCGATCTGTCTTCATTGGCAATCCCGTTTAGCTTAAGTTCGCCGAAAATCTTTTTGGAAAGTTCCTCGTCGCTTAAGTTGTCGTCCGACTCGACCATTGGGTCGTTGATGCGATAATAAAAAATCCCCGCCGGCACAATCAAATGATCCGGATGCTTTTTTGCCATAATTTCCATAGCGGCATTCATATATACGACCAGCTGCAGCTGAAGCCCGTGATATACGTTTAAAAACTGAAAACTGGCGTTTCCGGATTTGTAATCAATGATTTTTACGTACAGCCTGTCTTCATTGACGCACGTGTCGATCCTGTCAATTCTTCCCTTCAGCTGCATCTTTTCTTCCTCGCTCAAACGAAAATTGACGGATTTTAAGTCTTCCGCGTAAGAAAAAGACACCTCAAAATCGTCCGGAATAAACTTCCCCTTCCGCACCTGATAAATAAGCGCGCTTACCGTTCGTTTTAAAATCCGAAGCATCCTGTCTTTGGCATATCTGCTCCTTGCATTTTCATACAATGCCAGATTATGGCTGGCAAAAAGCGCCTGTTCCATTGCCTCTGTAAGCAAAGCCTCGCTTTCTTCTTTGGTAATGGAAAACCAGCTGTAATTGTTTCTTTGGATGCCTTCGGCAAACAATTCTAATACCGCGTGAAAGATATTTCCAAAATCCACCGCATAAAATCCGCTTTCTCTTCGTTCTTTTAGATTCAGTCCATAGGAAAGAAAATGGGAAAATGCGCAGGATGCAAAATTTTCCAGTCTGGTCACGCTGTTTTGCAATACGGTTCCATACAAAGCTCTGGTCACAGATGCAGAAATCGGCGTATCCGTGTGCTTGAAACTGACAGCCGCAAATAGACGCCCTACCTCTTCTTTCCATACATCCTGACTTTGATACCATCGGCATAAAGCCGCCCAATACCGAATCTCTTCCTCTCTGTTTCTGTCATTCCATTCTGCGGCGGACTCCATCCCTTCAATAAGAAGCCTTCTTGCGCTTTCAGCAGTAACGATCCTTTCTGCAAACGGCTCATTGTCAATTTCATTCACGGAAAGATGTTCAAACAGTCTGCACAGCGTATGAACCAGGTAAGAGCTCTGCATCGCCCTTCCCTCGCCGTTTACTCTTGCATACGACAGATAAAGCTTGTGGGACGGCTTCGTCAGATTCAGGTAAAGGTAAAATTTCTGCATAAATACTTTTTCCCGCATGGTGGGCGCCAGTTCCAGCTGCATTTCGTTTAGCTGCTCCCTCTCCATCTGGGAAAGAAGCCCGTCGGAACCCCCTGTTTTGGGAATGACGCCGTCGTTTACCCCTACAAAAAACAGAATCTTAATCTGATCCAGGCGGGTACGTTCTATATCCCCAAATACCACTCTGTCATATCCGGGAGGTATAATGCCTATTTTCGCAGACTCAAAACCGGAATCTATAATTTTGGCATATTCCCTGAGTGTAATCACTTCATCCCCCAGCAATTCCACCAGTTTATCAAACAAATCCATTACAATTTTATAAATTTGCGCATATTCTTTGGCATTTTTTAAATCACCCAGAGCCTCATATTCCATTTCTTTCCGCTTTAATTCCTGCTGCATATTCGCCTCACAGAGAAAACGGTACAGCGCAATGGTGATTTCTTCTACGGTACTGTTTTTTGTTTGCAGAGCCTGATACAAGCCTTCAAACGAATGCATAAATTTCTCGCGGATTTCATTGACAACGGCAAGCGATTCCTCTGTTTCCTCTCCCGGCTGATAACAAAACCTCCCGCTCCATTTGCGGTGCCCACAGATCCCCGCCGCCAGACAATAATTTTCCAGCAGATCGGTTTCTTCTCTTGAAATCTCGGAAAACCCGCTCTTTAAATAACGGAAAACGCTTTCTATGGAAAAATCGCAGATTACCACTTCCAAAATTGCACGCAGATATTCGATAAACGGATGAAATATAATTGTCATTTTCTGATCTATAAATACCGGGATTTTATATTCCGCAAACACTTCCGAAACATAATTTGCATAGCCGGGCAAATCACCGCAGACAATTGCAATGTCTTTATAGCGGTATCCATCCCTGCGGACAAATCTTTCAATTCTTCTTGCCGCATCGTAAAGCTCTTCCCGGGGATTTTTCAAACTACGGATTTCAATATCTAATTTTTCATCGGGACAGAATTTCTGCTTCTGGCTGCGAAACAGATTCTGTTCCAGAAAACGCAGAGACAACGACGCGCAAAACCTCGTTTTATCCGAATCCTGCATCAAAACGGGAGGATCGACTGCAATATGAACCTCCTCCGCCATTTCCCGCAGGGATTTGATCATTTTTTTGCTCATGGCAAACAATTCATGAATGCCCGTACAATGATACGGATTCTCGCGTATATCGATCGTCACTGTAACATAAATATCCTGCGCAATCCCCATCAATTCTTTTACCAGAAGGTTTTGAACCGGTGTAAAACCTGTAAATCCATCAAATACGATAACACTGTCCCTTAAGATTTCTGACCTGCCGGCCACCTCAGCCAGCAGTTCTAAGATTTCTTCCGCAGTTACAAATTTACCCTCCAAAAAGTCCAAAAATCCCTGATACATCAGGAGCACATCCGATAATTTATAAGAAAAACTTCCTTGCGGAAGCTTTTCTACTGCCTCGGCCAACTGCCGGGGCGATATGTTATACTGCGCTAATTCGGAGAGGAAAGATTTGACCTCTCCTATATAGCCCATTTTTGTAATGTTTTTTTTGAGAACCGTAAGAGAATCCATCTGTTCCTCGGCGATGCGCCTTAAAACCAGATTTTTACCCGTCTCTTCCAAAACACGGCTGTTAAAACTTCCCAGCTCGTCAAAAACACGATATGCCAGACGCCTGAAACTTAGCACGTCGATATTCATGATACTGTGTCCTGGATGCATACGGACAAGCTCTCTTTGCGTTTGCATCGTAAACTGTTCCGGAACAATCACCAGAAAATTTTTGCCTGGTGCGGCTTTCGATAATTGAATCATCTTATTGTGCACAAAATAAGTCTTCCCGCTTCCGGAATTTCCCAAAATCAATTTTAACGCCATCTGACTGTTTCCTCACTATTTGGACGGCATATAAGGAATCAGGGAGCCTGCCATCTGGCCAATCGGCATAGACTGCAGCAATACGCGGCCCGGACCTGTGATTACGGTATTGAATACGCCTTCCCCGCCAAACAGCATGTTTTTCACGCCCGGCACTTTTTGAATTTCTATGGAACAGCTCGCGTCCATAGCCGCAAGATAACCGGTATCCACTACGATGGACTGCCCCGCGGCAAGCTCATATTCCTTGATATATCCGTCAAACTCTACGAAAACCACGCCCTGGCCGGACAGTTTCTGCATAATAAAGCCTTCGCCGCCAAAGAAGCCCGCGCTGGCTTTTTTCTGGAAAAACACGGACAGCTCCACGCCGGACGTCGATGCCAAAAATGATGTTTTCTGACAGACAATCTCACGGCCCGGCGTAACTTCAAACGCGCGGATCGCACCCGGAAAACTGGAAGCAAACGCAATCATTCCCGGAGCTCCTACGGCCGTATAGTGATTGACAAACATACTCTCTCCACTGAACATTCTGCCAAACATCTTGCCGACGCCTCCGCCCACTGTCTCCATCTTCATATTCGGGGACATCCATGACATCGCCCCTTTTTCCGTAATCATCATCTCATTTGCATCCAGTTCGCAGATTACAACCGGTAATGGTTCGCCTTCAATTGAATATTTCATATCCTTCCATCTCCATTTCTTACTTATATTTGAAACAATTTCAAGACACAATTGCAACTGTTTCCCGGCAGATTGCAAGCTCCTCGTCTGTCGGGACAAGAAGTACCGCAACTTTGGAATCCTGCGTGGAAAGCGTCGTCTCTTCTCCCCGCTTTTTATTTGCTTCACTGTCAATTTCAATGCCCAAAAATCCCAAATAGCTGCAGATACTCTCGCGTACTCTTCCGTCGTTTTCACCAACTCCGGCGGTAAAGCAGATCACATCCACGCCATTCATTGCCGCCGCGTATGAGCCAATATATTTTGCCACGCGGTAGCAGAATACGTCTCTTGCCGTTTTCGCTCTCTCATTTCCTTCCTGAGCCGCGCTGTCCAGATCACGGAAATCACTGGATAAGCCGGATAAACCATATACGCCGGAATCTTTATTCAGCACTTTCATAATGCCTTCCATATCCAGATTTTCTTTTTTGGCAATATATTCTACCGCGGAAGGATCAATATCGCCCGAACGCGTTCCCATAACCAGTCCTTCTAACGGAGAAAGCCCCATTGACGTGTCGATGGATTTGCCTCCTTTCACCGCGCAAACGCTTGCTCCGTTGCCCAGATGGCATACAATTGTCTTTAAACTCTCGTACGGCTTATCCAAAATCTCTGCCGCCCTCTTTGATACATAGCTGTGGCTTGTACCGTGAAAACCGTATTTGCGGACTTTATATTTCTCGTAATATTCATAAGGAATTCCGTACAAATACGCTTCCATTGGCATAGTCTGATGGAACGCCGTATCAAATACGCCTACCATCGGCACGCCCTTTAAAACTTCCTGACATGCGCGCACGCCAATTAAATTGGCCGGATTGTGCAGTGGAGCCAGATCTGAACATTCTTCCACTGCCGCTATTACTTCCTCGTCAATCAAAACAGATGCGGCGAATTTTTCACCGCCGTGCACCAGTCTGTGACCTACCGCATCGATTTCATCCAGACTCTTTAAAACGCCCGTCACCGGATGAATCAATGCGTCCAGCACCATTTTCACCGCTTCGGTATGCGTGGGCATAGGCGATTCCGTTATTTCCTTTTCTCCACCCTTCGGCTGATATACGATTCTTCCGTCTATTCCGATACGCTCGCAGATTCCCTTCGCCAACACTTCTTCGCTTTCAGAATGAATGACCTGATATTTTAATGAAGAACTGCCGCAGTTAATGACTAAGACATTCATGTTTTCATCCCCTTTTTATTGATGATATTTATATATTTACTAAAGTATAAACCTTTTTGAAATGCGAAACAACGATAAATCCTCATTTTTCTGTATAATTTTTGAAACATGCCAACGCTTGCCAACTTACCGCTCCAATGATAAAATACTTTGAAATCTGATTGTTTTACCTGAAAGGAACACTTCCTATGAAAATCACAGGCATTATTGCAGAATATAATCCGTTTCACAACGGACACGCCTACCAGATACAAAGAGCAAAAGAATTATCGGGCGCAGACTGCATCATTGTTGTTATGAGCGGAAATTACGTGCAACGGGGCGCCCCCGCCGCGTTCGACAAATTCAGCCGTGCGTCTATGGCTCTTTCAAACGGCGCCGATTTCGTATTTGAACTGCCCGTACTCTGGTCGACGGCTTCCGCAGAATATTTTGCATCCGCGGGAATCGCGCTTCTTGACGCGCTAGGCTGCGTGGATTATATCAGCTTCGGCTGTGAAACGCCAGACATTTCTCTGATGACGCGTGCCGCAGAAGTTTTATCCTGCGAACCAAAAGCTTATTCTGATCAGCTTGCTTTTTATTTAAAACAGGGAATCGTTTTCCCGCGCGCCAGAGAAAAAGCTATGATGTCCTACTTAAGCCGGCAGGATGATTTTTCCGCGGAACCGGAACTGTCTTTTCTGCTTCAGTCCCCAAATAATATACTTGCCATAGAATATATCAAAGCAATCATCCGCCAAAAATCGCGGCTGATTCCGCTTCCCGTTCTGCGCCAGGGCAGCGGTTACCACGCGATGCAGTTAACGGAAAATTTCTGTTCCGCTACCGCTATTCGCCGACTGCTCTCGGATACTGCAAATACGTCTCTGTCCACAAACAGCCTGGTTCAAAAAATCGCTCCTTATGTCCCGCGGGATGTGGCGAATTATCTTGCCGCTTCCGGCCGTTTATGTTTAACGGAGCAGGATTTTTCCCAAAGTCTTTTTTACCGCCTTCTCTGCGAACGGGAAACGGGATTTTCCGGTTATGCGGACGGATCTGTTGAACTATCCAACCGGATCTTGCATGCCCTTTCCGATTTTACCGATTACAGGGCGTTTTGTGAAAGCTTAAAACGAAAAGATGTAACTTACGCAAGAATCAGCCGTCTGCTGCTGCACATTTTGCTGAACATCCGGCAGAACGATTACGAAAACGGAAAAAAACTCGGCTATATCCCCTACCTTCGTCTGCTCGGATTTCGCCGGGAGGCGGCCCGTTTTTTCCCAGCGCTCAAAAAACGCGCTTCGCTTCCGCTTATTACGAAGCCTTCCAAATCGGCTGCTGTTCTTGACGGCGGCGCGCTCTCCATGTTCCGACAGGACGTATTTGCTTCTGATCTGTATTACGGCGTCCAGGCGCAAAAATGCGGCTTCCCTCCTCCCAATGAATGCCGGCGTCAAATCGTGATTGTATAGGCAGACTGCCGCGCCGGTTTTTTAACCAAAGAAATTTATCCACAAGGAGATTTGCACTATGAGCCAAAATCTGACCAAAGGACCTGTTATGCGGTCTATGTTTTGTTTTGCCCTGCCGATGATTGCGGGCAACCTTCTGCAGCAATGCTACAATATCGCGGACACTCTGATTGTCGGAAAAATCCTGGGCACAAACGCTCTGGCTGCGGTAGGATCGTCTTTTACGCTTATGACGTTTTTAACCTCTATACTGCTTGGTTTAAGCATGGGCAGCGGCGCCGTATTTTCCATCTATTTTGGAAGCCGGGATGAGGAAAATTTAAAAGAAAGCATTTCCGCGTCTTTTTTGCTGATTGCCATTTTTACCGTCTGTTTCAATCTGCTGTCCTTTGCGTGTCTGGATTGGCTTCGCGCTTTTCTGCATGTTCCGTCTAATGTCTGGGGAAGCATGAGAGAATACCTTTCTGTTATTTTCTGCGGCATTGCCGCCGTTTCCCTGTACAATTACTTTGCGTCATTTCTGCGGGCCATAGGAAATTCCCTTGTTCCCTTGCTGTTCCTTGGAATTTCCTCTGTTTTAAATATCATTCTGGATCTGTGGTTTGTTCTCGGACGCTCAAGGGGCATCGCCGGAGCCGCGGAGGCAACGGTCATTTCCCAGTATTTTGCCGGTATTGGAATCTGCGTTTACGCACTTATAAAATATCCGGTTCTAAAAGCCGGCCTGATGGAATGGCGTTCTCTTCAAAGATCCTCTATCCGGCAAATTTCCGCTTTTTCAATCCTGACCTGTATCCAGCAATCCGTCATGAACCTCGGCATACTTATGATTCAGGGGCTTGTCAACAGTTTCGGCCCCATCGTTATGGCCGCTTTCGCCGCGGCCGTTAAAATTGACGCGTTTGCCTATATGCCGGTACAGGATTTCGGCAATGCATTTTCTACTTTTATTGCGCAAAATTACGGCGCAAAAAAAGAAGACCGCATTCGCGCCGGCTTAAAAGGCGCGCTTCTTGCATCACTGGTATTTTGTATTTTTGTTTCCGCGGCAATCTGGATTTTTGCCCGCCCTCTGATGGGGTTATTTGTCCAACCGGAGGAAACTGCCGTAATTGCAGAAGGCGTCCGTTACCTGCACATAGAAGGCGCGTTTTACTTCGGAATCGGATGCCTGTTTCTTTTATACGGCCTGTACCGGGCGCTTTCCAAACCGGGTATGTCTGTCATTTTAACCGTGATTTCGCTTGGAACCAGAGTTTTACTTGCTTACGTCTTATCGGCAATCCCCGGTATTTCGGTAACGGGAATCTGGTGGGCAATTCCAATCGGCTGGCTTCTCGCAGATTTTGTCGGACTTGTTTTTTATATACGGCGCTGCCGGCACAATATGTTTACCCGCTCCTAAAACTCCATTATGGGGAAATCACCTTTGCCAGAATATCCGCCAGCGGTTCCATGGCATTCATCATCTCCTGTACCGTATTTGTCTGCGCCCCGGCTTCCACCAAAAGCGTTTTGGGGCAATAATGCATATTATACCGATAGCCCTTCAAATAAATAGCCCTGGAAAACCCGGGATAATATTCATTTGCGGCAATCTGCATCTGAAGCGAAAACGCCAGATTATCCTGTATGTATGGGTTCGGCAGATAAGAAATGTCCCCGTTTGCCGTCGTCCGGCTAAGTCCGTTAAAAAACATAATGCTTGCCGTCTGTTTTCCCTGTATGTCCGTCACCAGATGCGTTCCTTCCGCAACGCCGTCTCTGTGCAAATCGATCACGATTTCTATTCCCGGATTTTCCTTTAAAATCTGTTCTATGACAGGCCCCGCTTTCGAATAGGCCCCGTCCCTGCTCTCCACGTCATATTCTCCCATATGATGTATAACAGAAAACCCATATCCCCGGAGCAGCTCGCACAGATATTCTCCCACTCCCACGATGGAAGTTGCAGTATCCTGCGGCACAGAATCGGCAAACCGTTCCTGGGAATGGGTATGGTAGACCAGAATCTGCGGCGTTTCCGCCCCATGCGTCAGTTTCATGCTGCGGCTTAATAAATCTGCCGCGTTTAACTGGCTGCTGTTGATTGTCGTCGTCCTGTCTACCACATAGAAATTTTGAATCAGGTAATCAAAATCATTTAATTTTTCTTTGGAATAGTTGACTGCCGGTACCTGACTGGGCACAAAAGATGCGTTTTGAGCGTCTGTTTTTGCAGCAACGGCCTCTTCCGGCGCTTCGGGCTGCAAAACATCTGCTTCCGTTTCCGTATTCTGAGGCGTCTCTGCGCGCACAAGCTCCCCTGTCGTTTCGTCTATATAGTTTTCATCGAGAGCTTCTCTGGCAATGATGCTCTCATAAGAAATCTCACTTTCATCCTGCATGGCATATTCCGCTTCATCTGTTACATAACCATAAACCGGAATTGCGCCCAATACGGCGTCCAGCACATATTCCGAACCCTTTTTTTTCGGTTCCTCATAAAAAACCGCCGGCGCAAAAGATTTTAACATCAAAAGGTACAGCTCGTTTTTTCCCTGTCTTACCACAATATTCAAAAGAGAATCTTCCCGAATAAAGTCTCCGAAAAGAGCTCCGATACAAATGGCTGCGATGAGTGCAAAGGAAACCGCTGTCTTCTTTGTTTTCATTTTATTGGATTTTATTTTCACATTTACACACTCCTGCCATTTATATATATACGCATGGACAAGTAAATTATGCAGGAAAAAATGCCATATTGATTCCTTCCGAAATCGTATAGCTGAGCCGTTTGATGGATTCATCAATATCTTTTGGCGTGACAAACATGGCGTTTAAATTGGGAGATAACAATTCCCGGATCAATTCATATTTTTCCGCTTCCTCCAGCCGGCTGATGGATTTTCCAAGTTCCTCCAGCCTTCTCGTCTCTTCCATCGCAGAAACGAGATTATTCATCGTATCGCTTACGATTGTGACTGCATCTACAACCGTAGGAATTCCTATGGCAATAACAGGAATTCCCATGCTTTCCTGGTTTAGGGCATGTCTGTGGTTGCCTACGCCGGAACCCGGTGAAATTCCGGTATCCGTTATCTGTATGGTACGGTTCAGCCGTTTTGCGCTTCGTGCCGCTAATGCGTCTACCGCAATCACATAATCCGGCTGCGTCTCTTTGAGCACTCCTTGTATGATTTCTAATGTTTCCATACCGGTCTGCGCCATAACGCCGGGCACAATGCTGCTGATCTGGTGATTCCGTTTTAAGCCAAATGCATATTTGCCGAATTTCCGGATAATATGCCGGGTAATCATCATATTATCCGCCACACGCGGCCCCAGGGCATCCGGCGTCACTTCCCGGTTTCCAAGCCCTACGACAAGAACCGACAACTCCCGCTTTTCAATCGGCATAAGCTCCTTTAAAATTTCCGCCAGCTGCCCGGAAATTTCCCTGTGATAATCTTCATCCGATTCTTCCATGTCCGGAGCTTCTAACGTAATATAATTCCCTCTCGGCTTTCCCATAATTTTTGCCCCGTTTTCCGTTTCAATCACAACTTTTGTCACCGTCATATTCCCGCCGGGATTTTCTTTATTGACCCTGACTCCTTTTACTTCCACATTATCATTTTCAAATTTTTCTCTCGCTTCTAAAGCCAGATCCGTCCGAACCTGATACATCCTTTACCACCCTCGTCATTTAGTTTCTGCAATTTTCATTATTTTTTGCGAAAACGAAGAAAATATGTATTGACATATAAATAAACCTGACATAAAATGATATTTGTATGTGTACATCGAAACGTCCGTGTCCGGCTTCGATGCACAATCCAAATTAACGATTATATTTTTCACATATGGAGGTGTCTGGATTGGCTAATATTAAATCTGCAAAAAAAAGAATTCTTGTCACAGCGACCAAAACTGCCAGAAACAAATCAATCAAATCTGCAGTTAAAACTTCTATCAAGAAAGTAGAAGCTGCCGTTGACGCAAAGAACAAAGAGGAAGCAAAGGCTGCGCTGACAAATGCAATTTCTACCATTTCAAAAGCAGCAAAAAAAGGCGTTTATCATAAGAACAACGCTGCCAGAAAAGTTTCCCGTTTAACCAAACTTGTAAACGAAATCGCTTAATCATGCATATTGAAATGTATGAAATGGATTTGGACCGTCATCAAATCCATTTCTTTTTTTGTAAAAATACAAAAGACATGGGAGCGCAAACCTGCCAAGCTGCGCCCCCATGTCTTTATTTTATATTATTTATCTTTACTTTAAGCCCTGCGTTCTTCATCTTCTTTACCAGGCTCTTTTTCTTTGCTTTTTTGTTTCTAAGCGTTTTTTTGACCTGAACCGTAACTTTCTTCGCCGTCTTGTTAAACGCATTCTTCATAGAGGGAAGCTTCGTTCCCTGAAAAATCACTTTCTTGATTTTCCCACAGTTATAGAACGCATTTTTAGAAAGTTTCCGAACGCCCGAGCTGATTGTAACTGTATCCAGATTCCGGCATTTATCAAACGCTTTGCCGGATACAGACTGTATATTGGGGCCAAGAATTACTTTCCTGATCTTGCTCATATTCTTAAATGCGCCGGCGTAAATTCCTGCTACCCTGCATGTTACGCCTTCTATATCTTCCGTAGCCGGAATACGGACAGTCTTCTCATTCCAACCCTTTTTCACTGCCACCGTATCCTGGGATAACGCAACATACACTGCCCTGTCGACCCGATATTCTCTGCCCACCGTCAAAATTTTTGGCAATTCCGGTTCGCCGCCTCCCGCGTTATTGCCAGGTTTTTTCGGAAGCTCCTGCTGTGCGCGGACTAAGTTCGTCGTCAAATCCCGGATCTTTTCCGCGCTCCATCTCTCTTTTTCACTTTCCAGCAGTCCCAAAAAGCTTTCCGCCGCCTGATAGGCCGCCGCGAATTTTTCCCAGGCGCCGTTCGTATGATAGCTCTGTTTCTTTGCCTCATAGATAGGTTTTGCTTCCCGCATAGATTGTTCAAGGCCTTCGATGGCCTGTTTCCTTGACTGGTTTTTATCAAGCTCCTTTTCCACCGCAATTGCAACGTCTATACTATAGCTGCTTTCACTCGTCGTGGAAACTGCCGTGACTGTGACAACTGCCGTACCCTGGGCCCGCGCCGTCACGACGCCCTGGCTGGACACACTTGCCTGTGTGCTTCCCGCGTCTTTAACCTGATACGAAAAATTCACATTCTGCGGATGCCCCGCTTCCTTACATGCGCCTCCCATCGAAACCTCTGGCGCCAAAGCAACCCTGCCGCTCTCATCGTGCACCCCAATGGCAATTGACGGACTCTGCGGACTGATGGCAATTGCATCTATTGTACAGGTACAATTGGGATTGATTACAATTGGCTTTTTCTTTACCGTTATCCTCACTGAAGCCTGTTTTTTTCCGGATTTGACGGTTATCGTAGCGCTTCCTCTTGCAACGGCCGTCACAATTCCATCGTCCACAGACGCCGTATTCTGATTGCTGGACGACCATATTAACGTCTGATTGGTTGCGTTTTCCGGCAAAACCCTGGCAACAAGGCTCTTCGTATCTCCCGGGTACATTTCAATCGTTTCGGTTTCGCTTAATAAAACCTCTTCCGTTTCCACATAGCCCGCTTCTTTATTGGCTTCGGCTATCGCCTTCTGCAGCGACTCTCCCGCGGCATAGTATGCGGCGCTATCGCTTTCTTTGGCAGACAGTAACGTGCTCTTTTCCTGATACGCAGCCCTTAATTTATTGGCCGCTTCCGGATGATATGCAATATTCTCCATCACTTCTTCCGCCAACACACACGTTTCTTTCAGATGGTTGTAAGCGTATGCATAGATTTTCGCTGTCTTTGTATGCGCCGGCGTCCGATCCTTTTCGCAGACAAACGTCATTTCTCCGTCTTCTGTTGCATATCCGTCTTCATTGACTGTCAGAGGCTTTGCTATCGTCCCTTCATCCCAGGTATGGCCGGCTGCCGCCAGTTTGCTTCCAAGCCGGATAATTTTCCCTTCCTCCGGACAATATTCATTCCCTGTAAATCCGCATTCATAGCAATCTGCCCGGATTCCTCCCAGAATCATGTGATTATGTCCGGTGTGGCCGGTATTTTCTATTTCAATTGTATACAGCTCGTTTCCCGCAAGAAAACTTACCGCGTCAAAAACCGCATCCGCAGGGCTCGCCACAACCTGCGTTACTTTGGCATAAATATCATCCGATCCTGCCAGTCTGGTGGAGTTCCATATCCCGTTTTGCGGATTCAGCACATATATACCCGCCGGATGCGTTTCATCTCCAGCCCATTCGTATGCAATCAGATAAACGCCGCCGTCCCGGACTTCTTCCGCTCTCCGATACCCCGGAAGCTCCGTCTCCTTTGCATCGGGATCCGGATCAGAATCTTTTTCAAATAAAGTCATCTTTGTATCGTCGGATGCATCCACCTCATGAGACGTCATGTTAAAATGCATCGAAAGATCCGGAATGGAAGATGCGTCTCCCGAAACATGGAAACACAGGGCTGCAGCATTTTCCATATCCGTCTGCACTTTGCTGATTTTAAAACCGCTCCGGTTATTGTCGCCGGAAACGTCCTTCTCAACCTTCACGCACTGATCTGCTTCGGTTGAGAAAAATTCCACGTCACTGCCTTCTCCCTGGCCAAATTTACCCAGGTATTTTTGTGACGGATTTTCCGGTTTATTTGCCACAACCTGATAATGATCTGATTTTGCCGGATCGTCTCCCTCCATGGAATGGAATGTGAATTCCGCTTTTTCCAGATAGTCCGCATTCTTTCCGGTAACGACATTTTGCAGCCTCCTTGTCCTGACGCCGTTATACTCCATATAAAGAGCGTCGGAATCCGGAATGGTACAGTCAACTTCTTCATCAAAATTTATCGTGCAGTAGTTCCCCGGCGTCAGATAATAATGCTCCTTGATCAAAGTTCCCTCTTCTCTGACGTAAATTCTGTATTCCGTATTTCCCGCCACCGCTGATGTAAAACCGATTTTATTTGCCGTAATGCTGATATAATTCTCGTCGTTTTCTGTTTTTACCGTCTGGGAAGCGTTGGCTGCGTATCGCGTCAAATCCGCTCCAAAGCCCGGATTTACCCCCGGATTCAGCAGATAAATTCCCGCGTCATCCACAAAACAAATCAAATATTTTTCTCCGCTTATGATCTCATTCGCGGGAACGTATCCGCCCAGGCACAGGCCCTGTGCATTTTCCCCGAAAGGAATGCTTTTCTTCAAAAGCATGAGGGGGCGATAGTATTCCGCGGCCTCTCCCGTATAATCATTTGGATCCCTGGTCTCTCCGTATGCTTCAAATCCCGTAGCCGCTCCGCCAGAGGTTTTGGCCCAGAAAATCAGCTGCCTGTACGGATATTCCTCATCATTGGAATAAAAACAGTATGTATTTTTCATATCACGGTATTTTCCCGAACATCCGTTATAAACAACCGGCTCCACCGTGATTTCCTGCGCTGACGCAGACATTACGTCTCCGTATTTATTTTTCAGATATACGTTATTTTTCTGATTGTATACGGTCCAGTTGTGAACGCCTCTGTCTGATTTGGTAAAGACAAATTCAAAATCCGACAGATTGGTATCCGTCGCAGCCAAAGCCGCTTCATTTGCCTGTATCGGCGCCACAATATCAAATCCCTTTACCGCCTGAACATCCGCAGCGGTTCCTTTCGGCTGTTCCGTCATGGGCTGATTTGTCTTTTCCAGATAAGCCTCATTCGGCCGAAGTTCTATCCTTTTGTAGTTCTGATCTGCACCCGGGCCATCCGGATCTGTTACGCGAATCTTATACGTAACGCCGTCGATCACCGCTGTCGCGCTTCCTTCCCCGCCCGCCGTAAAACGCACAAATTTCTTATTGGAATCCTGTTCCACGGTTACATTTTTTCCGATCAGCTTTGTCATCTGCGCCGAATGGTTTGGCTGTTCCGATTCCGGATATAATGCCACTACGCGTTTGGCATTGTTGTCAGCCGCATCGGTATACACATAAGTAATCAGATATTTCTTTCCGCTTTTGATCTTTTGCACAGGAGCATATCCTTTGAGCGCCGAATCTTCATTTGCGTCGTTTGTTCTTTCAAACAGCGTAAATTCACCATCGTATTCCGTTGTGCCGTCTTCATGCAGATAAGAGGAACCCTGCGCGGAAAATCTCCAGTTTGCCGCATAAAATACAAAATATCGAATGTCCGGATTGTAGTTGGAAAACCGGAACAGACCGCTGTCATTGATCCGTTCTGCTTTCATCTCAGCCGGAGACGCCTTGAACAGACGCGTACCGCTCTCTGACCAGTTGGCGACAAATAAGCTGTGGTCCTGATTGCCAATCTGCCAATAATCGCCCGTACTGTCGGATTTCGTCTTTGTAAATGTCATTTCCATATCGGAAAGGGCAAGAGACGTATTTGCGCTTTTTAAAAACGCCTCCTCAAATTGATCGGTTGATGCATTCGAATGATCGTAGATCGGAGCGTTCACTAAATACCCGTTCCCGAAGTCCGCAGCCACAATGTTCTCATCTGCTTTGACTGTTTCTACGGGTTTTCCCGTTCCCGCATATTCCCTTTCATAGCTCTCCCCTGTTTCCAGGTCCACATGAACCGTTACGCCTTTGATGTTAGAATCCGGCATAATATCTAAAATACTGAATCGGTCATATCGAACCGAAGACGAGCCATTTTCCCACAAAAGACCTATTGAGCCGTCATCCAGCTCTGACAGACAGGAATTACGGAACGTGCCAAAACTGTCCGGCACCGGAAAAGGATCCGCCGCAAGTTTGAGCGCTCCGTTGTTTTCTACCACAAAAGCGTAAATTCTTCCGTTCACACATCCGTCATAGCCTGTCTGTTTGTTTTGAGGATGCGCTTCTCCTGACGGGCATGAAACCAGAATGATCTGTCTGCCATTTAGCTCCCTTGAATAAGAAACCGCGCTGATATTACAGTCTGATGCATCCCTATCGTTTAATTTTGCACCCGTCTTCACGCTGCTTCCAATGATATAGCTTCCGTCACGTTCCCGTATTACATTGGCATAACACAGATAGCCCGTTGTATTCCGGTAAAACATAAGTAAATTTCCGTTTTTCAGTTCCACAATCTCATTTTCCGCCGTATGATCGGAACTTACCGCGCCGGTTATTCTGACGTCTTCTTTAGTTCGGTTCCATGTTTTTCCATTATCAGAAGAATAAATCATGCCTGCCAGCTGTTGGCCGTCCTTCTTATAGAAATAATCTCCGATTAAAATATCGCCATGTTTTTTTGTAGTCAGCCCGCGGCCGGAAGAGATCAAAAGCACGTCTTCCCCTTCCGCGCGCATAATCTGATCCGTAATGATTTTGGGCTGTTCCCAGGTGCGGCCGTCTTTAGACGTAATAACCCAGGTATAGCCGATTCTGTATACATGGAACATGGAATCTCTGTAAAATACATTTTGCTGAACATTTGACGCATCGTCTTTGTCGTTGTCCGCATTGAGTATCTTTCGTTGTGTCAGCTCCGTATAGCTTCCGCCGCTTCTTTCATAAATATTATACCATTCATCCACAACGTACTGCGTGGGCTCATGATCGCGTCTGCGCACAATAGGCGCATACTGCGTTTCTAATCCTTCCACCGGCGCAAAATCGCCAACGTAATACGCGTACAGCGTCTCATCATCATCCGCAGGCTTTGTATTACAGCTTTCCCAACTGTCCGTCAAGGCAAGGCGCGGTCTTCCTTCCACCGTTATGTAACCTGTTCCCCCATTGCTTTTTATATCTCCGGGCCAATACCCTGTGGGAAAAGCGTCTGCAAAACAGTAAATCGTCCCGTCCGCCCCCTGCACCAAAGCCGGATCTGTAAAAGAAGCCGCATGCTCTCCGGCATAGCCTTCCGCATCCGGAAAATGAAACGGGAAACTGTAATTCCATGTATTGCCTCCATCGACGGAAATGGATGCAATCGTATCCATTCCTCCCACAGCCGATGCCGCATTCCACCTTGCGTCTGCGGCCGCCAGCAGACTGCCGTCATCCAACGTAATCACAGACGGCATACGGAACTGCCCGCTTCCGGCCGTCCCGGATGCAAAAGGCTGATCCGCGGTTTTTGACATGCCGGACGCCGGATGGCTGCCCGCTTTTAATATGGACGTTTTCGAAACAGGCGCCCCCGCTTCTGCCCTCTCCTCCGCAAAAACCGATTCCGCCGGAATCATAGCCAGCAGCATAACTGCGGATAATCCCAGGGCGATCCTGCGCTTCCATACGCTTTTTTCAAATATCAGTTTCATAACACGATACTCCTCCTTTATTTCCAACCGATCATAACTCAATGTCTAACCTGCATTTCTGCTGTACTGCATAATAAAGACTTCCACTGCAATCTGTCCGTCCATACGTCCTGTTTTTATAGCCTCTTCCGTTTCCGCCGCGTCTTTTAGCGGAGCAAGAAGCTGTTCCATCGTAAAATTCCTGGCCAAAGCCTGATTCTTTCTTACCACGAATTCTCTCAGACCCATCTTTTCCGCAATTTCAAAACGGTCATATCCCATTTTGGTCAGTTCTTTTACTTCCGATAAAATACGAAACTGCCGGACAATCAAAAGCAAAATATGCATCGGCGGCTCTTCCAGCGTCAAAAGTCCATCGTACAAATCCAGAGCCCTTTTTTGATTGTGTCCTGCAATCGCATCCACCATCTCAAATATTTTATTTTCAACCTGCTCTGTCACGACAGCTTCCACATCTGCGGCTTCGATCGTATCTTTTTTCAGCGTATAGCACAAAAGCTTTTCCAATTCTCTGTCAATCGTATTCATACTGCGACCCGTTCTGCCAAAAAAAAGCTGCAGCACAGACTGCGTGATTTTTTTGTTTTCTTTTTTGATTCTGCCCAGGACCCATCTTGTAAGCATATCTTCACCTAAAACGGTAAATTCGATCGCCGCTCCGTTTTTTTTGAGAGCTTTGTATGTTTTTGACCGTTTATCCACCTCCGACTCCACAAACACAAAACATGTGCTCTCATTGACATTTTGCAGATAATCCGCCAACACTTCACAGGAGCTTTTAAAAAAACCGCTTTCTTCCACCAAAATAACCCGCCGTTCAGAAAAAAACGGCAGTGTTTCCGCCAAATCGACCAGTTTCTCAGGCACAATATTTTTTCCTTCATAAGAGGAAAAGTTCATGCGGTCTTCTCTGTCTATCATTGCGGAGACGAGTTTATCCTTGTACTGCTTCTTCAAATACGCCTCTTCGCCATAAAACAGGTAACACCGCCTGAACGTTTTATTTTTAATATCTTCATCAATTGTTTTCATTGTTTCATTATAACACAAGAAACTCCTCTACTTCAAGGCGAACGCCTCTGATTTTTATCTGGCCCGAAAACCTTGTTTCATAAATGCTGCTTCCTGTTTCCAGAATCCGCTCCACCGCCTTTTTACCGGGATGTCCATAGCTGTTTTTCAAACCGCACGAAATCACGGTGATCTTAGGCTTTATGCGGCATAACAATTCCCTGCATCCGGAATAATCCGAGCCATGGTGGGAAGCTTTATACAGGTCCACGTTTGGAAGATTCCATTCCCTGGCCAGTTCCTTTTCCTGCAATTCTCCGATGTCTCCGGCAAAAAATGCGCGCAATGCGTCGCTTTCGAGTAAAAGCGCCAAAGAGAGGGCATTTCTGTCCTGTTCTGTGCCGTGCTGCCTTAGAGACAGACACTTTATGCTCCAGTCATTCTTTTGCCCTCTCAAAAAATCTCCTTTTCCCATTTTTAAAATCTCAACGCGTTTCGATTCCGCCATGTTCTTTAGATTCTCCCATGCGTCATCTTCCGGCATATATTTTGAAACAACAAGATGTTCTATCGTATAACCGGATTCCATAACTTCATACAGTCCATTGATATGATCCGCATCGCAATGGCTGACAAACCAGTAATCTATCTTTTTTGCTCCCTTATATTTTAAAAACGGCAAAATACGGTAAGTTCCCACTTTTTTTACGCTGCTGCTCCCACCGTCGATAAACATCGTCGTGCCTTCCCCCATAGAAAGATAGATTCCATCTCCCTGCCCAACATCCAAAATATCCAGTTCCAAAGACGCCGGCCTTTGCAGCGCCAGCAAAAATACGACCGGCAGAGAAACCAGAACCGCCAGACGCATTTTCGGCTTTCTGTAAATAGCAACAAGCACAAAAATGCTTCCATACCAGAGCAAAAGAGCGGAAAATGAAATCTTTCCCGTGATCAGGGAAGCGCCGGGCAGCCGTAAAAAACTTTCACACGCCAGATCAAACAGCCATAACAAAAGACGGCATGGATACAGCAGAACTTCCCCCACAGAAGCAAAAAAGCAGCCCGCAATCCCCCCTGCAATTCCCAAACCAAGCAAAATCCCCACACAGGGCACGATCAAAATATTAATAAAAGCGGAATACACAGAAATCTCATAAAAAAAGACGCACATAATCGGAATCGTTGTAATCTGGATGCAAAAGCTAACGCACAGGGCTTCTTTTAATTTATTTCCCGATTCCCGGCCTTCTGTCACCCATTCCGCCAAAAGAATGCCGCAAATCGCCCCAAATGAAAGCAGATAACCAGCATGATGCAGCAATGCCGGATTTTCTGCGGCAAACACCGCAGCCATAAGGGCTAACGCCGTCATTCTGTCATAACTTCTTCCCCTGCATTTTGCGTAAAGAAGCAGAAAAAACATCCCCGCCGCACGCTTGGTGGATATTCCAAATCCGGTTAATTCTCCATACCAGAAGATGATCGCCGCGGCAATGCCTCCGGACAAGACATAGCCGGCCCCTCTCTTTCGTACCGCGTAATAAAGAGCCATTCCAATCAGAGATATATGTAATCCTGAAATACTGTAAAAATGGCTAATGCCCGCGCTCTGGTACAAATTTTTACGGCTGCCCTCCATACCGCTTTTATCGCCAAGCGTCATTGCCATAAGCACGCCGGCATCCGCGTCGCGCATCACTTTTTGAAAACTTTCTTTTAACCGCGCTTTTATGCCGTACAGCCATTCGCGAACCGCGTCTTTTTGCCCGTATACGCCCGTGACATGCGTTCCGATTAGTTTAAAATCTATGCCAAGGCTTTGGTAATGTTCTCTTTCGTTATAGCCGCCCTCATTTGCGGGCAAATCAAATGTTTGGATTTTTCCCTGTACGCACAGGATTTCACCGACCGCGTATTCTTCCGCTTTCAGATATAATAAGATTTGATTACAGGAATAGTTCTTTTGATGATACTGCATTTTGCAGTTTTTCAGATAAAACAGATTTTGTTCTTTTTCTTCTTTCCGGTATATTTCTCCCTGTACCAGGCATTTTTCGCCGTCTTTTAAGAGAGAAACGTATGTATTCCGAAAAGCCTTCTGATGGTAACTGTTATAAACCCCGCAGACAGCTACGGCTGCAAAAGCCGCGGTCCACAGAAACAGTTCCGCAGGTTTCCCACCCGCTTTTCCAATGGAATGCATCCATTGCAGAACATAAATCGCCAGAACGCACCACAGCAGGATCTTTTGATATTCCGCTGCCGCCGTTCCCAGCAAAAATGCCGCCGCAAAAGAGCAGACCTTTCGTTTCTTCAATTTCTTTGATTCACTCCTTTTCCTTTATTCGGCTACGTAGTCCAAATTTCTTTCGTAGAGCTTATCCAGAGGAAAACTGTCACGATATACGCCGCTGGTATCCCCCTTGACGGAAATCTGCACCTTATTAATCGTGGAAAGTTCCGATAAGGAATTGACGATAGAATAAATGACAACAGGTTCTTCAATATTGTAATTCTGTTTCATAAAATTCTCATCCAGGCTGACGTAGCATACGCCCTCCACCACCGACACATTTAAAAGCTTTGTTCCCTCTGAAATAGCCGGCTGCAAATCCCCGCTTTCCGGTCCTTCCAGCAAATGCTCCATCACCAGCTTTTCCATGGAAATATTACTGCTGTAATGCACTTCCTGTGTCTCGCTGCGCAGCTTATTTCCTTTTTTATTGGCAAAATAAAGCGTTAGTACGGCCGATTCAATCGAATTAATCTGCTCGCCCGGATTTTCGACAAAACTGTCATTCGTCATCACGCCGACCGGATTTCCGTTTCGGTCTGACAACGGAGAATCTCCCACGTAAAAGGACAAAAACTCCACGCCTTTTACCTGCATCATTGTACGCACAATCGCCGCTCTTGCCAGCGCTTCTTCCATTTTGTCCATATTGCCGTATTTGTTGTTAAAATACAGCGTAAGCATTCTCTCTTCCAGAACGTAATTGGAAATCTCAACGTCGGATGGAATCGGATTTTTATATTCCACATCTTCCACATCGGTTGAAAGCTGTAAAATTAATTCGTCTATCACTGCCTTTGTATCTTTCTCATCCGCCGCCAGATCATATGGTTTCGATATGATTTTCGTGCCTTCCTTATTCAGACAAAAAATATACGCATTGCCCTCGTCTTCACTTCCGCTGCATCCGGCCAATCCCCCTGTACACAAGAGCACAAGCAGCAGCAAAAGATATATACGCATTGGTTTCATATTCAATCCTCCTAAGACGCAATGTAATTCAACGGTATACGGACATTGAAAATAGTTCCTTCTCCTTCCGTACTGAATACTTTTATTGCTCCCCGGTGCATCAGTATGGCGTTTCTTGTGATCGCAAGACCCAATCCTGTGCCCCCGATTTCCCTGGAATGAGATTTGTCCACACGGTAAAACCTCTCATAAATATGCTCCAGGTCTTCTTCCGGTATGCCAATGCCGCCATCTTCCACCTTGATATAAAAATACTGATGATCCGCATTCAGGGACACATGAACCCATCCTTCCGGCTTATTGTACTTAATGCCGTTTTCCACCAGGTTTGAAATGGCAAGCGTCAGTTTTACCTCATCCACTTCGGCGCTGACCGGACGAAAACTCTCCAAAACCAATTCTATATGCCGCTTTTGGGCAATGGGACGCAGACGTTTCAGAATTAACTCCAGAAGTTCATTGATATTGACACTGGAAATATTTAAATCCGCCGCTGACCGGCTCATCTTCACTAACGACAGCAGATCATTGATAATCTTTGTCTCCCGGTCAATCTCATTTCCTATATCGCTCATAAATTCTTTGTATAACTCCACCGGAACGTCTTCCTGCCCGTTGATGGAATCTGCCAGCACTTTCATAGACGCAAGCGGCGTCTTTAATTCATGTGAAACGTTGGATACAAATTCTTCCCTGGATTCATCAATCACTTTCATTCTGCCAAACAACCGATTAAAACATGCCGATATTGCCAATGTCTCCGTATAGGATTTGATTTTCAATTCTGTTTTATAACCATTTTGAATCTCAACGATTTCTTTTTCCATTTTGCGAAACGGCTTTACCAAAGCTCTTGATAAATAAGCCGCAACCAGCAAAACAACCATAACGCTTGAAAGCTCAATAATCCACGCGCTGTTTTCCAGGTATTCCTGATTTAAGACAATGCTGTCGGTAGAAACGCTGACCAAAAGCACGCCGATAATTTCTTTGCTCTCGGGTCCGGAAAGCGGGATCGTCATCTCAATATAACAATTTTCCGAATCGTATTTTGAAATTTCCTCACCGGCAAAGCTTCGCATTACCTCTTCCGATACAATCGTTTTTCCCTCATCCAGACCGTACGTATCTTTTAAAATATGAAAATTATCATCAATTACCATAATTCTTCCATCGTAAATATTAGAAAGCTGTTCTAACTGGGAATTGATGATTTCAGACTCCGGATCACTCAGATAATTATTGAATACAATTTGATTTGTCAGAATTTTTGCCTGGCTCAGAACATCCGTGCTTCGATTGGAAACCGCCTTCTGTTCGTAAGAATTGAGTATGCCGATTCGAAGCACAATCATTGGCAAAATTCCGATTACAAGAAACAACAATACTAAACGGAATTTCAGACTTTTAAAAAAATCACGAAACTTTTTCTTTGACATTTTTGCACCCGACTATCCCTGATAATAATAACCTACGCCCCATTTGGTATGCACATATTTGGGCTCGCTTGGATTGCTTTCAATCTTCTCACGCATTCTCCTGACATGCACATCCACCGTTCTGACATCTCCGGGATATTCGTATCCCCAGACTAAATTCAGCAGACGCTCCCTGCTGTAGACTTTGTTGGGATTTGTAACCAAAAGCTCCAGCAAATCAAATTCTTTTGCCGTAAGATTGATCTCTTTGCCTTTCACATAAAGGCGGCGGCTCTCACAATCCATTTTCAGATCCCCGCTTTCGATGACGGATGTCTTTTCCTGTTTTTGCTTCCCCGTAGATACGCGGCGCATAATCGCCTTGATTCTCGCTTTTACTTCAAGGATATTAAACGGTTTGGTAATATAGTCGTCCGCGCCGTACTCCAGTCCCAGGATTTTATCCATATCGTCTCCTTTAGCCGTCAGCATCACAATCGGCACGCTGGAAAACTCACGAATATGCTGGCAGACTTCAAACCCGTCCATCTTGGGCAGCATAATATCCAACAGGATCAGATCATATTCATGGTCGGAAGCCATCCGAAGCGCTTCTTCTCCATCGTATGCACATTCCACTTCCATGCCATCCTGTTCCAAACTAAAACGAATGCCTTTTACAATTAATTTTTCATCATCTACTACGAGAACTTTCTTTGCCATTTCAACACCTCAATTTACAGTTATGTAATCTTTGATTTTGGAATAGACACCTTCTTTAATGCCTGTGATATTCATTATATCCTCTATGGAAGAAAATGCTCCTCTCTCTTCTCTGTAAGAAAGGATGCTCATCGCTTTGGCTTCTCCGATTCCGGGAAGACTCATCAGCTCATCTGCGTCCGCAGTATTGAGATTTACCCTGCCGTCCGATTCTTTCTGTTCGGTCTGTGCAGACGCCTGATCTTTCGCCTCTTCCTTTGTCAGTATTTTTATCATCTGTCCATCCACCAGCTCTTCTGCCTGATTGATACTGTCCTCACTGGCATGTTCCAAAAGCCCTCCGGCCATATTGATTGCTTCGTAGATGCGGCTTCCTGCCATAAGCTCATAGACGCCCGGATTTTGTACTGCTCCGCAGATATAAACGCAGCAGGTCTCATCCTGGTCCCCGGCATGCTCTCCAAAAGTCGTCTCCGAAACATCCGCTTCTTCACTCGTCGGGGATGCCTCTTCAAAATAAGTCTGCGCATCTTTGCCACAGCCAGACAAAAACACGATAGCCAGACAAATACTTATCCATATATTTTTCTTCATTCGCATTACTCCTTTTCAACAGACCCAAGGAGTTCCTCAATGCCGATATGCTTATTTTAACGAATTTTGCATGGGATTACAAGTACTTTTATTTATGAAAAAGGCGCAGAATCATGCTGCCATGAACTGCGCCTTTGTTTTAAATATGAAAAAATATCATTTTCAAACTATTTGTAAAGCTCAACCAATCTTAACAAATGCTCATAACGATCTTTTGCAGCCTGCTCAGATTCTGCAAAAAGTTTCTTCGCGCGATCCGGGAAGGACCTTGCCAGACGGCTGTAACGCGTCTCGTTGTTTAAGAAATCCTGATACGTTCCGTCACCCGGTTTGGATGTCAGCGTAAACGGATTCTTGCCTTCTGCTTTTAAAGCCGGATTGAACGAGAAGAGGTTCCAGTATCCTGCCGCAACAGCTTTCTTCATTTCATCCTGGCAGTGGTTCATGCCGCCTTTTACTCCGTGAAGTTCACATGGAGCGTATCCGATAATCAGAGAAGGTCCGTTATAAGCTTCGGCTTCTGCAATCACTTTGATTGCCTGTGCCATATTTGCGCCAAGCGCGATCTGTGCCACGTAAACGTATCCGTAGCTCATAGCGATTTCTGCAAGGCTCTTCTTGCCAATATCTTTTCCGGAAGCTGCGAACTGGCAAACCTCACCGATGTTCGAAGCTTTGGAAGCCTGGCCGCCCGTATTGGAATACATTTCCGTATCAAATACCATAACGTTTACGTCTTCTCCGGCAGCGAGCA
The DNA here is from genome assembly GCA_910586725.1 of uncultured Lachnospiraceae bacterium. Taxonomy (GTDB): domain Bacteria; phylum Bacillota; class Clostridia; order Lachnospirales; family Lachnospiraceae; genus Roseburia_B. The sequence goes on along the minus strand of CAJUJL010000011.1, from coordinate 12,004 downwards.
CATGATCCAGTCCGCCAAAACCGATGTCATAAGCCCATCCGTCTCCACCAAGGATCCATACGGATTTCTTCGGAAGATAATCTTTCTTTTCTAATGCAGCCTGTGCATCCGGGCATCCGGCTGCCGCTGCTTTTTCTAACTCTGCAACAAGCGCATCTGCTGCCGGAGCGTTTGCCCTCGTATCGTTTTTCGTTTCCATGAATTTCTCAAACGCCGCTTTTAATTCTGCGCTTGCCTTATCGGAAGACGCTGTTTTCTCAGCGCTTGCAATCGCCTGTTCACGAAGAACTTTCTGACCGATCTGCATACCGAATCCATGCTCTGCGTTATCCTCGAATAAGGAGTTCGCCCATGCCGGACCCTTCTTGGAATCTTTATTTACCGTATAAGGTGATGTAGCTGCCGGACCTCCCCAGATCGAAGAACATCCGGTCGCATTGGAGATGTACATATGCTCGCCAAACAACTGTGTAATCAGACGCGCATAAGAAGTTTCCGCACATCCCGCACAGGAACCGGAGAACTCAAGCAGCGGCTGATTGAACTGTGAGCCTTTTACGGTGTTATCTGCCGGCATTCCAGGTTTCTTGCCAACATTTGCAACTAAGTAATCGAAGATCGGCTGCTCGTTTGCCTGTGATTCCTGCGGAACCATTTCGATTGCGCCAACCGGACATACCGTAATACATTCGCCGCATCCCATACAATCCAGCGGTGATACGCTCATCGTATATTTATACTCACCGGCTTTTGGTTTCATATCCGCAAGCTTAATTCCTTCCGGAGCCGCTTTGACCTCATCGTCGCTTAACATAAACGGACGGATCGTTGCATGGGAACATACAAATGCACACTGGTTACACTGAATACATTTCTCTGCGCTCCAGGTTGGAACCGTAACGGCCGTGCCGCGCTTCTCGTATGCAGCTGCGCCAAGCTCAAACTGTCCATCCGGATTTTCCGCAAACGCAGAAACCGGAAGGCTGTCGCCATCCATCAGGGAGATCGGATCCATCAGCTCTTCTACCATCTTCACCGTCTTCGGAAGTCCAACATATGGCTTCTTCTCCGGATCTGCCGCCGGGTTCTTCCAGGAATCCGGAACATCTACTTTATGTACGGCGTCAACGCCCGCGTCAATTGCCTTGTAGTTCATCTCTACAACAGCGTCGCCCTTTTTGCCATATGATTTCTTGGCAGCGGCTTTCATAAAGTCTACCGCGTCGTCAATCGGCATTACATTTGCAAGTTTAAAGAATGCGGACTGTAAAATCGTATTGGTACGTTTGCCCATGCCGATTTCAATCGCCTTGTCAATTGCGTTGATTGTATATAACTGAATGTTGTTTTCAGCGATATATTTCTTTGCTTCCGCATTTAAATGATGCTCTAACTCATCATCAGACCACTGGCAGTTAATCATAAATACGCCGCCCGGTTTTACATCCTGAACCATTTTAAATCCTTTGTTCACGTATGCCGGATTATGGCATGCCACAAAGTCAGCCTGATTGATATAGTATGGGCTTCTGATTGGTTTGTCCCCAAATCTTAAGTGAGAAATGGTAACGCCGCCCGTCTTCTTGGAATCATACTGGAAATATGCCTGAATATATTTGTCCGTATGATCTCCGATAATTTTTGTGGAGTTCTTGTTCGCGCCAACCGTTCCGTCGCCGCCAAGACCCCAGAACTTGCATTCTACCGTTCCTTCTGCAGCCGTAATCGGAGCAGGTTTTACTTCCGGAAGGCTTAAATTCGTAACATCGTCTACGATACCAATTGTAAAGCGCGCTTTTGGAGCGTCTTTTTCCAGTTCTTTGTATACGGCAAATACGGATGACGGAGGCGTATCTTTTGACCCTAATCCGTAACGTCCTCCTGTCAGGACAACATCATTGAGTCCCGCTTCACGCAATGTTGCGGCAACATCCAGATACAACGGATCTCCCAGGGAACCCGGCTCTTTTGTTCTGTCAAGAACCGCAACTTTCTTAGCTGTTTTGGGAAGCGCTTTAATGAATGCATCCGATACCCATGGACGATACAGACGAACTTTGATTAAGCCGACTTTATCTCCTTTTGCAACCAGGTAATCAATTACTTCTTCCGCTACGTCATTGATGGAACCCATCGCAACGATAACACGGTCTGCGTCTTCTGCACCATAGTAATTGAATAATCCATAATTTGTGCCAAGCTTCTCATTTACTTTTGCCATGTATTTCTCAACGATTGCGGGCAGCGCGTCATATACCGGGTTGCATGCCTCGCGGTGCTGGAAGAATACATCTCCGTTTTCATGAGAGCCGCGCATAGCCGGATGCTCCGGATTGAGCGCATGATCACGGAATGCTTTTACTGCTTCCATATTGCACATTTCTTTCAAATCTGCATAATCCCATTTCTCGATTTTCTGAATTTCGTGGGAAGTACGGAATCCGTCAAAGAAATTGATAAACGGAACTTTGCCTTCAATCGTTGCCAGATGAGCAACCGGGCTTAAATCCATAACTTCCTGTGTATTTGTCTCACACAACATTGCAAAACCGGTCTGACGACAAGCATATACGTCACTGTGGTCACCAAAAATATTTAAAGACTGCGTTGCTACGGTACGTGCAGATACATCAAATACGCATGGCAGCTGCTCGCCGGCAATCTTATACATATTCGGAATCATAAGCAAAAGACCCTGAGATGCTGTAAACGTGGTTGTCAAAGCCCCCGCTGCGAGAGAACCGTGAACAGCTCCAGCTGCACCTGCCTCTGACTCCATCTCTACTACTTTTACCTGATTTCCAAAAATATTTTCCTGTCCAGCCGCAGACCACAGGTCTACTGTATCTGCCATCGGGCTGGAAGGAGTAATTGGGTAAATGGCAGCAACATCCGTAAATGCATATGCAACATGTGCCGCAGCCGTATTACCGTCCATTGACTGTTTTGCTCTTGACATTTGATTTCCTCCTTAAAAGATTTAATGTTCTAAGTACTTGATTTCAGCGGTTTTTCACACCGTCTCTAATATATTACTATATAGTTAATATACTAAAAAATCAATACTTTCGACAACATTTTTTGTATAAATTTCAAAACGCATAAACTGTTTCCTCCGCCGTTTATACTGCCTGGCCGCCGCCAAATTTTCGAGTCAGCAAATCGCTGTTTTCGAGAAAATCCATAATATCCGTAAACCCAAGTTTTTCTAATAATTCTTTTACGTACGGATTTTCCAGAGGCGTCTGATACCTGGCTTTATCCCCGTAGCGATCCACATATTCTTTTCCGGTTTCTGCATCAAGCAGAGCTTTCGGCCCTCCAACGCATCCGCCGCTGCATGCCATCCCTTCAAAGAAATTCCCCTTTGTCTCTCCTTTTCTTACTTTTTCAATCAGTTCTTTGCATGCTTTGACGCCGTCCGCCTGTTCTGCCCGAACTTTTACTTTTTTATCCGGATGCAGCTGTTCTACCGTAACGCGGACCGCTTCGCTGACGCCTGAGGTTCTCGCATAGATGCGCCCCGCCCTTGAAGAATGCTCTCTTACATCTTCTTCCAGAAGCTTGGGCTTTACATTTACCGCTTCAAAAAATTCTTTTACTTCCTGAAATGTCAGAACGTAATCCACAGCGTCCGCAATATCCGCTTCCCTGGCCTCCCTTTTTTTGGCCATGCACGGTCCGATAAACACCGTAACCGCATCGGGGTGCAATTTCTTGACGACTCTTCCCGCGGCTATCATAGGCGATACGGCCCCCGGAACATGACCTGCAAGATCCTGGTAAATGTTCCGGATCATGGAAATCCAGACAGGACAGCAGCAGCTTGTCAGCTGAAAATCTCCTTCCGCTAATATGTGGCGGTCAAATTCCAGAGCCTCCTTCAATGTCAGGATGTCTGCAAATGCCGCCACTTCTACCATTCCCTGAAACCCAATTCTTTTAAAAGCGGAACGAAGGCGTCCAACGGTCGCTTCCTCTCCGAATTGTCCGGTAAATGCCGGCGCAATCAACGCATATACTTCTTTGTCACGGTCGCATAAAACGTCAAGGACAGGGTAAATTTCTTTGTTTTCAATTAAATGCCCCATTTTACAGACATCTACGCATGCGCCGCAGCCTGTGCATTTCATTGGGTCTATATAAATTTTCCCGTCTATCTTTTCCAATGCGTCAAAAATACAGCTGTCCTGGCACCCGCCGTCCCCCTCGCAGTCGTCGCAGTTTCCAACCGAAACAACCGGGGCATACTTCTTGGGATCCAGCAGACAATCAATTGGATAATCGTCGTATTCCTCCGGTAATTTTCTGCCCTTTTTCCTTTCCTGTTTTAAAATTTTCCGATACAGTTCCTGTAATGTTTCCATCTTGTCTCATACCTCTTTCTATACATAATATGAATCAGTATGGACAAAATTACATATTTTATTACTTTCCTAACGCTGTCTTTTTGGAAACTTCTGTTTTTTCCTCATAACAGGCAAATGCTTCCTCTACCAGTTTCCGATCCGGCTTTGGCGTAATAAGGCTTACCACAGGCACAATTACAAGCCCCGCAAGCATAGCGATCGCGCCGCAGTTGATCGGCGACTGCATAATGGCCGGAAAAGAATCTTTTACAAAAATATTGGCGATCATCAGAACGGATCCGAAAATGAAGCAAACCCAACAGGAAGCTTTCGTCACTTTTTTGGAATAAAGCGCATACATAAACGGAGCTAAAAAGGCTCCTGCAAGCGCGCCCCATGAAACTCCCATCAGCTGCGCAATAAACGTAACCGAGCTTTTATACTGAATTAACGCCAGAACAGAGGAAATCGCAATAAACACCACAACCAGAAAACGCATACAGAGCACTTGTTTTTTATCACTCATTTTCTGAAAGAAGATCTCTTTTAAGAAGTCAATTGTAAGTGTGGAGCTTGAAGCCATTACCAGAGATGACAGCGTCGACATCGAAGCTGACAAAACAAGGATCACAACTAACGAAATCAACATTGGCGAAAGGTCTGAAAGCATAGTGGGTATAATCGAGTCGTACCCGTTCGCAGCGACATCAATCCGATCCGAGAACAGCCTTCCGAAGCCTCCGAGGAAATAACATCCCCCGGATACTACAAGCGCAAAAAGCGTAGAAATAATCGTGCCTTTTTTGATCGATTCTTCGTCTTTAATCGCATAAAATTTCTGCACCATCTGAGGCAGTCCCCATGTTCCTAGTGAAGTCAGTATTACAACAAACAACAGGTTCAAAGGATCCGGACCAAAAAACGACGCAAAAACACCGGGCGTATCCGCAACGGCCTCATCTGAAATCTTTGCCAGTCCATCAAGGGCTTCCATAAAGCCCCCTTTGCTGCTGATTACGGCAGCAATCACCGCCACAATTCCAACCAGCATAATAATCCCCTGAATAAAATCATTGATTGCCGTAGCCATATATCCTCCGGCAATCACATAAATCGCCGTCAGCACAGCCATCAGGATAATGCAGACGGAATAATCAATGTGAAACGCCATCCCAAACAACCGGGAAAGCCCGTTATACAGAGACGCCGTATACGGAATCAGAAAAATAAAAATGATTACGGACGCTCCGATTTTAAGCGGCTTGCTGCCAAAGCGTTCGCCAAAAAACTGCGGCATCGTCGCCGAATCCAGATGCTGCGTCATAATACGCGTTCTGCGTCCCAACACAACCCATGCCAAAAGGGAGCCGATAATAGCATTGCCGATGCCGGCCCATGTCGCCGCAACGCCAAATCTCCATCCAAACTGTCCGGCATACCCTACAAACACAACCGCCGAGAAATACGATGTTCCATAAGCAAACGCCGTAAGCCAGGGTCCCACGGAACGGCCTCCCAAAACAAAGCCGTTGACATCGGTCGCATGCTTGCGGCAGTAAAGTCCAATCCCGATTAAAACAGCAAAATAGACGATTAATAAAATTAGTTTCATAATAACCTCCCTGTAAATAATTATTTAATTTACCACTTTGAAGCTTTGAAGCTTTGATGTGTTAAAGTTAATATAACATAAATATACAGGATATGCAATCTTTCCAGAAAAAAAGAATCGGTATGCTGTCATACCGATTCCTTGACGGTTATTTTTTGAATTTTACCTTTTTAAAACGCTTCACATATGCTTTATATTTGCTTTTCGGAACTTTTACCGCAGCTTTTTTGTGAATTTTCTTAAAAGCGTCTTTTTCAATCTTTGTAAGCTTCTTTGTTTTCAGCGTAATATTCTTTAATTTTTTGCAATTATAAAACGCTTTCTTTCCAATTTTCTTTAACTTCGTGCTGTTTATTGTAACTTTTGTCAATTTACTGCATCCGGAAAACGCGCTGCTTCCAATCGTCTCGATATTCGCCGCAACCGTAACCTGCGTTACATTTTTACATTTCAGGAAAGCGTTGTTATCAATCGCAGTAATACTGTAAGTTTTATCGCCAAGCACAACTGTTTTGCCCAGGCTGATCTTCTTAAGCGACTGATTGGACAGGCCGTTTACGGCTACGGTCTGATTGGACAGGCTGATTACACGGTAAGAATAATCACCGACAACATATGTTTTTCCTTCTTCAATCGCCGGCTTTTGTTCTGTTTTATCTTCCTCATTCGGTATTTCTTTCAAATCTTTCTGCGCACGCAAAAGATCCTGACATAACTTCTGCAGTTCCTCTACGTCTGTCTTTCCTCCCGTGCCCAAAAGCGCATTATTTAATGCATCGTATGCCTTTTTAAACGCTTCAAATGACTCTTTTGTATATTTTGCAGCTCCTGTCTGATAGTCATTCTCCGCTTTTTGGATTCCCTCTTTTGCCTTTTGCTCTTCCGCAGCCCGGTCTAACAGTATCAGGCTTTTTTTGGCCAGATTTAATTTTTCAATCAACTCTTTTTTGTTTGAAACAGAGGTATTTTCCGCTCTTAGTATTTCTCTGCATACGCTCTGCAAAGCATTCCATGTCTCGCTGGAATAATCGCCTTTCTCCATCTCCCGGTAATCCGCAGCCTCTTTTTGCGCGTTTAAAAAGATTGTCTGCACGGCTTGCGCCGACACAGGATTTTCTACCTGAATCTGATAACGCTCTCCGTCTACGGTAACTTCAGCCGTTTTATCCGGCACAAGCCCCGTGATCATCTGATATTTCACTTTCGAAACATCTTTTAAATAGAATTTGGCCCTCTTTCGCCTGGAACTGTTCCAAATAGAGCCGGCGCCGGCCCAGCTTGCGCAGTCTTCCGCATAGGGATAAAGCACAGTCGTGTTTCCTTCATATACACAGACAAGCAGATACTGCTCATCCGGCACAATTTCGGATACGCGCTCATATCCCGGAATTATATCGTCGTCTGAAACCGTTTCTTTCTTTGTCAGAAGAACAAAATCATATGTGCCGTCCGTCTGATTTGCATTGTATGCTGCCATTCGATCAAAAACCGTCTGAGATGCGTTGTAATACACATAACTGCCGGATTTTTTATTTTTGATGCGGAAAACGGTTCCGCCATCATCCGATCCTTCTTCGACTGTCATATCTTCCGGAACAGGATTGAAATAATATATCTGGAAATTATCTGAATTTGTCAGATAATGATTGATAAATTCGTTTTTAATCTGCCAGGAATCGTCACTCTTTCCTCTTGTAAAGGTCATAAGGGCGTTTTCCAAAGCAGCCGTTTGGTTGGCTTCCTTACTGGTTTTATCGTCGCACAGGAAATAACGGTCTATGGCATCCGTCCTTATTGCGTCCGCTTCATCTTCCACAGACGCTTCATTCCCCTTGATCATATGGCTTGCGCCTTTTTCCAGTACAATCTTCTTTGCGTCTGGTTCCGAAGGCTTTTCCGTCACGCCATCAATCTTCGCGGTCGGCGCAATCTGAAGAATGTGATAACTGTCATAAAGGAGCCGGTATGGATTTTCCCCGATGTAACCTGACGCGGTCGGTTCCCATATTATGCCGACCTCTCCGTTTTCCAGTTCCGCCATGCAGGAATACGCAAACGCGTCACCGCCTTCCGGATCCTCAATATCAAAGGTACCCAGCAGCTCCATTGTCTTTTCCGCATCATTGTTTACAAGAAAAGCATAAATTTTACCCAGTCTGCGGTTGCCCCCGCTCGGACAGGAAACCAGCACAAGGTCTTTTCCGTCCGCCTGTTTTGAATAACGGATTGCAGATACGTTACAATCACTCCATGCCGCAGCGTCCGTGCTCACCATGTCGCCCATTTCATATTCTCCGTCTTCCGTCTCGATAACATCCGTATAGCAAATCTTATTCAAGGCGTTTTTCGCCGTTCTGGAAAACATGCGCAGCGTTCCGTCCGAAAGTTCCACCATTTCACTTTCAGACGACTTTCCTGCTGCCGGCAGATGATTTACGGTATTGGTGCGTTTCCATGTCTCTCCGTTGTCTTTGGAATAGATAAAGCTGGCTTTTTCCTGGCCCCCATACTGACTGTAGAAAGGCACGGTAATCACATCTTTCGTTGTAGTGATCCCCTTACCCGGAGATACTAAAATTGCGTTCTCTCCTGTTTTGGCTTTAATCTGGTCATTGATAATTCTGGGATTTACCCAGCTTTTCCCGCCGTCTTTGGATTCTACCACCCAAATATATCCAATATTGTATACATGAAGCTCGGAATCTTTGTAAAGGACATTCTGCTGAATATCCTGATCCGTGTTTACCTGTTTTTGCAGAATCGGCTGAAACTCTCCGTCCACCTTTTTTTCGATGTTATACCATTCGTCTACCCGCCAGTCTGTGGCAGAGCCGTCCGAACGATTCAAGACCGGAGCGTATCCTTTGTCAAAATCTCCCACATAGTAGGCATAGTCCGCTGCGTTTGTCTCGGGATTCCCGCCTGCCTTGGAATGATTGTCTGTCAGCGCAAGATACTCTTTCCCATCTATCTCCACATATCCGTTTCCTTCCGGAATACCGCCATAATGCGTAGTAATTCCCGATGGATTGACGTCTGCCATACAATAAACCGTGCCGTCCGGTCCCTCTACCAATGCAGGATCAATTACCGTTGTCGCATTTTTACTGGCATATCCTTCACTGTCGGGAAACCAGATCGGGTAACTGTAACTCCATGTCTTCCCCATATCCTCCGATACGGATGCGATGGTGTCAAGGCCGCCTCCGTCTCCCGGCGTCGAATACCTTGCGTCCGCAGCCACCACGAGGTTTCCTTTATAATTGCCTCTTTCCATAGAAATCAGACATGGTATGCGAAAATTATAACTTCCTCCCGTCCATGTCGGAAACGGCTGCGCAATTGTCATTGTTTCATCCGTAGCGCAAAGACTTCCTGCCTTGATTAGTTTTTCATTTGTCCTGTTGGCTGCTTTTTTCACCTGATCCAGCTCGTCAGCAAATACCGGCTGTGCAGATACCGGAAGCATTGCCGCAAACACCACAGATGCCGTCGTCAGACTGATTGTTCTTTTCCACACTTTTAAAATACTTTTTCTGTTCGTCATTTTCTAATTTCATATTCCCTTCTTTAAATTCAGAATATCCTGCAAAAAAACTCGTATTAAAATCCCTTTGCGCTACTCCGTTTTTATCATAACACACTACGCGCAAAATTACGAAATAAAATTACATATTTTATTTAGATTTTTTCAGGGAAATTTTTACTTATATTTTGCTGCCTGTTATCTGCCTGTACTCCTTTTAAAAAGCAGCTGGCTGTTTAATTTATATTGTGAAAAAAGAAAAAATGAATTGCCAATTTAAAATCGGACAATCCGTCTGTTAGGGCATAAGCAGTAAATTTGCAGTGAAAGATTCCTATTATCCTGATTATTCACTTCTTTGCCTTTTTTGATTCCTATATGTTTTAATAGAGAATATTTAACTCACTTTCCTTCCAAATTTCTTCAAAGGAAACATTATTAATTTCCGCTTTTTCTATCAATTGTTCCATACTGTTAAAATACTGTTCCTTCTTCTCAACCCATATAGATACAAATCCGCTCGAATTATCTTTACTAAGGAAACATCTTTTTTTGTCATATTCAAATTCTAATTCTCTTCCATGCTCAATTAGATAAGATAATGCTTTTAAAGACTTATTGTCAAATAATTCCTTTGCCATTTTATCATGCATATTCATAAAGTTCTCCTTACTTATATGACCATACCCGCTGTCTCAAATCATATTAAAATGCCGAAACGCCGCCATAATCGCTTTTTCTTTCTCCGACGGACATTTCGGCACACAGCTTTTATTATCACCCACGTTATAAATCAGACGCTTCTCAATACCGCATTTGTCTTTTATCTGTGCCACATACAAGAATGATACCTTGAGACCATATTCCGACTTTGTCCATTCTCTGATTTCCATATTGGTTGCTCAACCTTTCATGTCTTTCAAATATCCATTATCTTCCAACGTATAATCATCGTACACATAAACAGTATCAGCTGTGTAACTTTTTCCTACCTAAAAGGACGCACGTCCACATGATGCGATACCGCAGACTGCGTAATCCCAAGCTGCTCCGCCAGATCACCGACATTCGCATCCTGTTCCATTAAAAGAAACAGGATACGAATACGGGTAGGGTTCCCAAGCATCTTAAAAAAATCCATAAGAATGTACAAATCGCTTTCTTTCAGTCCTTCATAAATTTGACCGACCTGATATTCCGCCAAAGGAACCCCTCCTTCCTTACAGTTTTTTCACAAACAGACAACGGATTGCGTTCAGCACAGCAAGAATCATAACACCTACATCTGCAAAAATCGCCAGATACATATTCGCAATGCCCACAGCTCCTAATTAAAGGAATACTGATAACAAGGAATATCAATGCCCGGTAAATCCAAACTCCCCAATCGGCAGACAGCCCCATAAAAAGCATACGGACAACAGGAGGAAGGAATGCCAGCGCCAATGCTGCATAGCAGACAGCCGGAGTATAGATTTTTGCAAACTTCGAGATAAAATCCTCTGATTTTGATTTGCGGGAACTTGCATTTTCCACCAAATCCAAAATCTTAGAAACCGTAGATTCTCCAAACTCTTTTGTTGTCTGTATCTTCAATACTCCTGTCATACTGATACAGCCGCTGATTACTTCATCACCTACTTTTGCCTCGCTCGACAGACTTTCCCCGGTCAATGCACTGGTATTCAGACTGGAAGCGCCACAGGCGATAATCCCGTCAATCGGCGCTTTCTCTCCCGGCTGAACAACAATCACGCTGCCAATCCCTGCTTCATCCGGATCAATCTGCTCTAATTTTCCATTTCTCTCAACATTTGCATAATCAGGACGAATGTCCATCAGGTTGCTGATATTCCGGCGGCTCTTACCAACCGCATATCCCTGAAACCACTCCCCAATCTGATAAAACAGCAATGGCTTCCAGATATTCTCCATTTTCATAAATAGCCAGCGCCATTGCCCCAATCGTAGCCACAGCCATCAGAAAGCTCTCATCAAATACCCTTTATAGCTTTCCTTAAAATGTCATATCCGATAATCAGGTAATTAATCAAATAGCACGCAAAACGAAGCCATCTTCCGGCAGACGGGAATAAATACCCGCAGACTGTATCGAACATCTCTGCGGAAATAAACTGGAGCGCCAGCAAGATTCCGGCACTGAGTAAAATCCGAATCATCATAACCCTTTGCTTTTTTGTCATTCCATCTTTGCGGCTGCCAGCAAAAATAAGAAGCGCCGCAGCCATTATAATGACAACCATAAGTAATATACTTATTAAAGAGTTATCCCGACTTCTTAATAAGAATAACAAGCGCTGCCTGTGTCATGACACAGGCAGAATTTTCACAGATTTTTTCCTACGGAACACCTGCGAAAATTGACTTGCATAAGGGGAATCCCCCACACATGCACTAACCTTTTACTCAACTGAAAATCCTTCTCCATAAAAGCTTTCATTAAAATGATATTGTCAATATTGGTTGACACTTTTTTTGCAAGGATATCAATGCCTA
>CAJUJL010000010.1:71623-74749 GCA_910586725.1 uncultured Lachnospiraceae bacterium | reverse complement strand
TTTAATTTGAAGAATTTACCGGTAATTAGGAGTGGGTAAAGTTACGAATAACACCTGCTTCATATGGGGCATGATGACAGACAACATCGGCACGGCTTGATATCAGAATGCCATCCGCCCGTCAAGGGTAAATAAACTGCTGCGCAGCCCTTGACAGCCAGCTGTCACTCCGATAGATGGCAGACAAGCGGATTAAGCAGGAAAAACTGCGTAATCCGCAGCAGCAAAAAATGACAACAACAAAGCAACAGGGAAGATATCTTGAAGAAGCCTTTTGGGATTTCAAGGTTCGGGTTATCTGCGGTACCTCCATGTCGGCAGTGTAGGAATACATTGATCCACGCAATTGGACAGCAGAACCCACGGCGGACCATTGACCTGAGGTAACCAATCCACGAATAACGGAGTGGCCAAATGCCGGGAACTGTTAATCAGAGGGCTTCTCCAAGATATCTTCCGAAAACAAATGTGGGTTTTGTCAGAGAAAAAGTTTGTTGTATTTAATTTTACCTCTTGACAAAAGTCACTTCATAACGGAGGTTACAGATGATAAGTGTAGGAATTGATGTATCAAAAGAAAAAAGTACCATATGTATCCTGAAGCCGTATGGTGAGATCGTGAGCAGGCCTTTTGAAGTCTGTCATACAGAGAAAGAATTATCCGAATTGACTTCTATGCTGCTGCGTTTGAATGATGATGTTCGTGTAGTTATGGAAGCCACCGGGATCTACCATCTGCCTGTATTATGCTATCTGAAAGTAAAAGGGCTGTTTGTGGCAGTGGTCAATCCATTTGAAATGAAGGAATGCCGTTGCCAGGGACTGAGGCGTGTGAAAACAGATAAGCAGGATGCTGTTACGATCTCTAACTATGGGATTGACCATTGGTATCGGCTGAGAGAATATGAAGCGGAAGAAAGCATCTACGCAGAGCTGAAGCTTTTAGGACGGCAGTACCGCCATTATATGCGGATGCGTGTGGAAAGCGTGTTGGAACTGACCCATCTTTTGGACTATACGATGCCTGGGATCAAAACGCTGCTGAAAGGCTGGAATGAAACAAATGGGAAAGATAAGCTGGGGGATTTTGCGGAAGAATACTGGCATTATGACAATATCACGAAGAAATCGGAGGAACAGTTTATAGAGAGCTATCTAAAATGGGCAAAAGAGAAGGGATACCATCAGAGCCAGGATAAAGCCGTCAAGATCTATGCGCTGGCAAAAGAAGGCATCCCCACAGTACCCTCCGATACCCCATCGACCAAAATGCTGGTACAGGAGGCAGTACGGGTGTTACGAGAAGTCGATAACACTCTGATGACTATTCTAACACAGATGCAGGCATTAGCCAAGAGTCTGCCGGAATATCCGGTTGTCAGGGCAATGGGAGGTGTTGGAAATGTCCTTGCGCCTAAATTGATCGCGGAGATTGGGGATGTAAGAAGATTCCATAGTGGAAAAGCCTTGATAGCCCACGCAGGAATCGACGCTCCGCCATATCAATCAGGGCAGTTCATTGGAACAGAGAGAAAAATATCCAAGAGAGGATCTTCCAGTCTGCGTAAGATCGGATATGAAGTGATGAGATGCCTAAAAACCCATAAAGAACCAGAAGATGCGGCAGTATATAAATTTATTTTGAAGAAAGAAAAAGAAGGAAAGTCAAAACGTGCAGCAAAAATAGCGGGATTAAATAAATTCCTTAGGATTTATTATGCGCGTGTGATGGAAGTATACCAGAAGTAAAAAGAACTAAAACAGAGGACAAGGCAGACCGGATTTTCCACCGGTCTAATCGTCGTGGGAAAAATTCATACCAAAAATTTATTTAAAAACCTGCTAAAAAGTCTTGACTTTTGTTAGCAGGTTTTCCTGCCCAAAACAAATATAAGGTTCAATGCAGCGCAAAGCAATTTAGGAGGATGTCACGCTATTTCTCTTTCCGGCTGTATTCGGAGGGGGAGCTTCCAAACCTTGTCAGATAGACAAGACGAGAATTTTTCGCATATTGATAATAGTCGCAGCATTGCCCCTTCTGTTCTCCGGCATAAATTTTGACTTCCCATGCTGTCCTTCAGGATTTAATAAATCTGCCAAAAAACGGCACATAATAACATCCTTTGCACTGATTCCCAATATATGAAACACATTGTAATCAGATAGTGGCGCATAGGGCAGAAATGGTTCGTATCTTATATCTCTAACAGGTGAAAGCACGTAGTTCTCTGCGACTTAGCACATGGAAAACAGCGCGGTTCAAGAAAAAGCAAGGAAAAATGATGAATGCGTCCTTGAGAAGCGGCGACAGGTAGGTGGATCGGCCAATTGCAATCTGGAAACTCTGGTAATAGTTATTTTAACTGAAATCCTGTTCATAATCAGGAAAGAATTAGAAATCCCGGCGGCATATGAGTCTTGTCAAAACGGAGAAAATGAATTATACTGTAAAAAAGTCTTTGAAAAGATCTGCCTTTCCAGGAAGGATGGGCGTACAGGACAAGAAGAGAGGAGGGGAAAACATGGAAAAGAGAGTTGCGTCGCACTTCGAGTGGAAGTCTGAAGACCGAAAAATACTCGGGGGGGGGTATAAATCATAACCCCGTTTTATTTTATTGTGGGATCAGACGAGAAAAGAAGCTTTTGCATTGCCATCGCGGTTTCTGGGCCAGGGACATGCCCGAAAGAGCCGGGGTGGATTTTTTGCGCCCTTTTTTGGAACAGGCCCGCGCGGCATTGAACAATGCGGGAGAAGTCTTTGAGGATAGAGAGAGATGCCTGGTTTGAAAGGAGATTGAAAAAGATGAAGAAAAAAATGATTGCAATTTTGCTGGCGTGCGCGCTGGCAGTCGGGACTGCGGTAAGTCCGGCGGGAATGGAACCTGCGCGGGCAGAGGAGTCGGACGATGGCATTTTGTATGACTTGGAAGCCGAGGGGGCGGTTATTACGGGATATGGAGGAAGCCGGACGGATCTGGTGATTCCGGACAGTATTGCAGGGAAGCAGGTAACGAGAATCGGGGAGTATGCGTTTTTGGACAATAGCGATTTGCGGAGCGTCACACTTCCGGAAGGGCTTGTCAGTATCGGAAGTGGTGCATTTATGGACTGCGACAGCCTTGCAAG
>CAJUJL010000010.1:0-71523 GCA_910586725.1 uncultured Lachnospiraceae bacterium | reverse complement strand
TGTCGAGATTTCGGCCAGCGTGACCGAGATCGGAGAGGGAGCGTTTTCCGGTTGCGACAGCCTTGCAAGTGTCGAGATTTCGGCCAGCGTGACCGAGATCGGAGAGGGAGCGTTTTCCGGTTGCAGCAGCCTGAAGGAAATTCTGGTAGATCAAGATAATGCGCATTATGTGTCGATCGACGGCGCGCTGTACAATAAGGAGGAAACAGAGCTGATCTGCTGGCCCGGCGGAAAAAACGACATTCATATAAAAGCGGGCGTCACGGGCATCGGGACTGGTGCGTTTTCTGGTTGCGATGGCCTTATAAGTATCGAGATCCCGGCTGGCGTGACCAAGATCGGGGACAGAGCGTTTTCCGGTTGCAGCGGCCTTATAAGTATCCAGATTCCGGCCGGCGTGACCGAGATCGGAGAGGGAGCGTTTTCCGGTTGCAGCAGCCTTATAAGTATCAAGATCCCGGTCGGCGTGACAAGCATTGAGAACAATACGTTTCGAGAGTGCGGCAGCTTGGAGAGCATTTTGATTCCGGCCGGCGTGACCGAAATTGGATCTTCTGCATTTTCCCATTGCGTCGGCTTGACAAACATTGCGCTTCCTGCAGAATTGGTCCGTATCGGGTTATATGCTTTTGTTGAATGCGACAAATTGAAAGACGTATATTATGCGGGGAGCGAGGAACAGTGGAACAAAATTGAGTTTGGCTGGTTTCATGGCCTATCCTCGGATAAGATTCACTTTCTTTCCTCCGGGCCGTCGGACGGCCCGAATAATGGCGGGTCGGGAGATTCTGTTACGCAGGAAAAATCCGTCCAGTCTGTCGAGGCGAAGAACATGGAGAAGACCTACGGTGCGAAGCCGTTCTCGCTCGGCGCAAAGTCCTCGGCCGGAGCCCCGCTTTCCTATGCGTCGTCCGATCAAAAGGTAGCAGTCATAGACGCTTCGGGTAAGGTGACGGTCAAAGGCTGCGGCGTGACGAGTATTACGATCTCGGCGGCGGAGACGGCGGGATACAAGGCGGCGCAGAAGACGGTCTTACTGACCGTAAGGCCGAGAAAGGCGGCGTTGGCCTCTGTGAAATCCAAGAAGAAAAAAACCGCAGAAGTTAAATGGAAGAGAAGCAAGGAGGCCTCGGGCTACGTCGTCCAGTGCGCGACGGACAAGAAATTTAAGAAGAACAAGAAGCAGACGACGGTCAGCACGAACAAGATGCTTTCGAAAACCATGAAGAAGCTGAAGGGCGGGAAGAAGTACTACGTGCGCGTCTGCGCCTACGCGAAGGCGGGCGGCGGGAAAATCCAGGGAGACTGGAGCAAGACAGAGACCGTAAAGGTGAAAAAATAAGAAAGAAAAAATAAGAAAGAAGCAGGGGGAAAACAAATTATGAAAGAAAAAATCAGTTTGACATTTGTATCATGAATACAAATCAGGTTGTCCATAGCATGAAGGAGCTTGTCCCGATTGCCGGACTGTATGTATAAGAGGTACAGCGCATGAGAGGAACGTATAGAGTTAGCGTACAGAACAAACGTATTTGGTACGACTTTGAAATTAAAAGAAATATTACTATAATCCGTGGAGACAGCGCGACGGGAAAGACAGCATTGTTTTTATTGATGTAGGCAGCGAATTTGTTGTGAGCAAGGAATTTGCTGATGCGATTCAAAAGACAGACAAATATTATGTCACTGTGACCAGAGAGGGAATTTCTACCCTTCCATACAGTGTAGAAGAGATATACGGCATTCGTAATTCCGGTTTCCTTTTTTTCAGGGAATTGTTAATTTTAAAATCCGGGATAATAGAGGGCAGCGGTATTTCAGATATGCTGGAATATCCGGAAATTATATTGAAAGTAAGGAATATTTTAGCTGGGAACGATATTTTACAGAACAATTATAATATTTAAAGGAGATTACGTATATGGAAAATATGAAAAAACGTCTGGCAGTGTTTTTATGTATTTTATTTATACTGCCATCAATTTTATCTGTACTTCCCAAGACATCCGTAGAAGTCCAGGCGGGCAACAGGTATTCTGCGATTGCTCTGGCTGGCTTATTTACGAGTGCGATGGGCGGTAAGCCGCCGATTATATGGGTAGAAGAAGGGCAGGAGTTTTATATCGGAGATTATGTACAGTTATATTCAAATGACAAATATTACACCCATCTGCTTGGTACGGCATCTATGTTAAAAGCAAGCTACAGCAGCAGTCAGAAGAGTGTTGCAGAAGTAAATGGTAAAGGTCTTTTAAAGACAAAATCTGAAGGTTCTTCAATGGTGAAGGTAAAGTATAAAACATGTACGACGACTTTTGATCTGCGTGTGGAGAAAAAGGGCAGTCTTAAGCATAAAGCATCAGATGCGAAGCTGGCAGAAGCAGCAGATATAATAGACAAAGCGATACCTTCTAAAGTTACTGCGAGTAATGGGTTTGATCTGATTAAGAAATTGAAAGCTTATCAGGCAGTGCGCGATGAAGTTTCATCGGAAAGTTTATCTACAGGGTCGAATGGGGTCGGCGTATTAGTAGTGCCCCAGACAGGACGATTCAATACCTTTTCGGCGATGTTATCAGTATATGCTGAAAAGAATTCGCCTTTAACAACGACATCTGCCAAAGTACTTAAAATTCGTTCTGTGAAAGCAAGGGCTAAAACAGTGACAGTTAAATTAAAGAAAGCGCCTACGACAGAGCAGTTTCTTTCTATGAAAATGTATTATGCTATTTACAGTACTTTGGAGAAGAAAAACATTTCCGCGGCAAAGAATAAAGTTTATTTTCCAATTACAATTATTCCTGAAAAAGGCATGTATATCTCGGGGCTTGCCTGTATGACAAAAGGCAGTAAGACAATTACGATTACACCGCGGCAATACAGGAACGGTAAGCTGGTAAATATGAAACTGAAAAAAGGAACTTACAGGATTGGCATGAAGTATGACTGGACAAAAGGAAAGAAATTCAAGGTAAAATAGTATTTCTTATGTTGCATAACGGCATAAAAAACAGGAAATCAAGAAAAGTTACAAAAAGGGTAGATATGCTATAATCCCGATATGGGAAAACATAAAGCCAAAGGCGGCTTTACCCCTCTTTTTTATTTGGAGGGTTCAAAATAGCCCTCCAGACGGAAGAAAGGAGGGCGATGCAATGTATGTTACATATGCGGATTTGATTGATACCAGATAAGGATAAATTTCAGATTGAAAAAAGTTTTTGCATATGCTATAATGCCAATAGGCAAAAAGAAATCACAAGTCCATGCGGACAAAAAATGAATCCCCAAATCGTGTTGCAGCACAGTTTGGGGATTCTTCTTTTCTTTGGGACAGTCCCGAAACCGCATAGAATCAGCGCTTCATAAAATTTTCACACAATTTTAGCACTCACCTATTGACACTGCTAACAACAGGTGTTATATTGCAAGAGAAGAAACAAAATCAAATCTGCATATTCTCACCTGCAAAGCGCAGAATATGCACAGATATATCAGGAGGTGTTACCATGAATATACAAAAATTCACGCAAAAATCAATAGAAGCGATTAACGATTGCGAGAAGCTTGCATACGAATACGGCAATCAGGAAATTGAGCAGGAGCATCTGCTTGTGGCGCTGTTACGTCAGCCGGACGGCTTAATCCGGAAAATGATTGAAAAAATGGAAATCAATACGGAACATTTTATGGATAACGCCATCCGCCATTTGGAAAAGCGGGTCAAAGTATCCGGCGGACAGGTTTACATTGGCCAGGCGTTAAATAAAGTCTTAATCAGCGCGGAGGACGAAGCGAAGCAGATGGGAGATGAATACGTATCGGTAGAGCATCTCTTTTTATCTACACTAAAATATCCAAATCCGGCGTTAAAAGAAATTTTCAAAGAATACGGCATTACAAGAGAGCGGTTTCTAAAAGCGCTTTCCACGGTCAGAGGCAACCAGCGCGTAACGTCGGACAATCCGGAAGCTACGTATGATACGCTTGAGAAGTACGCCTATGATCTGGTGGAACGTGCCAAAAATCAGAAACTGGATCCTGTGATTGGACGAGATTCCGAAATCAGAAACGTCATTCGTATTCTTTCGAGAAAAACAAAAAATAATCCCGTTTTGATTGGCGAGCCGGGCGTTGGCAAAACCGCCGTCGTGGAGGGCCTTGCGCAGCGAATCGTACGGGGCGACGTGCCGGAGGGACTAAAAGATAAAAAATTGTTTGCGCTTGATATGGGAGCCCTTTTGGCCGGGGCGAAATACCGCGGCGAATTTGAGGAACGCTTAAAAGCCGTTCTGGATGAAGTCAAAAAGTCCGACGGGCAGATCATTTTATTTATCGATGAGCTGCATACGATTGTCGGGGCCGGAAAGACGGATGGGGCAATGGACGCCGGAAATATGCTAAAGCCAATGCTGGCCAGGGGCGAGTTGCACTGCATTGGCGCAACGACGTTAGACGAATATCGTCAGTACATTGAAAAAGATGCTGCCTTAGAGCGGAGATTCCAGCCCGTTCTGGTGGACGAACCGACGGTGGAAGATACCATTTCCATTTTGCGCGGCTTAAAAGAGCGCTACGAAGTATTCCACGGCGTAAAAATTGCGGACGCGTCGCTTGTTTCGGCCGCGGTATTGTCAAACCGCTATATCTCCGACCGTTTTCTGCCGGATAAAGCAATTGATCTGGTAGATGAAGCCTGTGCCCTGATTAAGACGGAACTCGACTCCATGCCGACGGAGCTGGATGAATTAAACCGGCGCATTATGCAGCTTGAAATAGAAGAGACGGCTCTGAAAAAAGAAGAAGACCGTTTAAGCAAAGAACGTCTTTTGGCCCTGCAAAAAGAGCTGGCGGAATTTCGGGATGAATTTTCCGCAAAAAAAGCACAGTGGGACAATGAGAAAAAATCTGTAGAACACGTGCAGAAATTAAGAGAAGATCTGGAAAACCTAAAAAATGAAATCAAACAGGCGCAGCAAAATTACGATCTGGAAAAGGCTGCGGAACTGCAGTACGGCAAACTGCCCGAGGTGCAAAAGCAGTTGGAGTTAGAAGAGTCTAAGGCAAAAAGCGAAGAGCTTTCCCTGGTGCATGAAATTGTCAGCGAAGAAGAAATTGCAAAAATCATTTCCCGCTGGACGGGGATTCCGGTTGCAAAACTAACCGAAAGCGAGCGGAATAAGACGCTTCATCTGGATGAAGAACTGCATAAAAGAGTCGTGGGCCAGGACGACGGCGTAACAAAAGTGACGGAAGCTATTATCCGTTCCAAAGCCGGCATCAAAGATCCGACAAAGCCAATCGGTTCGTTTCTGTTTTTAGGGCCGACCGGGGTCGGCAAAACAGAGCTTGCGAAAGCGCTTGCCGAAAGTCTGTTTGACGATGAGGGAAATATGGTGCGCCTGGATATGTCGGAATACATGGAGAAATATTCCGTTTCCCGCCTGATTGGAGCCCCTCCCGGATACGTCGGCTACGACGAGGGCGGCCAGCTGACCGAAGCCGTCCGCAGGAAGCCCTATTCCGTCGTGTTGTTTGATGAAGTGGAAAAAGCGCATCCGGACGTATTTAACGTGCTGCTTCAGGTTTTAGACGACGGCAGGATTACAGATTCCCAGGGGCGTACCGTTGATTTTAAAAATACGATTATTATTATGACGTCGAACCTTGGTTCTGCGCATCTTTTAGAACACATTGCGGCGGACGGCAGCATTGCGCCGGAAGTCGAGCGGGCCGTTATGGAAGAATTAAGGCGGAATTTCCGTCCGGAATTTTTAAACCGGCTGGATGAAATTATTCTGTTTCAGCCGCTCGGCAAAGAGAATATCGCAAATATCATTCAGCTTCTGTTAGAGGAATTAAACAGGCGATTAAAAGACCGGGATATTAAAGTAGAGCTGTCCGACGAAGCAAAACGATACGTCGCAGACCATGGTTACGATCCGGTGTTTGGGGCAAGGCCGTTAAAGCGGTTTTTGCAAAAGCATGTGGAGACGCTTTCCGCCAAACTGATTTTAGCGGATGAAGTAAGCGGCGGCGATACGATATGGATTGACGTAAAAGACGAGAAGCTTACGGCCAGAGTAAAAAGATAAAACGGTGGATTTTTCCCAAAACTGCCGCATATAGTATCAATAAGAAAATTTATGGCAGTGACAAAATGAAAAAATTACGAAATATTTTTTTGGGAGTGGATATGCTGCTGCTTTGCATAGCGGCAGGGACAATGGCGGAAAGTAAAGTGCTTGCCATAACCGGCGGTATGGAACAAAGCGGCATTACGCAGCCGATGATGAAAGAATCCGATGTCAGCATGCAGGATTTGGCAGAGAAAAAGGTGGCTTTGACGTTTGACGACGGTCCAAACGCAAAATATACGGAAGGCCTTTTAGAGGGATTAAAAGAACGTGGTGTACAGGCCACGTTCTTTTTGTTGGGACATCAGGTGGAGAAGTCGCCGGAAATTGTGAAGAAAATGCATGAAGACGGACATTTGATTGGCAATCATTCGTATGAACATGTGAATTTAAGCAGTTTAAGCGATGAAGCGGCAATGGTGCAGGTGGATAAGACAAATGAGGCAATCTATCAGGTGACGGGTGAGTTTCCGGAATATATCCGGCCTCCGTTTGGATGTTGGAAGAGCAATCTGGATTACAAGACGACAATGATTGAAGTGCTCTGGAATGTAGATCCTTTGGACTGGAAGACAGATAATACGGACGCCGTTGTGCAGAAGGTATTAAAAGAAGTCGAAGAAAATGATATTATTCTTCTTCATGATGCATCGGAATCCTCCGTAAATGCCGCATTTCGCATTATAGACACATTAAAGAAAGAAGGATTTGTTTTTGTTACGGTAGATGAAATATTGTTTGACTGAAAAATTGATAGAAATCTATATTTAAATGCGTAATAATAAGTGTAGTTACAAAATTACTTTGAAACAGACCGGCGCGCAGGTTTGGAAAAGAGGATCATGTATGAGGATTGGAAAATACAATTATATACAGCAGTTAAAGCTGCGTAATGAAAAAGCCCTCATGTTTGTCATCGATGAATACGGAGGATTGCAGAAAATCTTTTCAGCGGAACGTTTGGAAAATTAATTGACAGTGTAAAAGGTGAGAAAAATGAAGAAGAAAAAACGGCAGTCTATTCTAAAATCGGGGAAAACTCCATAGAAGCGGAAGAGGAGCTTGCAAAGCAGGCGAATCCGGAAGAATATATTTTGTCAGCCGAAGACGAAGGCGTAACGATTTCCGTATCGGACATTTACTGTGACGGTTATGTATTATATTATACGGCGTCTTTACAGACAGATCACGAAGGATTAATTTCAGCGGACGGCATATTGATATCCAGCAAAGAAGCGGGGTCCGATCAATTAAATATTGAAGGAACGGATATGTCCGGCTGTACCAGTCAGGCATTCAGAAAATCAGGCGATCATTCGTTTGTTTCCGCCAATGAAATTAATCTGTTGTCAGAGACGAACGGCGGAGCGTTTGAAACCGGAGAGAATCATACGATTATCGCGGACTGGACGATTACAAATCTTACCGGACATCTTTGGGACAGCTGGGATGCGCAGGGGGAATGCGAAAATACGGCAAGAGTGGACGGAATGTGGCATTTGAGATTTCCGGTTACTGTGGATACATCTGAAAATGAAACAATAGCGATTGATCGGGAGGAAAATGGGATTGTGATAAAAGATGCTGTGAAGACGAAAGCGGGGCTTGTCGTTCATGCACATTTTCCGGATTTTCGAAAGGCTCCTTACAACGACCCGTATAATGATCCGGATGTCGGAATCAAAGATGCGAACGGAAACTTCTTACAGTGGATGTCGCAGAAGCATGAAGAAAATGCGGACGGAACGACAGACAGCTGGATTATGGTACTGTACAATGGGGAAAAGGAGTTGTCTTTAGAAGTGACTGCAAAGGATGAAGATCAGAAAGAACTTGCGAATATCGTATTTCAGATTCCCTGAAAATGATGCGCATATCCGGCAGATATTTTCTTGACAAAAAAGGTTTTTTGTGTTATTTTTTGCATATGATATAGTGTGTAACTGGTAAGCAGGCATTAACTATACATAAATTTCAAGGATGTTTATGTATGTTAATGCCTTTTTTGCGTCATGATAAGTACGAAATACCCTCCCAAAGCAAGAAAAGAGCATTTTCATACAGAAACATCTAAAATAAAAAATCAGGAGGGAAAGTCATGAAAGACAAAATTTTCGGAGTACTGCAGCGTGTGGGAAGATCCTTTATGCTGCCAATCGCAATTCTGCCGGTGGCAGGCCTTCTGCTTGGCGTAGGAGGTTCATTTACAAATGAAACGATGTTAGAGGCGTACGGACTGATGGGTGTGATGGGGCCCGGCACTGTGTTAAACGCCATACTGCAGGTTATGAGCGCGGCGGGCGACATTGTATTTGGAAACCTGCCCATTATCTTTGCCATGGGCGTTGCCATTGGCATGGCGAAAAAAGAAAAAGAAGTAGCGGCGCTTTCTGCTGCAATTGCTTTTTTCATTATGCATGCGTCCATAGGGGCGATGATTGTAAATAACGGTGGCCCGGAGGCTATGCTTGAGGGAGCGACGACTTCCGTAGTCGGCATTACGTCGCTTCAGATGGGCGTGTTCGGAGGCATTATCGTAGGGCTTGGCGTTGCCGCTCTGCACAATCGGTTTTATAAAATTGAACTGCCGCAGGTGCTTTCGTTCTTCGGCGGCACAAGGTTTGTGCCAATTGTCTGCGGCTTGGCCTATACGGTCATCGGCATTTTGATGTTTTTTATCTGGCCTGTGATCCAGCAGGGAATTTACGCGATAGGAGGCGTTGTGCTGCAGTCGGGCTATGCGGGGACATGGGTGTACGGACTGATGGAGCGTGCGCTGATTCCGTTTGGACTGCACCATGTATTTTATCTTCCATTCTGGCAGACGGCCCTTGGCGGCACGATGGAAGTGGGAGGACAGTTAATCGAAGGCGCGCAGAACATCTTTTTTGCCCAGCTTGGGGATCCTACGGTAGAGCGTTTTGCGGTGTCGGCAACGAGATTTATGGCAGGAAAATTCCCGCTTATGATTTTTGGTCTGCCGGGAGCTGCGCTTGCGATGTATCAGGTGGCAAAACCGGAGAAGAAAAAGGCTGTGGCCGGACTTTTGATGTCGGCGGCGCTGACGTCTATGGTAACCGGAATTACCGAGCCCCTGGAGTTTACATTTTTGTTCGTGGCTCCGCTTTTGTACGCAATTCACTGTGTCTTTGCGGGACTCGCCTATATGCTGATGCATGTGTTCGGCGTAGGCGTGGGCATGACGTTTTCCGGCGGCCTGATTGACTTGTCGCTGTTTGGCATTCTTCAGGGAAACGCAAAGACGAACTGGATTTGGGTTATTCCGGTAGGCCTTGTTTATTTTGCGGTCTATTATTTCCTGTTCTCATTTATCATTAAAAAGATGGATTTAAAAACGCCTGGACGGGACGACAGTGAAGAAGTCAAGCTTTACCGAAGAAGCGACGTGGACGCACGCAAACAGGGAGCGGCGGGAGCAGACGGCGGCGCGCTGTCGGAGGAAGACGCGTTGTCTGCGGCGATTTGCCGGGGCCTTGGAGGAAAGAAAAACATATCGGACGTAGACTGCTGCGCAACAAGACTGCGCGCTACGGTGCATCAGTCGTCTCTGGTAGACGACGGCCTGTTAAAGTCGACCGGAGCGTCCGGCGTCGTACACAAAGGAAACGGCGTACAGGTGATTTACGGACCGCGCGTTACGGTGATTAAATCAAATCTGGAAGACTATCTGGAGACAGCTTCCGATGAGGAATACGTTCCCACAGAGAGCAAAAAAGAAGCGGACGATGCGCAAAAAGAAGAAGCGCCTGTGGGAAAAGTGATAAAGACAGAGCTGATTTGCAGCCCGGTAAGCGGTACGGCCGCCGATATTTCAGAAGCGCCGGACGAAGCGTTTGCCGGCCGGATGATGGGCGACGGAGCGATGGTTATACCAAAAGAAGATACGGTGTATGCGCCGGAGGATGGGGAAGTCTGCTTTGTATTTGAGACAAAACACGCCATTGGGTTTGAAACGGCGTCCGGAACGACTCTTTTGCTGCATATGGGGATTGATACGGTGAATTTGAGCGGACAGGGCTTTGAAGTATTTGTCAAAGACGGAGATAAAGTCCGTAAAGGCGATGCGCTGATGAAGCTGGATTTGGATTTTATTCAAAAGAACGCGCCGTCTCTGGCGTCTCCGGTGCTTTGTACGGAACTTACCGACAAACAGAAGGTGCGTCTGTTAAAGAGCGGGGCTATCCGGGCCGGAGAAGCGTTATTTGCAGTGGATACGTATGAATAAGAAATAGATCTGCGGGGGATTTGGAATATGTTCAGAGTGAAAAAGGTGTTAAACCACAATACGGTAATTGGGATCGGAATGGAAGATAATCAGGCGTATCTTCTGATTGCAAAAGGAATCGGCTTTGGGAGAAAAGTCAGCGAGCGGATTGAAGTTCCGGAGAACGGAACTATCTATTCGCTTCAGGAAAAAACGCAGCGCGGCCTGGCGCTTGATCTTGTCAAAAGCATCGATCCCGTTTTTCTGGAAATCACACAGCAGATTCTAAAAGAGGCTGAAAGGATTTTCGGAAAAATTGACTGGGCAATCCTTTTTCCTATGGCGGATCATATTGCATTTGCAGTAAAGCGGATTCAAAATCAGGAGCAGATCAGCAATCCGCTGACGGAGGACATCCGCGCGCTGTTTCATATGGAATATAAGACGGCGCAGCTTATCTGTCCCATTTTAAAGGAACGGCTTAGCGTAGAAATTGACGAGCATGAAGTCGGCTACATCGCGCTCCATATCCATTCGGCCATTGAGGATGAAAACGTGGCGCTTTCTATGCAGATTGCCCGCACCGTCCGGGAGTGCATTCAGATGGTAGAGGAGGAAACGGGCGCGTCCATTGATGTGATGTCTCTTTCCTATAACCGTTTGATGAACCACGTCCGCTATATGGCCGCCCGGGCGGTTAAGGGCGAAAAACTGAATTTAAATATGAACGACTATATGTCCGTGAAATACCCGGAGGCCTTTCGGCTGGCCTCCGTCGTTTGCGGGCATTTGGAAAAATATTTAAAAAAGCCTTTGGACGAAGTGGAAGTCGGGTATCTGGCCATGCATATCCAGCGGGTTTCCGAAGAGTGATACGCTAACACCGCACGGTTTTTTTGCAGGTCAGATCTTTGACCCAGAGGTATTCTTTATAATGTTTGTACACGACCGGAAGCTTTACAATTTCATCTAAATTCAGGACAAAGTATACGGCCAGCACCGGCCAGTTTAAAACGAAAGCGGCGATGCAGCCCAAAGGAACCGTAATGCACCAAAGCGTTATGGCATCGCATATCAGGCCAAAGCGCGTGTCTCCTCCTGCGCTGAAAATGCCGCCAATCGTTGTCGAATTGATTGATTTTCCGATTAAATAATAAGAACAAATCCAAAACATCCATTTTAAGTATTCTTCCGCCTGGCTGTTCAGCGAAGTAAAATGCAGAATCAAAGGCGAGAATGCCAACAGGAGACCTCCGGATACGACGCCGGAGAGAACGGACATGCGGCAGAGTTTTCTGCCGTATTCTTTTGCAAGCGCAAGGTTTCCGGCTCCAAGCTCATTTCCCACGATGATGCTGCCGCCGTTTGCAACGCCAAGACAGAAGCACACCATCAGGCTTTTGGTGATATTGGCGATGGAATTGGCCGCTACGGCGTCGCTTCCCATATGTCCCATCACTACGGAATACATTGTAAAACCGCATCCCCAGGCAAGCTGGTTGCCAAGAATCGGCAGGGAGTGTTTCCAGTAGGTTTTTTCCAGAACTTTGTCCGTATGGATGAAAAAGCGGAGGTTGAGCCGAATGCTGTTTTCTCTGGAAGAATCCATGACCGACCAGGCGGTTTCGACAGTTCGGGCAATGACCGTTGCAAAAGCGGCTCCGGCGATTCCCATGGCGGGGATGGCTCCCAGGCCAAAAATAAATACGGCGTTTAAGATGATATTTAAAACAACGGCTGTTGAGCTGATGACGGCGCTTTTTATGGCGCGGCCGCTGTTTTTCATCATACAGAGATAAATCTGTGAAATTCCGCACATCAGAAACGAAACGGAAGACGCCTGTAAATAGGAAACGCCTGCGTTTATAAGCGCCGGATCGGATGTAAAAATATACATCAGATGTCTTGGAATCAGCAGCGTTCCCGCGAAAAACAGAAACGAAACGGCCAGAGAGGCGCGAAGTACAAACGCGAGTATTTTTTCCAGAGACAAATAGTCTTTTTTGCCCCAATACTGCGCGGCCAGCATGCTTGTTCCCATAGAAAATGCCGACAGAAACAAGTTGAATACAAATGTAATCTGTCCGGCCAGAGATACGGCCGCCAGAGCGTCCTGGCTTATCATCCCAAGCATCAGGGCGTCGGACGCGCTGACAAGCGAGAGCATAAACTGCTGGAATGCGATTGGAAGTACAAGGCATAGTAGTTTTTTGTAAAATTCCCGATTCATGGCAGAATCTCCTTTCCTTTGCTTCGGTTTCTGTTTGGCGGCTTTGAATGGGATTATATCATCATATAGGGCTGGTTTTTAGAATTATTTTGTCATATAATAGTACAAAACAGTCATGAAGTAAATGTGGAAAGGAGACAATATGATTGGATTGTGCGACTGCATAACAGATGAAAAGAAAAGAGAAATCAAGGAGCATGGCTCGTTTGCGTTTCCCGTGGCGTGCTATGTGAATCATACGGGGACGGTTCCCGTCCCCTGGCACTGGCACGATGAGCTGGAAGTCATTTTTGTAAAAAAGGGCAGCGTTCTGATACAAATTGGATCCGAAAAGCGGGAAGTGACGGAGGGAGGCGGCTGTTTTATCAACGCAGGAGTTTTGCATGCCGTGGAAAAAGCATCCAAAGTGGAAATAGAAGAGCGTTCCATTGTGTTTCATCCCCGGTTAGTCGGCGGCAGTATGGACAGCGTATTCTGGCAGAAATATGTTCTGCCCGTGATTTCCAATCGCGCTATCTCCGGAATATATCTGGATCCGTCCACGCCCTGGCAAAAAGAGATGATTTCCCATATTCAGACAGTGTGGGAAGCATGCGCCATGGAAAAAGAAGACTATGAAATTGTGGCCAGAAACGCATTGTCCCGCTGCCTGTCTTTAACGCTTAAGCAGCAGTCCGGAAAAAAGAGCGGACTGTCAGAAAAAGCGCTTCGCCAAAATGAACGCATGAAAATCATGTTAAAATATATTCAGGAACATTTTGACGAAGCGCTTAGCGTCCGTCAGATTGCAGAAAGCGTTTCCGTCAGCGAGAGCGAGTGCATGCGCTGTTTTCGAAATACGATAGGCGTAACGCCGATTGCTTACCTGAAAAGCTATCGTCTGCAGTGCGCGGCCGAATTGCTGGAAAATACAAAAGATCCGGTTTCTGACATCGGCGGGCGGTGCGGCTTTTTAGAAATGAGCTATTTTTCGCGGGCGTTTCGGCAAGTCTATGGATGCACGCCGTCTCAGCATCGGGCAAACATACAAAGAAAATAAACTCCAGAAAATTGTTAAAATTTATACAAGAATTTATATAGTGATAATAGCAGCCCTTGTCAACTGCACCGGCACATATTATAATAGAAAGAAAAGGGGAATTGTTATCGTGGAGAAGATTTTTGAGGAACTGCAAATCAAGGATGATTTTATGTTTAGTGTCATCATGAGAAATCCGAAATTTTGCAAACCTTTTTTAGAACGGATACTCGCCATCAAGATATTCCGTATTGAATATCCGAAGTCTCAGGAAACAATAGATATTACCGCAGATGCGAAAAGCGTACGCTTAGATATATATGTAGAGGATGGAAAAGAAACCGTTTATAATATTGAAATGCAGACAACAGAAAATAGAAATCTTGCCAAGCGAACAAGGTATTACCAGGGAATGATAGACTTGAATATCTTGGAAAAAGGGGATAATTACAAAGATTTGAAACGAAGTTTTGTTATTTTTGTATGTACTTTTGATTTGTTTGGCGAGGGAAGGCACATCTATACTTTTGAAAATCGCTGTATTCAAAATTCAGATTTAAGTCTTGGAGATGATACAACGAAGATTATTTTAAATACTAAGGGTACAATGGACGATATTACGCCGAAAATGAAAAAGCTGCTTGATTATATTGACGGTAAAGAGCCGAAGGATGACTTTACCAGAGAATTAGATGAGGCGGTACAGTCTGTCAGAAAGAATGAGAAATGGAGGTTGGATTATATGACTTTGCAGATGAATTATCAGGAGAAATATGAGCAGGGTGTAGAACAGGAAAAAAGACAATCTGCATTAAGAATGATAGAGGCAGGGAAATTGTCTTCAAAGGAAATTGCTTTGTATTCCGGACTAGCTCTTGAGCAGGTGTTAGAATTGGAAAAAGAATTGCAACCCGTATAGACGTGTGCATATATCTTTTCGTATATTCTGCGAAGCTCTGATAAAACAAGGGTTAATTTCAGATTAGGCGGTATAGCCTTGATATTGCAAGGGCTGTACCGTTTTTTCGAACTGCTATGCTATGTTCTCCCATCGTTCTTCCATTGGAAATATCAATACGCCGAACCGGTCAGGAAACAGACGATACATCTATTTTAAACTTGTAAAATAGCGCAAATTCATGTATCTTAAAATACAGGAGATGAAAAATTTGGATTTATTTGATTATGTGAGAGAACAGAAAAAAGAAAAGGAATCCCCGTTAGCTTCCAGGATGCGTCCGGCAGCGTTAGAGGAGGTCGTGGGGCAGCGTCATATCATTGGAAAAGATAAGCTGCTCTATCGCGCCATCAAAGCGGACAAGCTTTCTTCGGTCTTGTTTTACGGCCCGCCGGGAACTGGGAAAACGACGCTCGCAAAAGTAATCGCCAATACGACGAGCGCGGAATTTACCCAGATCAACGCGACTTCCGCAGGAAAAAAAGACATGGAAGACGTGGTAAAAAAAGCAAAAGATCTGCGCGGCATGTACGGGAAAAAGACGATACTTTTTATCGACGAAATCCACAGATTCAATAAAGGGCAGCAGGACTACTTGCTTCCGTTTGTGGAGGACGGCACGGTCATTCTGGTGGGGGCGACGACAGAAAACCCCTATTTCGAAGTGAATCCGGCTCTGATTTCCCGGTCAATTATTTTTGAGTTAAAGCCGCTGTCAAAAGAAGATATAAAAATGCTTTTGCAGCGCGCCGTTACGGATGAGAGAAAAGGCATGGGAGCATACCAGGTAAAGGCCGATGAAGAAGCGATTGATTTTCTGGCGGATATAAGCAACGGCGACGCAAGGGCGGCGTTAAACGCCATTGAGCTTGGCGTATTGACGACGGAGAGAAGCGAGGACGGAACGATTCATGTGACGCTTGACGTTGCGTCGGAATGCATCCAGAAACGAGTAGTAAAATATGATAAAAGCGGAGATAATCATTATGACGTAATTTCGGCTTTTATCAAGAGCATGCGGGGGTCCGACCCGGACGCGGCCATTTACTATCTGGCCAGAATGCTCTACGCGGGAGAAGACGTGAAATTTATTGCAAGGCGTATGATGATCTGCGCTGCGGAGGACGTCGGGATGGCGGATCCAAACGCGTTAAACGTGGCTGTCTCCGCGGCTCTTGCCGTGGAACGGATTGGATTGCCGGAAGCAAGGATTCCTCTGGCGGAGGCCGCGGCTTATATTGCGACCGCGCCAAAGAGCAATACGGCGCTGCTTGCAATTGACAAAGCGTATCAGACCGTTGGAACGACAAAGACAGAACAGGTGCCGCCGCATCTAAAGGACGCCCATTACAAATCGTCCGAAAAGCTGGGGCGGGGAATCGGATATAAATATGCGCATAATTATCCCATGCACTATGTCCGGCAGCAGTATTTGCCGGACGGCCTTACGGAGGAAAAATTTTATGAGCCAACCGGAATCGGCTATGAAAAACAGGTCATGGAATACTTAGACAAAATAAAGAATCAGGAGGAATTGACATGAAATCATTTCAGGAAATGACTAAGGAAGAATTGCTGGAGGAGAAAAAAAATCTGGAAAAGGAGTACAGAAAATATCAGATGCGCGGGCTGCAGCTGGATATGTCCAGAGGAAAGCCTTCTGCGGAGCAGCTGGATCTTTCCATGGGCATGATGGACGTGCTGCACAGCGGAGAGGATCTCTCCTGTGAAGACGGGACGGACTGCAGAAATTACGGCGTACTCGACGGCATCCACGAAGCAAAGGTACTGATTGGAGATATGATTGAGTGTCATCCGGATAATATCATTATTTATGGAAATTCCAGTTTGAATATTATGTACGATACCATTTCCCGCTCTATGACGCACGGCGTTATGGGAAGCACACCCTGGTGCAAGCTGGACAAGGTGAAATTTTTATGCCCCGTTCCGGGATATGACAGACATTTTGCCATTACGGAGCATTTCGGGATTGAAATGATCAATATACCGATGCTTCCAACGGGTCCGGACATGGATATGGTAGAAGAGCTGGTGGCAAACGACGCCGCAGTCAAAGGAATCTGGTGCGTGCCGAAATATTCCAATCCGCAGGGAATCACCTATTCGGATGAAACGGTGCGCCGTTTCGCAAGGTTAAAGCCGGCGGCAAAAGATTTCCGTATTTACTGGGACAACGCATACGGCGTTCATCATCTTTACGATATTGATCAGGACAATCTGGTGGAAATTTTTGCGGAATGCAAACGCGCCGGAAATCCCGATCTGGTCTATAAATTCTGTTCCACGTCCAAAATCAGTTTTCCGGGTTCCGGCGTAGCCGCGATTGCGACTTCGGCAAACAATCTGGAGGACATTAAAAAGCAGCTGGTCGTTCAGACCATCGGTTACGATAAAGTAAATCAGCTGCGCCATGTCAGATTTTTCAAAAACATCCACGGCATGACGGAGCATATGAGAAAACACGCCGACATCCTGCGGCCCAAATTTGAAATGGTGTTAAACATTTTAAAAGAAGAGCTGGAAGATATTGGAGCAGGAAACTGGTACTGCCCCAAGGGAGGTTATTTTATCTGTTATCAGGCGCTTTCTGGCTGCGCAAAAGAAATTGTGCTTCGGGCAAAAAAAGCGGGCGTTGTGATGACGCCGGCGGGGGCTCCGTTCCCATACGGCAGGGATCCGAAAGATTCCATCATCCGGATTGCGCCGACGTATCCAAGCATTGAAGATTTGGAAATGGCGGCAAATATTTTTGTACTCTGCGTAAAAATTGTCAGCATAGAAAAGCTTTTGGAAGAGTAAACAAATCCGGAAAACAGATTGTATTTTACAGCCTGAAACAGTATACTAAAGAATAGAAACACATCAGGATGAAAACGTGATTTTACAGTATTTTCAATGGATTTTACAGAGAAGGAGAGGGGTTAAAATGATTTTAGAGAGGATTTTAGATCTGACGGATTATGCGCTGGCAACCGGATTGATTGAGAAAGCGGATCGGCATTTTACAATCAACTGTCTGCTGGAGCTGTTTCGCCTGGATGAAATGGAAGATTCGGTTTTTGAGGCGCATGAGGCAAACGGCAGAATGACGAGGGAAGAGGCGGAGGCGTCGCTTGAGGGCATTTTAAAAGATATGCTGGATTATGCGTATGAAAAAGGCATTTTGGAAGAAAACGGCGTCGTATACCGGGATTTGTTTGATACAAAGATTATGAGTCTGCTTGTACCAAGGCCAAGCGAGGTGATTCGGAAGTTTCAGGATTTATACGCCAAAGATCCCAAAGAAGCGACGGATTATTTTTACACGTTGAGCAGAGATACGGATTATATCCGCAGATACCGCATTCAGAAAGATTTGAAATGGACGGCGGATACGGAGTATGGAACGCTCGACATTACCGTTAATTTGTCAAAACCGGAAAAAGACCCGAAAGCGATTGCCGCGGCAAAGCTTGCAAAACAGAGCGGCTATCCGAAATGTCTGCTTTGCAGGGAAAACGAGGGATATGCCGGCAGGGTAAACCATCCGGCAAGACAAAATCACCGGATTATTCCGGTTACCATCAATCAAAGCGACTGGTTTTTCCAGTATTCTCCGTATGTATATTACAATGAACATTGTATCGTGTTTAATTCTCTGCATACGCCGATGAAGATTGAGCGGGCGACGTTTGGCAAGCTTTTGGATTTTGTGGCGCAGTTTCCGCACTATTTTGTAGGCTCGAACGCAGATCTTCCGATTGTGGGCGGCTCTATTTTAAGCCATGATCATTTCCAGGGAGGACATTACGAATTCGCCATGGCAAAAGCTTTGGTGGAGAAAGAAATTTCTTTTGCCGGATTTGAAGACGTAAAGGCCGGAATTGTAAAATGGCCGATGTCTGTGATTCGTCTGGACTGCGCGGATAAGGACCGCATCATTGAGCTGGCGGATCGGATTCTTCTCGCCTGGAGAGGGTATACGGATGAGGCTGCTTACATATTTGCAGAAACGGACGGCGAGCCGCACAATACGATTACGCCGATTGCAAGAAAACGCGGAGATATGTTTGAACTGGATCTGGTACTGCGCAACAACATTACGACAAACGAGCATCCGATGGGGCTGTACCACCCGCACGCGAAGCTGCATCACATTAAGAAAGAAAATATCGGCCTGATTGAAGTCATGGGTCTTGCCGTGCTCCCGGCCCGGTTAAAGGATGAGATGGCGGCTTTGCAGGAAGCGATTTTATCAGGCGCGGATCTTCGCGCAGACGAAGTTCTTGAGAAACATGCAGACTGGGCAGACGAATTTTTGCCGAAGTATGACGGCGTGACGAAAGAAAATATCGGGGAAATTGTTCAAAAAGAAATCGGCCTGGTATTTTCGGAAGTACTGGAAGACGCCGGCGTGTATAAATGTACGCCGGAAGGCAGAGAGGCGTTTTTAAGGTTTGTGGAGTGCGTGAAATAAGAAAAAGTAAACAGTCAGTGACGATCTACATACAGGGAGCTTATCTTTTGGTAAAACGAAGGGTAAGCCCTTTGCCTGATTTCTGTAGAATTTCTTAAAACCGCATGACAAAAGAAGTGGTTTATGATAAAATGAATTAGCTTTTTTTAATTTTACAGTTGTTTTATCATTGAGACGGGAGGAAACGATGGCACAACGAAAAAATAAGCATTTTTGGAAGAAAGCAATTGGACGGATTCTTGTTTTCACCATGTGCATTTCAGGAATGGGGCTTGCGCCCGGCGGCCAAAGCGAGGCAAAGGCTTCGGAGACGGATGCGATACCAATTGCGAGCGCGCAGGATTTGGCTAAAATCGGAGTGGACGCAAGTTTTCCGATGAGCGGAGACTATGAGCTGACGGCGGACATTGACTTGTCCGAAGTAAAGAACTGGACGCCAATTGGAGGAGGCGTTGGAACCAGAGGCGCTTTTTCCGGTAATAATGTGTTTACGGGAACTTTTGACGGCAACGGACATATGATTTCAAATCTGACGATTAATCAGACAGGCGATTCCCAGGATGACTGGCAGTATGGACTGTTTGGAATGATTGGAAGCGCGGACAGTGCGGATAAAGCTTCCGTTTCCAATCTGATCTTAACGGGCGTAGATGTCACTGTGGATTATGCGACAGGTTATTTGTCTTTGGGCGGACTTGCCGGAGAGATCAATCAAAATGCGGTAATTGAAAACATAGCGATTATGGACGGCAGTATTGAGGGAAATCCGTCCGGCAAGGGAGATGTTGTCGGAGTCGGCGGCCTGGTTGGAGAAATGAGGCCGAATTCTTCCAGTGATAACGGCGTGACCATTCGCAATGTCTATGTGGGCGCGGACGTCAGGACTGACAGTTCTACCAATAATAATTATGTTGCGGGAATCATCGGAAGAGTTGCGAAAGCATGTCCGGAATCGGTATCGTCCTGCGTATATGCCGGAACCGTAAACTTTAAAGATGGAGACGGATATGGAATCAGCGGGATGAATCTGAACGATTCTATGAACGATGAGATCCGGAAGCGGTTTACAAATTGTTATTACCATTCCGGCTTTAGCAATACCGGTACGCAGGTTTCGGAAGACGCTATGAGGGCCGGAGAATTGTTCGACGGACTGGATGCCGCTTACTGGGTGGCGGAGCCTGGCGTTAATGTGATATTAAAGCAATGTGCGGAATCAGAGGGATTAAGCGACATTCTGGCATTATCGGCGATTACCGTGAATCTTGCAAAAGGCGATACCTATTCTTCCGTGACGCAGAATTTTACGGTATCTGTAACCGTATCCATTTCGGGAAAGGAAGAAAAGATTTCATGGAGCAGCAGCAATCCGGATGTGCTTTCCGTTGCCGCTGACGGAACCGTAACGGTCAACGCATCTTTCGGAAATGTGCCATGCACGCTGACAGCAAGGACGGATTCCGGAAAGACAAAGGAATTTTCTTTTCTCGTATCATCGAATATTTCTCTTGGATTTGCACAGGAATATGCAAAGGTGGGAGAGCAGCTTTCGATTGCATGGAAAGGGCTTCCTTCCGATGCGGTATGTACATATGAATGGATGTTAGACGGCAAGCAGATTTCGAATGTGGAGACTTCTTATACGCCGGAAGAAGCGGATTTGCAGAAAATGCTGACCGTTACGGCATCTGTTGTGAATAATAGCGGACAGTCAATGGGAACGTATGAAGCGCAGATGTATATCAGCAAATTGCCGGTTGTTTATATCAATACAAATGACAATTTGCCTGTCAGCAGTAAAAAGACATACAAAGGCGCAACGATGCGCATTCAGGGAAACGACCGCTATAACAGCAATGAAGTGGCGCTTTATGACGGGGATATTGAAATACGGGGACGCGGAAATTCTACATGGAACCAGGCCCTGCAGCTCAATGGAAAGCTTCCATATAAGATAAAACTGGATAAAAAGACAGATCTTTTTGGCTTTGGAGAGAATAAACACTGGGCGTTTCTTGCAAACTATATGGACGAATCGCTGCTGCGTAATAAGACGTCATACGATTTGGCCGGAGAAATGGGTATAGAGCCGCATCTGGAATCGGCAAATGTAGAGATGATTTTTAACGGAAAATATGCCGGTAATTATCAGCTCGTCGGAAACGTGCGTGTGCAGACGGGAACGGAGACGAGTCCAAGCAAACGAGTAGATGTTTTTAACTGGGAAGACGCCGCGGAAGATGTTGCGGGGGCTATTGCAGACGCGGCGAATGTTCCGAAAAAAGATGCAAGAAGAGACAAACTTGAAGATGAGCTGAATGAAAATATGCAGTGGATCACGAGCGATAAAGTGACGTTTGAAGGCGTGGACTATCAGGTTTCCAAACTCTATCCTGACCTGCCCAAAACAAGCGAAGGGCTGATCGACGTATCCGGCGGCTTCTTATTTGAACTGGACGGATATTACGATGAAGTTTCAAAATTCCGGACGCAATACAATCAGCCAATTATGTTTAAAACGCCGGAATTTATCCGCCCGACACAGGGACAGGGAGAAGGAGCGACAGAATGGGTGGATAGCAGTAAGGATAAATGTGAGGAATTGTATCAATATGCCAGTCAGTTTATTCAGGCGTTTGAGGACAGCGTGCATTCTCCCGATTATTATATCGATGTCGCGGGCAAAGAGATAAAAAATCAGGTTGCTTCCGATTTCTCTGTTGATTATGAGGGGAAACAGCATTACTCGGATCTTGTGGATATGGATTCTCTTGTTTCATACATGATATTAAATGAATTCTACTGGAATACGGAGCTGATGAAAAAAAGCGCCTATATGTACAAAGATCTTGGCGAGAAAATGAAGATTGGACCCGTATGGGATATGGACTGGACTTCTAACAGCATCGTCAGCCAGGAAGAGACCGGGGATTATAGCAAGTGGGTTACGGCTACGCGCAAAGCCGGAAGCAATCAGTTTCAGGAGCAAAAGGAGTCCTGGTATCGTTATCTGATTGGAGATCCCTACTTTGTCGAGATGATGTATGAATGCTATTGGAGAAACAGGGATAAATTTGAGGATATAGTAAAAGAAGGCGGCATTCTGGATACGGAATATGCGTATTTGAAAGAATCCGGAGACGCGAACTATAATTTGGAAGGAAGCCTTTACAGAAACTGGAGTGGGAATACGGATTTCCAATTCGAGAACGGTGTGAACCGGCTTCATACGTTTTTAAATAACCGTTTGAACTGGATGGACGGCCAGTTTGGAGAGCAGGCAGACTCTGGAACGCCGGATGGGGATTCTGTTAAGAATACGCTGGATTCTCTTCTCGCTTCCCTTGGGAAATACCATGATAGCAGTGAGAAGATTTCGGTGCAGACGTCATTCCCATCCGAAACGGAGACGACGTATCAGGCTGTGGTTTCCGATGCTTCTATTGCAAAAGCAGGCTTTTATGTCAATGGAAAGTTTGTCGGCTCAGCAGACGTTGTAAACAGTAAAGCAGAGCTTACCGTCAAAGACGGAACGGCAGGGCTGAAAAAGAATATAGCAAAGGAAAGCTTTGTAAACAATGTTGTCGTGGTGCGTGCAATGGATGCAAATGGAAATTTGATTACCAAAGATGCATATTATAATGACCGGACAATTCAGGAAAGCGTTAGCGGTTATGCCATTTTTCAGAAAGAGGTAAAAGCAGAGGCGCTGACGGGAACTGTTTCAATCGGCGGATTGCCAAGGGTTGGATTTACGCTTAAGGCAGAAGTGGCCGATACGAATAATTCCGGTACGCTGCATTATAAGTGGATGACAACGGACGGAACCGTTCTGGCGGAGACAACGTCAAATGCTTACAGGCTGACAGAGGAAGAAATCGGAAAGCGGATTACGGTTGTTGTGACAAGCGATTGGGAGACGGGTGAAATTTCCTGTGCAGATCCTACGGAGGCCGTGGTGAAAATAGTTGTGGAAAACGACCATGTAATCATAAATCAGGTATATGGAGGAGGCGCCAATGACAGCACGCCGGTAAGCCACAGTTTTATTGAGCTTTATAATCCGACCGATGCCGCAATCAGCCTTGACGGATATTCGATCGGCTATCTTTCTAACGGCAAGAACGGCAATGCGCCGGAGGAAGTAAAGCTTGCTCTTGACGGCGCCAGCATACCGTCGCACACTTCTTATCTGATACGTTGTGAGAAGCAGGACGAAGCCACATTTGCCGGCAATTTGACGATTGATTCCTGTGATAAAGAGTGGGAACAGGCGATAGATAATAAGAGATACAAAATCACGCTTTATAATAAAAATGGAATCGAAGACGGCGTAGCGGTAAACGAAGGAGAAAAGTACTGGGAAGAGGGAGAAATCCTTCCGGATGGAACGATCAGTAAGCAGAAAGCCATTCGACGGGTAGAGTTTGCGGACACAAATAACAACGTGGAAGATTTTGAGATAATTGAATATAAAGGATCTACCGAAATCTTTGTTCAGATGTACAGGCCAAGAAGCCTTTTGGACGGAGCCTGGGAGGCGGAACGTATTACGCTTGAAAATTATGAAGTTTCCATTCGTGGAAACGCCGTGATCGGCGCAATCCTTTATGCGGATGATGAACTGATTCCGGCTGAATATACCAATATTCTTTCCTGGCAGTGGAAAGCGGATGGAAAGGAAATTTCAGGAAACGGTCAGTTTCTGGCGGTCGATGAGTCTTTAGAAGGAAAAATAATATCTGTGACCGTAACAAGCACAGATCCGTCGCTGCCCGGCAGTCTGACGGCAGCTTTGGAGAAGAAAATCGAAAAAATTACGCCGCAGCGTGATCATGTGATCATCAATCAGATTTATGGCAGTGGAGATAACGTGGACGTTCCTATTTCCCATAATTTTATAGAGCTTTACAATCCGACAGGGGAGTCCGTTGATTTAAGCAGTTACAGTCTGGAATATTTCTCAAATGGAAAGACGTCGGACGGGACGGTGAAAAAAGTAACGCTGATGGGAGAAATCCCTTCCAGATCTTCCTATCTGATTCAATGCAAGGCTACGGGAAGCGATCAAGCCGTATTTTCAGTTAGCCAGGCGGATAATAAGTGGGAAGAGCTTTTGATTGACAACAAGCAATACTGTGTGACCTTGAAAAACGGAGAGGAGAAAATAGACGGCGTATCTGTCGGAGAGGCAGACATAGAAGGAGCTGCTTTGGAAAAGGGCGTGATTTCCAAAAACAAATCGCTTCGCAGAATCGGTTTCGTGGATACGGATCAGAATGCAGCTGATTTTGAGACGCTCAATTACAGCAAGCTGCCGCAGGATTACAGAAATGGAATTGTTCCGAGAAATCTTGCCGAAGGCCCCTGGGGGTTATCGGAGGTTCAGCCGGAGAAGCCAGGAGAACCAGGAGAGCCAGAAGAGCCGGAAGAGCCGGAAGATCCCGAAAAGCCGGATGAGAAGCTTTTGCAGGATGTGAATGCGGCGATCAAAGAGGCGGAGAGCGTAGACGCATCCAGGTACGAAGCGACTTCTTATCAGAAATTACAGGCAGCCAAAGAGGCTTTGCAAACGGCATTAGCATCAAATGATGCGGAAAAAATCAGGGAAGCGCTGAATAATTTCAGGAAAGCGTTTGCCGAATTAAAAGAAATTGTGACAGATATAAAAGACGGTCAGCAAAATCAGCAGCAGCTTCCGCAAGTCGGATTTAAGTTCAAATATAAAAAGAACTGGTATAAGGTTACAAAATCCGATGCGGTAAACGGCACAGTCACATATGTGGGACCGGAAAAGAAATCATGCACGAAAGTGACGATTCCGGCAGTGGCGGAGCAAGATGGCATTTCGTTTAAAGTCACGGCAGTCAATGCAAATGCATTGAAAGGAATGAAGAAGCTGACGCAGGTGAAAATCGGAAAAAATGTGACGAAAATCGGAGCGTCTGCGTTCAGGGGAAGCGGAAAATTAAAGAAAATCATTGTGGCATCCTCAAAGCTCAAAAGCGTGGGAGCAAATGCGCTCAAAGGAGTTCATGCAAAATGTGTCATCAAGGTTCCCAAGAAGAAACTGCCATTGTATAAGAAGAAATTTAGGAAGAAAGGACAGAAAGCGACTGTCAGGGTTGTAAAATAGAGATGGATAAAATATTAGATTTCATTGAAACAGAAGTGCAGCAGGCATTTACAGAATGCGGTTATGATGTAAAATTTGCAAAAGTAACGTTGTCTAACCGGCCGGATTTATGCGAATATCAATGTAACGGAGCGCTTTCAGCAGCGAAAGAATACAAAAAAGCCCCGTTTCTGATTGCGGATGAGATTGCGGCCCGGTTATCCGGAAAGGATATGTTTGAAGCGGCAGAGTCCGTAAAACCCGGATTTATAAATCTGAAACTGGATGCGTCCTACCTTGCCGGATATTTGCAGGAAATGCAAATGGACAAAGAGCGTTTCGGTTGTGAAGCGGCAAAAGAGCCAAAGCGGATTATGATTGATTACGGCGGCCCCAATGTGGCAAAGCCTCTGCATATCGGGCATCTTCGTTCGGCTATTATAGGAGAAAGCATCAAGCGGATCGGGCGTTTTATGGGGCATGAAATGATCGGAGACGTGCACCTTGGCGACTGGGGGCTTCAGATGGGGCTGATTATTACGGAGCTTTGCATAAGAAAACCGGAATTGGTCTATTTTGACAAGGATTACGAAGGGGAATATCCAAAAGAAGCGCCGTTTACCATATCAGAACTGGAAGAAATTTATCCGACGGCCAGCGCCAAATCCAAGGAGGATGAATCTTATAAAGAAGCGGCGATGCAGGCGACTTATGAACTGCAAAACGGCAGGCGTGGTTATCAGGCGCTGCTTGCCCATATTTTACATGTGTCTGTGACGGACCTGAAAAGAAATTATGAGGATTTGAACGTTTCCTTTGATTTATGGAAAGGAGAATCCGATGCGCAGCCTTATATTCCGGCTATGGTGCAGAAAATGAAAGAGGAAGGGTATGCGTATATCAGCGAAGGAGCCCTGGTGGTTGACGTAAAGGAAGATTCTGATACAAAAGAGGTTCCTCCCTGCATGATTTTGAAATCGGACGGCGCTTCCCTGTACAACACAACCGATCTTGCTACCATTGTATGGCGTATGAAAGACTACAATCCGGATGAAATCATATACGTCGTGGATAAACGGCAGGAGCTGTATTTTACTCAGGTATTCCGATGCGCGAAAAAGACGCGCCTGATCAATGAAGACACAAAGCTGACTTTCCATGGATTCGGCACAATGAACGGCAGGGACGGCAAGCCTTTTAAGACCAGGGACGGCGGCGTTATGCGTCTGGAACGCCTGGTATCTGAAATCAATGAGCAAATGTATCAAAAAATCATTGAGAATAAGTCCGTTACGGATAAAGCAGAAGCGAGAAAAACGGCTAAAATTGTGGCCTTGTCCGCAATTAAATACGGAGATTTGTCGAATCAGGCGTCCAAAGATTATATTTTTGATATAGAGCGGTTTATATCTTTTGAAGGAAATACAGGGCCGTATATCCTTTATACGATCGTTCGAATGAAGTCCATTCTTGCAAAATACAGAGAACTTGGAGAGAAAACAGAAAACGCGAAGATACTTCCGGCGAAATCAGAAAGTGAAAAAGAGCTGATGCTGGAAATCAGCCGTTTTGGCGCAGCTATGGAAAACGCTTTTACAGAAACGGCGCCTCACAAAGTCTGTGCCTATGTATATGGTCTTGCCAATGCGTTTAATCGTTTTTATCATGAAACGAAGATTCTTGCGGAAGAAGACAAAGAGGTTCAGGCGGGTTATATCAGTCTGCTTAAGCTGACAAAGAACATTTTGGAAAAATGCATTGATCTGCTGGGCTTTTACGCTCCGGAGAGAATGTAGGATCCGGAAAATTGTGTCTCAAAAATGGC
The DNA here is from genome assembly GCA_910586725.1 of uncultured Lachnospiraceae bacterium. GTDB lineage: Bacteria > Bacillota > Clostridia > Lachnospirales > Lachnospiraceae > Roseburia_B. Next base: position 44,535 of record CAJUJL010000010.1, on the reverse strand, counting down.
GGAAACGTCATTTTTGGGACATATTTATATCATTGAGGAATCAGGAGTTTTTATTATGAGTGAGACAATCAGAAAACATTTTATTTTTCGTGGAGAAGTTCAGGGCGTGGGATTTCGCTACCGTGCCTATTACGAAGCGAACAGGCGCGGAGTAAGCGGATGGGTTCGCAATTTATATGACGGAACGGTTGAAATGGAGGCGCAGGGTGAAGCAGATGTTATTGATGCGCTGGTATGGGCTCTGGATCAGGGCAGACTGATTCGGATTGAAGGAATTGATTCGCAGGAAAAATCTGTGGACAAAAAAGAAACGGACTTTCGGATTCTGAATTAGTATCCGGATAGAAAGGCAGATTATGAACAAGAATTTAAAAAGAATGATTTCATACTATAAGCCATACCGCAAAGTATTTGCGGCGGATATGTTTTTTGCAGTTACGGCTTCCGGCATCGCGCTGGCATTACCCTTGATTGCCCGCTATATTACGTCGGAAGTGATCTATCTGGAAAAAGGCGAAGCGCTGCGGCAGACGCTTGCGCTTGGAGGCTTCATGGCTGTTTTGGTCGTCATATCGTGTTATTGTAATTTTTTTATCAGCAATTACGGTCATGTAATGGGCGCAAAAATAGAATATGATATGCGGGAGGAAATTTTTGGGCATTTGCAGAAATTGTCGTTCGCTTTTTACGACAATCAAAAAGTAGGCGCTTTGATGTCTCGGATTACGACCGATTTATTTGACATTACGGAGCTGATGCACCATGGGCCGGAAAACATTGTGATTTCTTTGATTAAGATTATCGGTGCGTTTGTGATTATGATGTGCATCAGCCCTGTCTTAACGCTGTCCGCTTTTGCGCTTGTCCCCGTAATGCTTGCGTATGCATATTTTTTTAACGGGAAAATGAAGCGTGCGTTTAAACGAAACAGAGAAAAAATATCGGATATTAACAGTCAGATTGAAGATAACCTCTCCGGCATCCGCGTGGTAAAGTCTTTTGCAAATGAGGACATTGAAAAAGAAAAGTTTAAAAAAGGCAACCGCGGATTTTTGTCTGCAAAGAAGAACAGTTATTTTTATATGGGAGGGTATCATGCCGGATTAAGTTCTTTTTCCCTTTTGATTACGATTCTGGTTTTAATGACGGGAGCCGTTTTCATATCTTCCGGCAAAACGGAAGTGACGGATTTGATTACATTTCTGCTGTATATCAATGTTTTGACGGAACCGATTAAGACGTTGATCGATTTTACGGAGCAGTTTCAAAACGGATATACGGGATTTGAAAGATTTGTGGAAATTATGTCAATCGAGCCGGATATTGCTGACGGAGAAGACGCGCAGGAAATGTCTGACATTATGGGAACGGTTGATTTTGACAATGTTTCTTTCCGTTATGAAGAAAACAGCGGGAAAGTGCTAAGCCATATTCATCTGCATGTGGACGCGGGGGAATATGTGGCGCTTGTCGGTTCTTCCGGCGCGGGAAAGAGCACTTTATGCAGTTTAATCCCACGCTTTTATGACGTGACGGGAGGCGCGGTTAAAATTGACGGAAGAGATATTCGCACATGGAAATTAAAAAGCCTTCGGGAGCAGATCGGCATTGTGCAGCAGGACGTATATCTGTTCGTTGGTACGGTATATGACAACATCCATTACGGCAGACCGGACGCATCCAGGGAAGAGGTTGTGGAAGCTGCCAAAAACGCCAATGCGCACGAATTTATCATGTCACTGCCAAACGGCTATGAAACGGATATTGGTCAGAGAGGAATCAAACTTTCCGGAGGCCAGAAGCAGAGGATTTCCATTGCAAGGGTATTTCTGAAAAATCCGCCGATCCTGATTTTTGACGAGGCAACTTCCGCATTAGACAACGAAAGCGAAAAAGTAGTGCAGGAGTCCCTGGAAAAACTGGCGAAAAACAGGACTACCTTCGTCATTGCGCACAGACTTACGACGATACAGAACGCAAAGAGGATTCTGGTTTTGACGGAAAAAGGAATTGAAGAAGAGGGAAGCCATAAAGAACTGCTTGAGAGGGGCGGTATTTATGAAAAACTGTATCATATGCACAGCTCTTAAATGGGAATGAAAGTAATGCCGGAAGGGGAGTGCAAGATAAAACACAGAAAATCAAACGGATCGTGCCAAACGAGAAGCGTACTTGACAAATAGAAATTTTGCGATTATATTTTTCTAAAAAATGAAATTTATGGAAGGGAAAGAAGGTATAGAAATGATAAAAATTGACATTATTTCCGGCTTTTTAGGGGCAGGAAAGACAACATTGATTAAGAAAATGATTGATGAAGCATATCAGGACGAGAAAATAGCGCTGATTGAAAATGAATTCGGGGAAGTGGGGATTGACGGCGGATTTTTAAAAGATTCCGGCGTACAGATTACCGAAATGAATTCCGGCTGCATCTGCTGTTCTCTGGTAGGCGATTTTGGAAAAAATTTAAATGAGGTCATTTCGACTTATCATCCGGACCGGATTATTATTGAACCGTCGGGCGTTGGCAAACTATCCGATGTGATGAAGTCGGTCATAGATATTGAAAACGAACAGGATGTAAAGCTGAATGCCCTGGTAACCGTTGTAAATGCAAAAAAAGCGTCCAAGCAGATGAAAGCGTTTGGGGAGTTTTTTAACAATCAAATTGCGTTTGCAACTACGATTGTGTTGAGCAGGACCCAGGGCATGACGTCTGCCCAGCTGGAATTATGTGTAAAGCAGATGCAGGAAATCAATCAGAAAGCCGCCGTTATTACCACGCCCTGGGATGAGATTTCCGGAGAGCGCATTTTAAGAGTAATGGAAGGAGGCGATTCTCTGGAAATGAAAGTTCTTGCAGAGGAGGCTCACAGCAAAGAACATGGGCATGAGGAATGCCATGGTCACGGCGAAGATCACGGTCACGGGGAACACTGCTGCCATGACGAAGACCATGGGCATGGTGGACACCATGGTCACGGGGAACACTGCTGTCACGACGAAGACCATGGTCACGGCGAACACCATGGACATGGGGAACGCTGCTGCCATGACGAAGACCATGGCCACGACGAAGATCATGGACATGGAGAACACTGCTGCCACGACGAAGATCATGGCCACGGCGAACGCCACGCCCACGGAGCGGACTGCACCTGCGGATGCCAGGATCACCATCACGCGCATGAACACGGACACCATCATGCGGACGATATATTTACGAGCTGGGGAAAAGAAACGCCGCGTAAGTTTACGAGAGCAGAAATTGAAACGGCGATGAAAGAGCTGTCCGAAGGGGAAGCATACGGCGTCGTGTTAAGGGCTAAAGGAATGGTAGAAAACGAAGAAGGCGGCTGGATTTATTTTGACATGACGCCGGGAGAATATGAGATTCGGGTTGGCGAGCCGGATTATACGGGGCGCCTTTGCGTCATCGGCACGGATTTAAAAGAACATCTGCTGGAAGAATTGTTTGGCATTGCTTAAGGAAAGGACGAAAAAAAGATGGAAGAAATACCAGTATATTTATTTACGGGGTTTATGGACAGCGGAAAAACAACGCTGATTCGTCAGACTTTGCTGGAAAATCATTTTGGCGACGGAGCGAAAACGCTTTTGATTGTCTGCGAGGACGGCGATGTGGAATACGACGAGGACGAGCTTGCCAAAATTAATACAAAAATACTGATGGTAGAAAAAGAAGAGGATTTTACGGAAGCGCTGTTAAAAAACAGCAGCCTTCAGTATATGCCGGACCAGGTGTTTATTGAATACAACGGTACATGGCATATGGATACGCTGCTGGAAGCGAAGCTTCCGGACGGCTGGCTGATTGTGCAGTCTTTGGCGACAGCGGACGCGGGCACGTTTGATATGTATTTAAGTAATATGCGGCCGATGATTATGGAACAGCTTTTTAAAGCGGACGTCGTTATTTTTAACCGATGCGACGACGACACGCCGAAAGGGAAATTCCGCCGCGCCGTCAAAGCTGTAAACCGGCCCGCTCAGATTGTTTACGAGAGAACAGACGGTACGGTTGATGAAAGAGAAGAAGAGCTGCCGTTTGATTTGAATCAGGAAATTATTGAAATATCGGATGCGGATTATGCGATCTGGTATATGGACGCGCAGGAAAATTACAAAAAATATGACGGAAAAAAAGTAGAATTTACGGCTCTTGTATACAATCCGGATAAAATGAAAAAAGGCGTAATGGTACCGGGCCGGTTTGCCATGACATGCTGTATAGAAGATATTGCCTTTTTAGGATTTAAATGTAAATATCCGGAGTCCAAACGTATTTTGCACAAATCCTGGATTCATATTGTGGCGGAAATTCGTGTGGAATTTGCCATGGAATACAAGGGAAAGGGACCGGTTTTATATCCGGTCAGCGTAGAACCCGCGGAAAAGCCGGAAGATGAGCTGGTATATTTTTCATAATTTCATTCAAGGCTGATTGGAAAGTAAACCTTGTAATAATTTCTTACGACTTTCTTAATAAATTATTTTAAAATCGGACACTGACTTTTTATATGGAGTATGGTATACTGGAAAAGCAGCTTAGTTGTGAGAGGAAGACAGTAAGAAAGAGGTAAAAATGAAATATATACGGGAAAGAGACGGGAAACGCGAAATTGTAGAAAGAAGACGGCACAGCAAAGCATTTATTATTCAGGCGGTTTTGAAATGGGCATTATGTATCGGACTGCTTTTGCTGGCCGTTTTACTGTTTCGTTTTTTAGATAAAAAATTAAACGATGGGAAAATTGTAGACAGATTGATTCATGGCTCTGACGATGTATCGCCCAAAGGAGCTTCACCCGAAAGCGAGACGCTGATAGAAACAGAAGAGGAAGATGAGCCGTTTCTTATGGTTTGTCTGGATCCGGGGCACGGCGGACTGGATCCTGGCTGCGACTATGAAGGAAGAAAAGAATCGGACGACGTCTGGAAATTGGCGCTGGCCACCAAAGCAGAGATGGAAGCTGCCGGAATAAAAGTTGTGATGACACGGGAAGACAACGACAATAAAGTATATTTAAAAGACAGAGTTGCCATTGCAAACGCTTCCGGAGCGGATTATTTTATTTCACTTCACAGGAATAAAGGCGACGGATACGGAATCGAAACGTGGATGACTGCAAACGCCGGAAAGGCGACCAATACGCTTACAAATAATGTCCACGATGGGATTATTGGAGCCGGATCGCAGAGAGACCGCGGCATCAAAACGGGAACCGAAACCGGAGAAGGTTCGGATTATTACGTGATTGGCAATACGACGATGCCGGCATGTTTGATTGAGCTTGGATTTATCAACAACGCGGAAGACAATCGGTTGTTTGACGAAAGTCTTGAAAAATATGCCAAGGCGATTACGCTGGCGGTTCAGAATACGTACAATGAACTGGGAGATACGGACAACTTAAAGGACGAGCCAGAAGGAGATACGGGAGAGGATGGAAATACCGGGCAGGATCTCTCGCACGGCATGCGTCTGGATTTTCCGAAAATTGACAATGTAAGCGCGTTAAACGGAGAGACTCTGGACTGGGGGCAGGGAGGCGACGCGGATGAATATAACCGTCCGACGGGATGTCTTAGCTACCAGGAGAAATTCAAAAATTATACGGCCGATTTTATTATTCCGAATACGGAAAAGAAGATTTACCTTACATTGGATGAAGGATATGAATATGGCTGTACGCCTTCCATCTTAGCCACATTAAAAGAGAAAAATGTAAAAGCGGTATTCTTTGTCACGAAGCCTTATGCCGAAAAGGATCCGGATCTGGTGCGGCAGATCATTGCGGACGGGCACATTCTGGGCAATCACTCCGTAACGCATCCGGCGAAAGGACTGCCCAGTCAGACGATTGAGGAGCAGACCCAGGAAGTTATGGGACTGCATGATTACATCAAAGAGAATTATGACTATGATATGTTTTTGTTCCGTTTCCCGGCAGGAAAATTCAGCGAACAGTCGCTTGCAGTCTTAAATAACTGCGGTTACCGCAGCGTGTTCTGGAGTTTTGCATATCTGGATTACGATGTGAACAATCAGCCCGATGAAGCAGAATCGCTGCAGAAGATGATTGACAAACTGCATCCGGGCGCGATTTATCTGCTGCATGCGGAATCCTGGACCAATACAAATGTTTTGGGTCAGTTTATTGATAAGGCAAGAGAAGCCGGATATGAATTTGCATTGTATACGGATTCCATGGATTAAACAGATGGGAGATTTTGCAGATGCCTGAAAGTCACAGATCCTGGAATTCACAACAAATGATTGAATTTTTGAACAGAATCTAGTATGATGTATAAGACGGTAGATTTACCGTCTTATACTATGTAAGGGAAGATAAGTTGAGGAGGATAAGGATGTATCCAATCGTAAAAAAAGAAAAACTGGCAGACAAGATTTTTCTGATGGATGTCAAGGCGCCAAGAGTGGCTAAGACCTGTGAGCCGGGTCAGTTTGTAATTGTAAAAATGGATGAAGAAGGAGAGCGTATTCCGCTTACAATCTGTGATTATGACAGGGAAGAAGGAACGATCACAATTGTTTTTCAGACTGTGGGCGCGTCAACAGAGCGTATGCAGTATATGAACGTGGGAGATGCATTCCAGGATTTTGTGGGGCCGCTGGGCTGTGCATCGGAGCTTGTTGATATGGATACGGAAGAGCTCAAGAAAAAGAAAATTGTATTTATTGCGGGAGGCGTTGGAACGGCTCCGGTATATCCTCAGGTGAAATGGCTTCATGAACATGGAGTGGATTGTGATGTAATTATGGGATCCAGAACAAAGGATCTGTTGTTTTTTGTAGAGAAAATGGAAAAGGTGGCGACGAATCTTTATGTGACCACGGACGATGGAAGTTACGGATTTCACGGTATGGGAACGAACCAGCTTCAGGCGCTTGTGGATGAGGGACGCGTCTACAACCACTGTGTTGCAATCGGACCGATGATCATGATGAAATTCGTTTGTCTTTTGACCAGGGAACTGGGAATTCCGACAATCGTATCGATGAATCCGATTATGGTAGACGGAACCGGCATGTGCGGCGCATGCAGACTGACCGTGGGCGATGAAGTGAAGTTTGCCTGTGTGGACGGACCGGAATTTGACGGACATCTGGTAGATTTTGATCAGGCAATGAAACGTCAGCAGCTTTATAAAACAGATGAAGGAAGGGCGATGTTAAAGCTTCAGGAAGGCGATACACACCATGGCGGATGCGGACATTGCGGAGGTGATAAATAATGGATGTTTTAAAGAAAGTACCGGTAAGAGAGCAAGAAGCACAGGTTCGTGCAAAGAATTTTGAAGAAGTTTGCCTGGGATACAATGAACAGGAAGCGGTAGAAGAATCGGAAAGATGCCTGAATTGTAAAAATGCCCAGTGTGTCAAGGGATGTCCGGTATCCATTGATATTCCCGGATTTATATCAGAGATTAAGAATCAGGATTTTGAAAAAGCATATGAAATCTTAAGCGAGTCGTCGGCGCTTCCGGCAGTCTGCGGAAGGGTTTGCCCACAGGAGAGCCAATGCGAAGGCAAATGCATTCGTGGTTTTAAAGGAGAGCCGGTTTCGATTGGTAAATTGGAGCGGTTTACGGCTGACTGGGCAAGGGAGAAGGGCATTGTGCCCAAATCGGATCGGGCGAAGAACGGCCGCAAGGTGGCGGTTATCGGTTCCGGACCGGCGGGGCTTACCTGTGCGGGAGACCTTGCGAGAATGGGATATGATGTGACAATTTTCGAAGCATTGCATGAGCCGGGCGGCGTTTTGATTTATGGAATACCTGAATTTCGTCTTCCCAAACAGGAAGTTGTGGCGAAAGAAGTAGAAAACGTAAAAGCCTTAGGCGTTAAAATTGAAACGAACGTCGTAATTGGCAAGGCTACGACGATCGATGAGCTGATGGATGAGGAAGGATTTGAGGCGGTATTTATTGGTTCCGGCGCGGGACTTCCCAGATTTATGGGAATTCCGGGTGAACAGGCGAACGGCGTTTTTTCCGCCAACGAATTTTTGACCAGAAACAATTTGATGAAAGCATTCCGGGAAGAATACGACACGCCGATTATGAAAGGAAAGAAAGTGGCCGTTGTCGGAGGCGGGAATGTGGCGATGGACGCCGCGAGGACGGCGCTGCGATTGGGCGCTGAGGTACATATCGTATACCGCAGAAGCGAAGCGGAACTTCCTGCCAGAGTAGAGGAAGTGCATCATGCAAAAGAAGAGGGAATTATTTTCAATCTTCTGACAAATCCAAGAGAAATCTTAGTGGATGAAAACGGCTGGGTCAAGGGAATGACCTGTATCAAAATGGAGCTGGGTGAGCCGGATGAATCCGGAAGAAGATCTCCGGTGGAAATCAAAGATTCTGAATTTGAAATTGAGCTGGATACGGTTATCATGTCTCTGGGAACTTCTCCGAATCCATTGATTTCTTCTACAACGGAAGGACTTGAGATTAACCGCAGAAAATGTATTGTGGCAGAGGAAGAGAACGGGGCGACCTCAAAGCCGGGCGTATTTGCCGGCGGCGATGCCGTTACAGGCGCAGCGACCGTAATTCTTGCCATGGGCGCCGGCAAAGCGGCAGCAAAGGGCATTCACGAATATTTGTCAAATAAACAATAATTTCATGTAAAATAAAACTCCCATCCGAAGCGTTTCTGACGCGGGATGGGAGTTTTTGCTGCCTTTTGGAAAACGTTATTCCAGATTTAGTTTCCGGTTTGAAATATAAAGACTGATGATATAATAAGCAATGGAAAGCGCCACACATTGTACGATGAGGAAAGCAAATATCGTTTGGAAGAAAGAGCCCATAGGCAGATTTACGGTTCCGGTTTGCAGTTCCTCAATTGTGGAAGCATTGGCAACGGCTAATATGACAAGAAAGATCACTGAAATAATCTGTTGTATCATGTAAAAAACGACGTATGCGCCAATCGATGCGGGGATCTTATTTTGATGGAACAGCTGTCCGACGGAAAGACTTGCGAAAACCATCAGCGTCATGCTGAAAATGAAGCAGATGATCATTACGATCAGGATGCTCAAAAATGTTCCGAAGCCAATGCCTAAATCCCGGGAAATAGATTCCTTCAAAAGAGGGAACGTATTCGGATCCCAACTGCTTCCCATGGCAATTTTTACCATAAAGAGGATGGAACCTATCGTGGCCGCAAATGCGATTACGAGCCATAAAACAGCCGTCAGAATCTTGGTATTCAAAATCGCTGTTGTGGATAACGGCAGGGTATGCGTCAAATATCCCTGATTGGAATACATTGTTTTATAAAACCGCATGGTAAGATATACTGCGGTCAGCACAAATAAAGCGAACAGTCCCAAAACATAAAGCATCAGGGAAAAAGTCGGAATCATTTTCAGGTAGCCCTTCTGGAACAGATCAAGTCCCAGAAAAACAGCGTTAAGCAGCATAATACCCAGAACAATCAGATTCAGGGGAATTAGTATTTTGCCGGTTTCTTGCAATTCGTGTTTGATCATTTTTCCTAACATTTAAATACCTCCCGGAATAAAGAATCGACAGATTTTCCCTGTTCTTCCCGAATGTTGTCAACGTAAGCATCAAGGACAATCTGGCCGTTTTTGATAAAGATTACCTGGTCTAAAATATTTTCAATATCTGCAATCAGGTGAGTGGAAATCAAAATCGTAGCGTCTTCTTCGTAGTTGCTTAAGATTATGTCTAAAATATAGTCCCTGGCGGCGGGATCCACGCCGGCAATCGGTTCGTCTAAAACATAGAGTTTGGCCCTCCGGCTCATAATCAGAATAAGCTGTACTTTTTCTTTGGTGCCCTTGGACATGGATTTTAGTTTGTCATTGGGATCAATCTGCAGCTTGGACAACATATCATACGCTCTGTCAGGATCAAAATCTTCATAAAAATCCTGATAGAGGCGAATGATTTCGCGGACTTTCATGCCCATATTCAGGAAATTGTGGTCGGGCAGATAAGAAACGATCTTCTTGCTTTCCACGCCCACGGGATGTTGATTGATATATAGCTCTCCTTCGTTTGGCGTTAAAAGACCATTGATTAATTTAATTAAGGTCGTCTTGCCGCTTCCGTTTGGACCAAGCAGACCAATGATATGCCCTCCGTCCAGGGAGAGATTGATATGGTTCAAGGCTGTCTTTTTACCATATGATTTACTTAAGTTTTTGCATTCTAAAATAGCGCTCATCGAATTCCCCTTTCTATGATTCGGATGGTTTGGATGTGTCTAAGGACTTTTGCATCAATGCAATCGTCTCTTCGTTTTTAAAACCTAATTTCTGCATGCTTTTCAAGAACTCCCGTATTTTATTTTGAGCAAGAGCGGATTTTAATTCTTCAATCATAGCAACCTCCTCTGTTATAAATCGTCCGCTGGTTCGCTGGGAATATACAAGTCCGCTTCGTTCCAGTTCGGATAAAGCTCTCTGCATGGTGTTCGGATTTACAGACGCTTCAAACGCCAGATCCCGTACGGAAGGCAATTTGTCGCCGGGAGAATACTTGCCGGATATTATATCAAGCTGTATGATCTCAACAATCTGTAAAAAAATGGGTCGGTCAGAACTTAAATCCCATGGCATTCAATCACCTCTTTCTTCTGCATTACTATACTATTTGATTAATACAATAATATAAAAAAATATATTTGTCAAGAAAAAATTTTTTTGATTTCACCTATAAAATAAAGGGAACCGAATGCTACGGTTCGTAAATCAGAATTCGTTTCGGGCTGCTTTGTAAAAAAAGGCGCAAAAACTTCAGCCAGATTTTCTTCGCATGAGGCTTTGATTCCGGCTTTTCTGATATAGGCGGCAAGCGTTTTAGCTTGCAGGGCCCTTTTGTTTTCCGGTGTGACGGCAGTTACTTTTTGGGCAAAAGGAAGGATTAGCTCTGCCATCCCGCGATAATCCTTGTCTGCCAGCGCTCCCATAATAAAATGAAATTTTTCGCCCGGATAAAGAATGCGCAGACTTTTCAGAAGGGATTCTACGCCGTCTTTGTTGTGGGCGCCATCGATCAAAAGAAACGGATTACGGCAGATTGTTTCCATCCGTCCTGCCCAGAATGCGTTTGCAATGCCTCTGTGTATCGCATGTTCCGTAACAGGATAGGAAAGCGCCATAAGCTCCCTTGCGGAAAGTATAGCGGCAAGAGCGTTTTCTTTTTGAAATTCTCCGGACATTTTCATTTGATATGGAAGTTCGCCCGGATAAGAAAAACCGGAATCCACAGGGACAATTTGTTTTGGGTCTGTGATTTGATAGGGAATTTGCAGATTTTTACAATGTGATTCCAGAACATGCAAAGCCTCCGGATGCTGGCTTTCTAGAATGGCCCGGGTTCCTTTTTTCAGGATCCCCGCTTTTTCAGCCGCGATTTCACTCAAGGTATTTCCCAGGATGTCCGTATGGTCGTATCCGATTTTTGTAATTACGCTGACTTTAGGAGCGTCAATGGCGTTTGTAGAGTCAAGGCGTCCGCCAAGTCCCGTTTCGAGTATGACAATTTGGCAGCCCTGTTCTTTAAAATAGAGCATCGCCATTGCCATGCAATAGTCAAACATGACAGGGTTTACATTCAGATCAAGATGTAATAGCTTTTGTCCAAGCCGGGCGGCGTCTTCTTTGGAAATCTGTCTGCCGTTTGCCTGAATTCTTTCTGTAAAATCGATCAGATGCGGAGAAGTAAATAAACCGGCTTTGATTCCCGCTTCATTTAAAATTGCGTACAGAAAAGCTGCGGTAGAGCCTTTCCCGTTTGTTCCTGCGATATGGATAAACGCAAGATCCTTCTGGGGATTGCCTACTGCAGCCAGCATATGCTTACTGATAATAACGCCGGGTAAGTTTCCGAACCTTCTTTTGTTTTCAATGATATGAATGATTTCCTGATATTCCATGAGAATTTTATACCACCATAATAATACCGCCGTCATTGGCATACATACTGCTGATTCCGGCAGTGTCGACAATAACGATGTCTTTAAATGCTGCAAGCTTTAAAATTTCCTGTTTGACTGCTTTTGCACGCTGCGGGCAATTGCAGTGGGAAATGGCAAGAATACGGCTTTCGCTGTTTTTTACTTTGGAAAGCATTTCTGCGATCATTTTTTTCAGCGCTTTGTTCATGCCGCGGGCCTGGCCAAGCTGGCAGATTTCTCCCTCCGGAGTGGAGCCCATGACGGGTTTGATGTTCAGGGCGTTGGCGACAAAAGCCTTGATATTGCCAAGACGGCCGTTTTTACGAAGGGTTTCGAGTGTTTCCAGTACAAAGTAAGTGTGTTGTTCGCTGATGTAATGCTCCACATGCGCAACCGTTTCTTCAAATGTCATTTGAGATTCTTCGCATTCCTGTATTTTCATGCCGATTAATGTTTCGCCAACAGACGCGGAACGGGAATTAAAGACATATATTTTTTTGTGTTCGGCGCCGCATTCTTCTTCGTACAGTTTTTTGGCAAGGACGGCGCTGTTGTAAGAACCGCTGAGTTCTTTGGATAATGTTACAACGTATACATGCTCTGGCTCATCCTTGTATAATTGCAGATAACTTTCCGGAGAGGGGCAGGATGATTTGGGCCCTACGGGGCTTTCTTTTACTTTTTTCAGAAAAGACAGCTGATCGAACGTCTCATCATCTACGATTCGCTGCCCATTGACTTCAATTTCCAGCGCGACATTTTTAAAATGGCCGTCAGATTTTAATTCATTCGTCAATTCACCGCAGCTGTCAATGATTATTTTATACATTTACTACCTCCGAAAACAAGATCTACGTTTTGCGTTAAAAAATTCTATTTAATATAGTATTCATTACCAGATGTATAATAGCATAAAAACTACTTATTGTACAGAGAGATTTATTATTTTATTTTTTTAAGTTTACAGTTAAAATATGCGGGCTGCGTTTATTTTCTGTCTTTTGGGCACAATATAACAATATATAGTTTTTGTGTTGACGACGTATACTATATATGGTACAATCTCTTTAATTTCGTAAAAGGTCATAAGAAAGGATAAGGAAAGGACATTGCTATGAAAATTATTAAAAGAAGCGGAGTGGAAGAAGATTATCACGTTTCCAAAATTGAAGCCGCAATTATCAAGGCGAACAATACTGTGCTTGAAAATGAAAAAATGACAGAAGAACAGATCAAAGAGATATGCGGCCGCATAGAAAATACCTGCAATAATATGGGCCGCGCATTGAATGTCGAAGAAATACAGGATTTGGTAGAAGATGAAATTATGCAGCAGCATGCGTTTGCCGTTGCCCGTAACTATATTACGTATCGTTACAAAAGGGCGCTGGTTCGAAAGGCCAATTCGACGGACAAGCAGATTATGACGCTTCTGGAGTGCGACAACGAAGAGGTAAAACAGGAAAATTCCAATAAAAATCCTACGGTCAACAGCGTGCAGAGGGATTATATGGCCGGAGAAGTCAGCAAAGACATTACGCGCCGCTTTCTTTTGCCGCAGCATATTGTAGACGCGCATGAAAAAGGAATCATCCATTTTCACGATTCCGATTACTTTGCGCAGCATATGCATAACTGCTGCCTTGTAAATTTAGAAGAGATGCTGCAAAACGGGACGGTAATCAGCGGGACGATGATTGAAAAGCCGCACAGCTTTTCTACCGCGTGCAATATCGCGACGCAGATTATCGCGCAGATTGCAAGCTCCCAATACGGCGGTCAGAGCATTTCTCTGTCGCACCTTGCGCCGTTTGTCGATGTGAGCCGGCACAGATTACGAAGGGAAGTCCGCAAAGAATTCGAATTGGCGGGAATTTCGTTAAATGAAGAGCAGCTCAATAAAGTAGCGGAATCGAGAGTGCTGGAGGAAATTAACCGCGGCGTACAGATGATTCAATATCAGGTTATTACGCTGATGACGACAAACGGACAGGCGCCTTTTGTAACCGTATTTATGTATCTGGATGAAGTCCCCGAGGGAAGAACGCGCGACGACCTTGCGCTTGTAATAGAAGAAGCGCTTCGGCAGAGAATCCACGGCGTAAAAAATGAAGCCGGCGTATTCATTACTCCCGCATTCCCCAAACTGATTTATGTACTGGAGGAAGATAACATTACGGAAGACAGCAAATACTGGCATCTGACGAAGCTGGCCGCGGAATGTACCGCAAAGCGGATGGTGCCGGACTACATTTCCCAGAAAGTCATGCGGGAACTGAAAGAGGGAAACTGCTATCCGTGTATGGGCTGCCGGTCGTTTTTAAATGTTTACAAAAACGAAACCGGAGCATATCAGTTTTACGGAAGATTCAACCAGGGCGTTGTGACGTTAAATTTAGTGGACGCGGCGTGCAGCTCCGACAAAGATATGGATAAATTCTGGGAGATTTTGGATGAGAGGCTTGCGCTTTGCAAAGAAGCTTTGATGTGCCGCCATAACCGTCTGAAAGGGACGCCGTCGGACGTGGCGCCGATTCTCTGGCAGTACGGCGCGCTGAGCCGTCTGGAAAAAGGCGAGCCGATCGACAGGCTTTTGTACGGAGGATATTCTTCGATTTCTCTTGGCTATGCTGGGCTTTGCGAATGCACGCAGTATATGACGGGAAAATCCCATACGGATCCCGAAGCTACGCCGTTTGCTTTAAAAGTGATGCAGCGCTTAAACGATGCGTGCGAGGAATGGAAGAAAGAGACGAACATTGGCTTTAGCGTATATGGAACGCCGCTTGAGTCTACGACTTATAAATTTGCAAAATGTCTGCAAAAAAGATTTGGCGTCATTCCCGGCGTGACCGATAAAAACTATATTACAAACAGCTATCACGTACATGTGGGAGAGAAAATTGACGCGTTTGCCAAATTAACATTCGAAGCCCAGTTCCAGCTGCTTTCTCCGGGAGGGGCAATCAGCTACGTGGAAGCGCCGAATATGGCGGATAACCTGGAAGCCGTTCTTGCGGTGATGCAGCATATTTATGAGAATATTATGTACGCGGAGTTAAATACGAAAAGCGATTTTTGCCAGGAATGCGGTTATAACGGGGAAATCCATATCGTAACGGATGACGACGGCAAGCTGGTCTGGGAGTGCCCCAACTGCAAAAACCGCAATCAGGACAAAATGAATGTGGCGAGAAGAACCTGCGGCTACATTGGCACGCAGTTCTGGAACCAGGGCAGGACGCAGGAAATCAAAGAGAGGGTGCTGCATCTATGAATTATGCCGCGATCAAATATTGTGACATTGCCAATGGAACAGGCGTGCGCACCGTCCTTTTTGTTTCCGGCTGCCGAAATCACTGCAAAGGGTGTTTCCAGCCGGAAACATGGGATTTTTCCCATGGGAAGCCGTTTACCAGGGAAGTGGAAGAGGAGATTCTCGCATCTTTGGAACCGTCTTATATCAGAGGAATTACCCTCTTAGGCGGCGATCCGATGGAGCCGGAAAATCAAAAGGCTCTGCTTCCGTTTATAAAACGTCTGAAAGAGCGGTATCCAAAGAAAGACGTCTGGGCATATACGGGGTATATTTTAGACCGGGATCTTGTCTCTGGAGGGAAATGTTATACAAAAGATACGGATCCGCTGCTTTCGCTGATCGACGTGCTGGTGGACGGGCCGTATCTGGAGGAAGAGCATAGCATCATGCTGAAATTCAAAGGCTCCGCCAATCAGAGACTGATTGACTGCAGACATTATCAGAAGACGGGAGAGATTGTGGAAGTTGACTGAGACAGAAAGTTGGAGCAGCCCTGTTCGGGCTGCTTTTCCACAGGCATATATTTATCAAGGTATTCCTCCACGGCATTCATATACTGTTCATACATCTTATTGTCGTTTTGAAGCCCGTGCGGCATTAAAGGTTTATTTAAAAAAGGTTTATGATATTTTGTCTAAACATAGAACTTTGTTATCAACAAAAGCTCCGGAGAATCATTTGTTTATGCTTGATGATTTCCTTGGCTCCGGTCGAATATCTTCCATTGAATCAAAACCAATGGAATTATTACAGGAGGGAGAGACAAAGGTAATTGACAGAGTACGGGTAAGCGTAAATAAATCAGTTGATAAATGTAAAAACCAATTAAAATTTATTGCACAGCAGCTTTGGTAAAATATAAAACTTTTGCAATACAAATAGAGGAGTGAAAAATTGTGCAGAAAATACTGATTGTAGAAGATGATACGAATATCAATCATTTGCTGTTGGAAGCATTATCCAAAGCCGGATATTCCTGCGATCAGGCGTTTTCCGGAACAGAGGCCAAGCTGCTTTTGAATACGCAGGAGCATAGTTATGCGCTGGTATTGTTGGATTTAATGCTTCCGGGAGCTACAGGAGAAGAAGTTTTGAAGGAAATACGAAACAAAGGAAAACTTCCGGTGATTGTATTAACTGCAAAAGACAGCCTTGATGAAAAAGTAGAAGTTTTAACAGGCGGGGCAGATGATTATATTACGAAACCATTTGAAATCAGGGAGGTTCTGGCAAGGATTTCAGTGCAGCTTCGCCATATGGAAGATAAGAAAACAGCAGAACATTTCTTTTCATACAAAGAGATGAGGCTGGACAAAGATGCTTTTCAGGTCAGTATTGATGGAAAAGCGCTTTCTCAGATTACAAAACAGGAGTTTGCGATTTTAGAATTACTGCTTAGAAATCCAAAGCAGGTTTTCAGTAAAGAAGATATTTTTGAGTATGCGTGGGATGAGCCATATATGGGGGAGACAAAAACGCTGGATGTGCATATCAGCAACATTCGCAAAAAAATTAGAGAAGTCACATCGGATGAATACATTGAAACAGTTTGGGGAATTGGCTATCGGCTGCATGCGTAATTTTTACTCTTTTTTTACTTTTTCTTTGCGTTTGATTAGGATTATTCTTTTATGATAAGTGCAGATAAGAAAAAGGAGATGAAAAATTTGAGTGAGATATTATTGGAGACGAGAAATCTGACCAAACAGTTTGGACGCCATAAGGCAGTGGATAGCGTCGATATGCATATAAAAAAGGGGGCTATTTACGGGTTTATTGGAAGAAACGGAGCAGGGAAGACAACTTGCTTAAAGATGATTGCCGGACTTTCCAGGCCAACTTATGGAGAAATCGAAATGTTTGGATATAAAGGAAAAGATTTGCAAAAGGTTCGGTCCAGAGTGGGATGTTTGATTGAAGAGCCCGGACTTTTCGGCAAGATGACTGCGTACGAAAATCTGAATATCAAATGTAAGCTGTTTGGAATAAAGAAAGCGGGATATATCGAAAACATCTTAAGAACCATAGGCCTGGAAGGAGTTGGAAAGAAAAAAACCAGAAATTTTTCTCTTGGAATGAAACAGCGGTTGGGAATTGGTCTTGCATTGGTTGGAGAACCGGATTTGTTGATTCTGGATGAACCAATCAATGGATTGGATCCACAGGGGATAGCAGAGGTTCGGGATACCATTCAAAGGCTGCAGAGGGAGAAAAATATGACAATCTGCATTTCCAGCCATATTCTGGAGGAATTATCCAAGATTGCTACGGATTATGGAATTATTCACAATGGAAGCCTTTTGCAGGAAATTACAAGAGATGAATTGATGAGAAGATGCAGTGAGCGGATGGAATTGACGCTGGATGATCCGAAACAGGCAATTCCGGTGTTGGATTCCATGGGCTTTACAAATTATCAGGTAACAGATAAAGAACATATCTATGTTTTTGAAAGACTAAGTGAAAGCGCGGCCCTGAATATGGAGCTATTAAAAGCGGGAATTTTGGTCAAAGGAATATCCATTACGAGCGAAGAACTGGAAACCTATTTTTTGAACCTGACAGGGGGTGTCGGCCATGCTTAATATGATCAAAATGGATTTATACCGGATGTTTCGAACAAAGAGCATGTATGTAATTTGGATTGTTCTGGCGGCGGCGCTGCTATTTACAACATATTTGTGTGAAACAGAGTATGATGTTATAAATAATGACGATGCGATGCGTCAGGAACAGATTGTCAGGCCGACTGCCGAGAATCTGAATGTAGGAATGGCGGTGGAATTGCCTACAGAATATGGGGCAAAGGTGACGGTATTCGACATTTTTTTTGCAAATTCTCAGGGGAAATTTTACGCATTGTTTCTGGTAATTTTTGCGGTTATATTTTCAACGGCGGATATTAGCAGCGGCTATATTAAAAATATTGGGGGACAGGTACAAAAAAGGGGAGCGTTGATTTTTTCCAGATCCATTGCCTTAGCGATCTTCACGGCAATGACATTGATTGGAGCGTTCCTGTTTCAGGCAGTGGCGAACGGTATTGTTTTCAAGGAATTAGAATGGGGCGGTTCAAAGGCTGTTTTCCCTTATGTGCTGACGGAAATAGCGCTTCATTATGCGCTTGTGCTGATTTGCATGACAGTTGCCATTGTTTTAAAGAATAATGTGATCAGCATGGTGATCGCCGTTTGCCTTACTATGAATATTATGAGTCTTGTGTATGGATTTATCAATCATCTGGTTCAGAAAATTGGAATTCAAAATTTTCAGATTTATCAGTACACGGTAACCGGAAAACTATCATTGCTTCCTATGAAGCCGAGTGGAACGGAATGTCTGGGAGCCTTTTGTGTGGCAGCAGTATTTATTGTCGCAATGGCAATGTTAAGCAGCGTTATTTTTCAAAAGAGGGATATTTAACGGATGAATATGATAATTGGAATTTTAGCGGGAATTATTATCGCACAATTGATTCTTATGTGGAAATATCAGCGGCAGGTGAAAGACATCTGCCGCCAGTTGGCGTTTTTAATAGAACACGACAGTAATATGATGATCCATCGTGAATTTGATATAGGGGGAATTGGAGAGCTCTCAGACAGACTGAATGAACTTTTGGATTTACGCAGAAAAGAAAAGATGCACTATCAAAAAAAAGAAGCGTTGATTGCGGATACGTATACAAATCTTTCTCATGACATCCGAACGCCCCTGACGTCTCTGGACGGGTACTTTCAATTAATTGAAGAATGTGATAATGTAAAAGAGCAAAAGCATTATTTGAAAATAATTCATGAAAGAATTTACAGTCTGAATGAAATGTTAGAAGAGCTGTTTACATTCACAAAGTTAAAAAGCGAGTCGTACAATTTAGAAATAGAGCCTTGCTGTATGAATCGGATTTTGAAAGAAACGGTTTTTTCTTATTATGACGACTGGGTAAGAATGAAAATACAACCGGATATTCAAATCACGGAGAAGCCGTTGTACATAAACGGAAACAAACAGGGACTTCGCCGCGTGATTCAGAATGTAATAAAAAACGGGCTGGATCATGGAGAAAAAAAGATTGCCATTGTATTGGACTGCGACCAGAATCAGGCCGCGCTTCAAATCAGCAATCAGGTCACACATCCGGAAGAAATCAATATAGATCATGTTTTTGAACGATTTTACAAGGCTGATGCGGCAAGAAGTAAAACGTCTACAGGATTGGGGTTATCGATTGCAAAGGAACTGGCAGGACGAATGAACGGAGAAATGAATGTTAAGATAGAAAACAATGAATTTGTTGTTGATATGCGTTTTCCGGTTGTAACAGATGGGATAGGAAATGGCTGATGAAAAATTGTATGCGCATGAAAGTCATAACCAAAGGGTTATGGCTTTTTTTCTTTCATAAAAAGCAATTGACTTTTTCTGCTTTTGCGATACAATAGTTCTAAAAAGAACAAAATGAGGCGATAATATGCTGCCAGTCAATCCATGGGAACACCAGAATGCCATAAAGACGTTTTATTCCAGATACGTGGAAGAAGTCTGCGAAAAACATGAGATTACCCGCATGGAGCTGGACATACTTTTGTTTCTGGCCAACAATCCCATGTACGATACGGCTTCGGACATTGTGGAGGTCAGGTATTTATCGAAGTCACAGGTGTCCGTTTCTATAAAGATGCTAGAGCAGAGAGGTTTTTTGAAAAAAGCATACGCGGATCACAATCGAAAAACAGTTCATCTGAAAATAATGGATGCGGCTTCCGATATAATTGCGGACGGACAGACGGCGCAGCAGGCGTTTATGGCAGCAATCTTCAAGGGGATTCCTCAAAAAGATTTGGATGCGATGAAGCGCTGCACAGCGCAGATGATGGAAAATATAAAAAAGCATTAAACGAGGAGGAATCATTATGTACAGATTTTTCGTGTGTTTTCTTGCAGGAATCGGGGCGGGGCTTGGCACAGGGTTTGCCGGCATGAGCGCGGCGGCGGTTATCAGTCCGATGCTCATTACATTTTTAGGGCTTCCCGCTTATGAAGCCGTGGGAATTGCTTTAGCAAGCGACGTGCTTGCAAGCGCGGCAAGCGCGTATACTTACGGCAAAAACAAGAATCTTGACATAAAAAACGGTTTTGTTATGATGGTTATGGTATTGATCTTTACGCTGGTGGGAAGTTTTGCGGCCAGTCATGTGCCAAATACGGCAATGGGAAATTTTTCTGTGATGATGACATTTTTGCTGGGCATTAAATTTATGGTAAAGCCGGTTATGGCAACCAAAGAATCCATGCTTGCCGTCAGCAGAAAAAGGCAGTTGGTTCAATCTGTTATCAGCGGTATGGCGGTTGGATTCATCTGCGGTTTTATCGGAGCGGGAGGCGGTATGATGATGCTCCTTCTGCTTACGGGCGTATTGGGCTATGAGCTGAAAACGGCAGTCGGCACAAGCGTTTTTATTATGGCGTTTACTGCGTTTACCGGTGCGGTTACTCATTTTGCGATTGGTGGAATTCCGGATCTTTACTGTCTGGCATTTTGTGTGGCGTCCACGCTTCTATGGGCAAGAATTGCTGCCAAATTTGCCAACAAAGCCAGCGCCAAGACGCTGAATCGCGCTACGGGCGTTGTGCTTACTGTTTTAGGAGCCGCAATACTGATAGTCAATTATGTTCCATAAATTGAAAAAACATACTTTTTTCATAAATTCATCAAAAACAGAACATATTTGTGAATTAAACTACTTTATGTAAACAAGAAAGCATACAAAAACAGCATAAAACCGAAAGGAGTTACAATATGAGAAAAAATAATTTTTTGGGAAAACTGACAAAATGCGCGGCATTGGCATTAGCATTTGGAATCGTCGGAGGCACGGCATTTTCGGGTGTAGGATACGTTATGGATAACTATATTATGCAGACAGAGGAAAAAGACGGGGAAAAAGAGCGGGCAGAAACGGAGAAGATCCAGCCCATCCGTACATCGGCAAAAGTCGTTTCTTCCGATATTTCTGGTATCGTGGAAGAGACAATGCCGTCTGTTGTGGCAATTACCGGAATGACACAGCAGGAGATGATGAGTTTTTTCGGACGGGGCAGAACGATTGAGAGTGAAAGCAGCGGCTCCGGCATTCTGATAGACAAAGATGAAAATTATCTTTATATCGCGACAAACAATCATGTTGTAGAAAGCACAACAGCCTTGACCGTACAGTTTTCAGATGAAACGACGGCTCCCGCCACAGTGCGCGGCGTTGCGCCGTCAAACGATCTTGCGGTTGTTCAGGTGGCTCTTTCAGATTTGACGCAGGAGACATTAAATGCGATAAAAGTCGCGACAATGGGAGATTCGGATGAACTTTCCGTAGGCGATGCGGCAATTGCGATCGGGAATGCATTGGGTTATGGGCAGTCCGTGACGACGGGCGTCATCAGCGCATTGGAAAGAGAAGTGACATTTCAGGATGAAATGACGGGACAGGCAATATCTAACCGCCTGATCCAGACCGATGCCGCAATTAACCCCGGCAACAGCGGAGGCGCGCTGATTAATGCAAAGGGCGAAGTGATTGGCATTAACTCTTCCAAATATTCCGATACGGATGTGGAAGGAATGGGCTTTGCAATTCCAACCGCCACGGCAGGCCCGATTTTAAATGATCTGATTGAAAACGGCAAAACAACGAATACCGGAAATCCTTATCTGGGAATTTACGGTGTGGATGTTACGGAGGAAGTGTCCGGACAATATAATATGCCAAACGGCGTATATGTAGCGCAGGTTGTGGAAGGCAGCGGTGCGCATCAGGCCGGTATTATAGCGGGAAATATTATATCAAAAATAGATGGCGAAGAAGTAAAATCGATGGATGAGCTGAAAAGCTGCATAGGAGGATATAAGGTAGGAGATACGGTTGAGATAACTGTTTTGATTATCAATAACGGCAGTTATATAGAAAAAGAAGTTCCTGTAACATTGACGGCACAAACAGATTGATTGTTGTTGACATAAGGGGAAATAGATGCTAAACTGATGTCATCCGTAGGATAAGGTCTGTCAGATCGACAGACCTTCTTTCGAAACCAATAACCTACTAAACATATATGAATTATATATTATTTGATAAAAAGGAGGGAAATATGAAACGACTTATTTATTTGGACAATGCCGCCACGACGCGGCTGGATCCGGAAGTTTTTCTCAAAATGCAGCCCTGTTTTACAGAATTTTACGGTAATCCGTCCAGCATTTATCAGTTTGCGCAAAAAAGCGCGGGCGTGGTAGAGGAGGCCAGAGAAGAGCTTGCGTCTGCAATCGGCGCGAAGCCGCAGGAAATTTATTTTACAGGCGGAGGAAGCGAAGCGGACAACTGGGCCATAAAAGCAGTGGCTGAAGCTTACAAAGAAAAAGGAAGGCATTTGATTACGTCAAAAATAGAACATCATGCCGTTCTTCATACGTTTGAATATTTACAGCGTCAGGGATATGACGTGACGTATCTGGATGTAAATGAGGACGGGATCGTGGACTTAGAGCAGCTTAGGGCGTCTGTTCGGCCGGATACCATTCTGATTTCCATTATGGCCGCAAATAACGAAATCGGAACCATTCAGCCAATTGCAAAAATCGGGGAAATTGCAAGAGAAGCCGGCGTTCTCTTTCATACGGACGCCGTTCAGGCGTTTGGGCATATTCCGCTGGATGTGGAAGAAATGAAGATTGATTTATTAAGCGCCAGCGCGCACAAGATCCACGGACCAAAAGGAGCAGGATTTCTCTATGCAAGAAAGTCCGTCAAGCTTTCATCTTTGATCCATGGCGGAGCCCAGGAGCGCGGAAAACGCGCCGGGACGCATAACGTGCCGGGAATCGCGGGGTTTGCCGCGGCGTCTAAGCGGGCCAGGGAAAAGATGTTTGAAACGATGGAAAAAGAGACGCGTCTGCGGGATTATCTGATTTCCCGGGTAGAAGAAGAGATTCCGTTTACGATTGTAAACGGACACAGGACGAGCCGGCTGCCTAACAACGCGCATTTTTGCTTCCGGTTTATTGAGGGAGAATCTATGCTGATTCTTCTGGACGAAGCGGGAATCTGCGCTTCAAGCGGATCGGCATGCACGTCGGGTTCTTTAGATCCGTCTCATGTGCTGCTTGCCATAGGAAGACCCCATGAGATTGCGCATGGTTCCCTGCGTCTTACGCTGTCGGAGCAGACGACGAAAGAAGAACTGGATTTTGTCGTGGAGGAATTGAAAAAGACGATAGAGCGGCTGCGAAATATGTCGCCGCTGTACGAAGATTTTTTGAAAAAGGGAGCAAAGGAGGATGCGTCATGTATAGCGAAAAAGTAATGGATCATTTTAAAAATCCAAGAAATATGGGAGAAATAGAAGGCGCCAAAGGCGTTGGAACCGTTGGAAACGCAAAGTGCGGAGATATTATGCGGATGTATCTGGACATTGATGAAAACGGAGTCATAAAAGAAGCGAAGTTTAAAACTTTTGGATGCGGCGCGGCGATTGCCACAAGCAGCATGGCGACAGAGCTTGTAACGGGAAAGACGGTGCAGGACGCGCTGAAAGTTACGAATCGGGCGGTAATGGAGGCGTTAGACGGACTTCCTCCGGTCAAAGTGCATTGTTCGCTTCTGGCCGAAGAAGCGATTCATGCCGCGCTTTGGGATTACGCCAAAAAGAATGGCATTGTAATTGAAGGATTAAAAGAGCCGGTGGAGGACATTGAAGAAATCGAAGCAAACAAAAGTGAAATCTGATCAGAGCGATGCAGGAAAAAGGCTGTTACAATATGAAGGTTCATGTTGCAACAGCCTTTTTTTAGTGTTATTTTTTGTTGATATTCGCCCGTTTACGAAGCGTGGAATCTAAAATTCGCTTTCGAATGCGCAGACTCTCCGGCGTTACTTCAAGCAGCTCGTCCACGTCGATAAAATCAATCGCCTGTTCTAAGCTTAAGATTCTTGGCGGGGTCAGAGTAAGCGCTTCATCCGCCGAAGAAGAACGCGTATTTGTCAGATGCTTTTTCTTGCAGACGTTGATCTCAATGTCTTCCGCTCTCGAAGAGGAGCCGATCACCATGCCGGAATAGACTTTTTCACCGGGACCGATAAATAAAGCTCCGCGGTCCTGCGCGGAAAAGAGGCCGTAGGTGACGGATTCGCCTGTTTCAAAGGCAATCAGGGAGCCTAATTTTCGGTATTCAATATCGCCGCAGTAAGGTTCGTATCCGTCAAAAATGGTGTTGATAATGCCGTTTCCTTTGGTGTCGGTTAAAAATTCCCCGCGGTAGCCGATGAGCCCTCTGGAGGGAATCTTAAATTCCAGTCTGGTATAGCCGCCGCTGATGCTTTTCATATTCAAAAGGCTGCCTTTTCTCGTGCTTAATTTGGAAATAACGGCTCCGGTAAAATCGTCGGGAACGTCTACGTAAGCCAGCTCCATGGGTTCGGTTTTTTTGCCGTTTTCGTCCGTATGATAGAGGACTTCCGCTTTGCTGACCGCAAATTCATAGCCTTCTCTGCGCATATTTTCAATCAGGACAGATAAATGCAGCTCGCCCCGGCCGGAAACCTTGTAGCTGTCCGGACTGTCGGTTTCTTCTACCCGAAGGCTTACGTCCGTATTCAATTCCCGGAACAATCGGTCTCTGATGTGGCGGGATGTGACGTATTTGCCTTCCTGTCCGGCGAATGGGCTGTCGTTGACAATAAAGTTCATAGCAAGCGTCGGTTCGGAAATTTTCTGGAACGGAATGGATGCGGGATTTTCCAAAGAGCAGATGGTATCTCCGATGTGGAGGTCCGCGATTCCGGATATGGCTACAATTGAGCCGATTCCCGCTTCTGTCACTTCTGCTTTATTTAAACCGTCAAATTCGTATAATTTGCTGATCCGGATTTTTTTCTGCTTGTCCGGTTCATGATGGTTTAACAGAAGGGCGTCCTGATTTACTTTCAGGCATCCGTTGTCGACTTTGCCGACGCCGATGCGGCCTACGTATTCGTTGTAGTCAATTGTGCTGATCAGAACCTGGGTTCCTGCGTCCGGATCGCCCTCCGGGGCCGGAATATACTCTACAATCGTATCAAATAAGTCGGTCATATCTTTTTTCGGCTGGTTTAAGTCTTTCATGGCGCGGCCGTCTCTTGCAGACGTGTAAATAAACGGGCATTCCAACTGCTCGTCGGAAGCGTCTAAATCCATAAACAGCTCTAAAACCTCGTCAATGACTTCCTCCGGCCTTGCTTCCGGACGATCGATTTTGTTGATGCAGACAATAACCGGAAGATCAAGGGAAAGCGCCTTCATCAGCACGAATTTTGTCTGCGGCATAACGCCCTCAAATGCGTCTACGACAAGGATGACGCCGTTTACCATTTTTAAGACGCGTTCTACCTCGCCCCCGAAATCTGCATGGCCCGGCGTGTCAATAATGTTGATTTTGGTGTCTTTATAAAATACGGCCGTATTTTTGGAAAGTATGGTAATGCCCCGTTCCCGTTCGATGTCGTTGGAGTCCATAACCCGTTCTTTGACTTCCTGGTTCTCGCGGAATACGCCGCTTTGTTTTAAAAGTTCATCTACGAGAGTTGTTTTGCCATGATCTACATGGGCAATAATGGCAATATTGCGGATGTCGTCTCTTTTTTTCTTCATAAAAATCCTTCTTTCTGTATTCAAACATCGGGCAGAGTACGCCCGGCTTCTTATTTTATCATATTTCAATGATTTATCAAGGAAAGATTTTAATTAAGGGTAAAAGAGCGCTTATTTCCACGTATTCTGAAAATAAAGTGCCAAAAAAGAGAAATTTTTAAAAAAAATGGTTGACAATACTCATGTCAGAGATATAATTATATTTATGTATAGAATTTTTTGATCTTAAATTTTTTAACATCGTTCAAATATAATTTTTTCGGAGGATTATGAACGTATATTTTTTTGTAATTAATATGGGGAGCATTTTTGGATCCTTTCTCTTATTGTTTTTTTATTGGCAAGAAAGCAGGTCATGGAAAAAAACGATTGTTGTTTATCTGATTTCTCTTGCGGCTTTAGAACTGGGGGCTTTTTTTGGCAGACTGGTGCGGGGGCTTTCTTATGGAACGAAAGATCCGGTATGGGAGCTTTTGACGAAAGAACAGGGAACGCACTTTATCGGACGCGTAATTTTTGTTCTTTTGTTTTTCCCTCTGGCTTACCGTCTGATTTATCGGACCAGGAGCCGGGAGTGGATTGCTTATCTGGACTTGCTTTGTATTTTCCTTGCGTTTCAGCATATGTTTAACCGCATGGCATGTCTTTTTGAAGGCTGCTGCATGGGAAAGTTTTATCGCGGACCATTTGCTTTCAAATATTCGTGGGGCCGCGGTACGGGGGCCGGCTATAGCTATTCCGTCTATCCGACGCAGCTCTTTGAGGCGGTTTGCATGCTGGTTTTGTTTTTGGCGCTGCTTTATTTGCACAAAAGGAGAAAGCGTCTGTTGTTTGTCTTTTGTATTTGTTTTTCCACTGTGATTTTTATCTCTGAATTTATGATGGAGGGGACAGGAACCATCCGCGTTATGGGATGTTCTGTGATACAGTATGCCGCAGTTCTTTTGATGGGAATGACCGGCATATTTGCAATTGCTGAAAAATATGAAAGTCGGAAAAAGAAAGAAAGGAGAAGCTATGAGAAACAGTAAAATGAGCCTTAGATTCAGACGGCTCGCGGCTATGGGAGTTGCGGCGTCGCTTTTGTTTACGGATGCAGCGCCTATGTTTGCAGAAAAAGGAACGGGCGGAGAAGATACGTTTCTTTTTGGCACGGACATTACGGAAGAAGCGTTGAAAGAAACGCTGAAAGCTGACGAAGCGCTGTATCCGGATGGGAGGTTTGAATTTTTCCAGTCCCAGCTTACGGCGAAAGAGGGAGAAAAGCAGCAGCTTGTCATTGTCCGCCGGGGAGGCGTGGACCAAAAAGCCACAGTTGATTTTAAAGCGGTGGATATTTCGGCTGCTTATGGAGAGGATTATCTGCTCACGGTAGAAGAATCCGATCATGTCCTGCGTACGCTGGAGGGTTCGGGAAAGCCTCTGACAGATTTTAACAATTCACAGATGGAGGTAAAGGAGCAGGAAGCGCAGGAGCGCATGACGCCGTTGGAACCGGTGAAGGAAAAATCTGAAAATGGAAGAAAAAAAGCGTCTGCAAAAAAAGGAAAAGCAGAAAAGAACGCTTTGAATCAGGCAAAGGATACATATCTTGGCACTGAGTCGGGCGGTTTAAACTGGCAGGAAATGGACGAGTCGCGCAGAATGGAAGCGGAAGCGTTCAGCGAAGCATGCGAAGATGCCTACGATGCATTTGCCGGGGAGGTGTTCGGCCAGGAGTATACGTTTACGTTTCAGGAAGGCGAATATATGAAGTCGGTCTATATTGATACGATAGACGACGATATTTCAGAATCAGATGAACAGGTAATGTTTTTGCTGGGAGACGCTTCCGTAGGAGAAGTGGAGGGCGCGAAAACGGCATATTTGAATATCGTGGATAATGATGAGACGGAAAAGGCGGTATTCGCCATGGCGGCGCAGAATATGACGGTGGATCGTTCCGAGGGCGTGGCGCGTATTACAATCAACCGTATTTCCGGCGAAAATAAAATTGCCAGCGTAATTGTCGGCACGGGTTCTGCAGACGCGGTATCCGGTACGGATTATAAGGCGGTAAAGCAGGAGGTATTGTTTGCGCAGGGCATTACGGAGCAGACGGTGGAGATTCCCCTGTTAAATTACGAGGGGGCAAAAGAGACGGCGCAGTTTCAGGTGGCGTTAGACGCCAATGAATCGTATGTGCAGCAAGGCGCCGCGGTGACAACGGTGACGCTGACCAACGAAACGCCAGTTCAGAGCCAGGAAGAGCAGAATCCCGCGGCAGCGAAGGATGTAAGCGCACGCGCGGCATCTGGCTGGAACGACGTCAGGAATGTAAACGCCATAGCCAGCGTATCCAGAAAAAAGCAGACCGGGTCCGGAAGAAGGCTGATTTTAAGCGGACTGGATTTATCTACGGCAGAGCGCATACAGATTACGTGGAAGAGCGACGAAGGGTCCCGCTACTACGAATATACGACGGGAAAAGGCTGCAATAAGAAGACGAACAGAGTAACGGACAGAAGCAGAAAGAGCGTCATATACCTCAACGACAATGCAGTATTGACAAAAAATACTTATTTTGGACAGAGGACAGACAATATCACGTTAAACGACAGTATGCGCACGTCGAACGCGAATTTGAAGCTGGAAGTGCGTACGGAAGGGGAAAACGATACGGCGACTGCGCGCGTCAGCAAAGTCGTGATCTATTATCCGGGGTATCAGTTCAGCGTAACGAATACGGCATATACGGAGAACGGGTACGGCAATCAATATACGGAGAAGATTTATACGGACGCGGCATCTGCGACGAAAACGGATGAAAACGGGCATAAATATCAGGAAGGCAATACGATTATGCTCGGCACGCTTCAGGTTTCTTCCGGCAATGGGGTGTTTTCAGACAGCGTGACTATCCACCGGCCCTGTGAGAAAATAGTATTTAAGACGAAGTATTCGACGAATAAGACTTCTAACGGTGTGCAAATCAAAGAGGGGACATCCGGAAACATCTATCTGGCGGGTTATCAGTTGATGCAGAGAAACGGCCGTTCCTGGAGTAAGCTGATTGCTCCGGAGGATATTAAGCTTACAAAATCGTTTTTAAATACTTACAAAAATTATCTTTTATCCGGCAATGAATTCCGAATCCGTCCGGTGTATCGCCCTTACCAGACGCGTGTGATGTTTCAAAATTCAGATGAGAAAAAAGGCTCTTATACGAATGGCTTTAAAAAGAATGAAGTGCTTCGTTGTACGATGCTGGATACCATTCGCGTAACAGGGATTGCAAAAACGGGAAATTCCGTGTCGGGATTTAATCTTGGCATGTATAAAGACGGGGGCATACATAGTTCGTCGAATTCGGCAAATGCGCTTGCAGGTAAGGCAAATGCATATTATGCCCAGGAAAAAAACTATGCGGAAGCGCAGACAAAGAAATTTTCCGCGGGCAATTATACCAAGAGCAGTGTAAATACGGCAGTGAAAAACGCCGCAGTCGGAAACGTCGTGACATTTTCTCCGACGGGAGAATACATATACATCAATCCAACGTATTCTGTTCCAACGGTAAAAGTGAAAATTGATCCGCTTAGTAATAATAAGGATAAGGGATCTGTGCTGTATTCGAAAAAAGACGATTCCGGAAGTGTGGCGGAGGACGACGTTTTGATGGGTGATTATCGGACGCCCATGGAGATCAAAGGCGTGACCTTAAATCAGGAATACACCCTCAACGCCGTAACGGAGGATCAATACAAGGCGTATTTTAAAAATTTCACCGGAGATATAAATGAAGACGGGAAAATTACAACAGCAGAAGAAAAGATAGTCGCTTCCTATGATTTTGTACGTACGGCAAGCAACGGAAACGCGTATACGTTTCGTCCCGTATTAGATAAGAGCTTGATTTATTATGGCTTTAATCCGACTGTGGCGAATCGTTATTCCGGATATATTGACGGAATTGTACAGCTTCGCGATAAGCCCGTTTTTGGTTCGAAAGAGACGGTGACGGCAGTGAACGGCGCGCAGATTTCCGTTGCGGGGCAGACGGCAGTTACTAAATATGACGCACAATTCGGAGGCGTAAAAGAAAATGGAGGAGACGGTTATTTTTCCATTGGAAGCAAGGATTTTACGGCTGGGGAAAACCAGACGGTGAATATTTCGTACAATAATCTGCACTTAACGGCCACTCAGGCAGTCAATGCGGCCGGAATTTATGAACTGGACGCATACGATACAATTGGCGTCAATGAAGCAAACGTTTACCGTGTTTGCGACGATCAGGCAGAATCCATCTCTGTCAACGATATTTCCAACGGAGATCAGATCTACCGCCTTGGCATTCAGACGTATTCCAAAAATGATACGGTGCGTGCAAAAAAAGCGACGTTCCGTTTTTACCGTAAGGATAAATCGCCTTTGGAAAATGCCACAAGGGAGGTAATAAGCGATAACGGCGTATTTGTACTGGATTTTAACCCGTCTGCGCTTGGCATTCCGTCGGGGGCTTATATGACGGTTCAGTTTGCGGACCAGAACGGTACCGAATATTTTGAGCATGAAATGGGATTTTCTTTTTCACAGTCCCTTGGCATGTTAAGCTTTTTATCCAGCTTCAATTTTGGCGGGGCGGAAAAAGCCATAGAAATCATTGGCGTGGTTGATTCCGCGTTTGATTTCGGATGGGACGGAAATATTGACAATATCGCAGCAAGCGGTGAAGACGGCAGTTTAAAGACAATCAGCGTCGGTTTTAAATTTGATAAAGACAAGGATTGGAACAACGAAGACGAAGAAGATGACGACAAAAAGGATGACAAAAAAGAAGCCATAAAAGAAGCGGCGAAAAATTCCGGAACAGGAAGCGAGCAAAAGAAAAAACAAAAACAGGCTGCGGACGATGCTGTAGACGCATCCGGTAAGAAGAATAAATCAAAGTTAAAACTCGGAGCGGCCGCAGAAGTTGAGATGAAGTTTGGGCTTGAAATTAATATTGCGAAATCACAGGATGAGGAGCATTTGGGAGAATGGTATTTTCAGGACATGACGCTGGCCGCTACGGTAGATGGGGGCGTAGATGTTTCGATTTCCTATATAACGCCGATTGGACTTCCGATTCGGGTTGCAATTTCTGCGGGAGGAAGCGGGGCTGCGACATTTATTCTGGAACAAAATTATGATAAGAAAGAATACTATTTCTCAGATGTTATGGATACGGAAGCGGAGAAAATTGATTTGTTCCGGTTTAATATGAACAACGGGGACCGTGCGTTTGACGGGTATGGCATTTTTACCGTAGAGCCGTATATAGATTTGAGTGCGGGAGCAGGATTTGATTTCCTGAATCTGATGATCGGCGGACGAGCGGACTTTGATATGAATTTCTATACGCGAAGCGATCAGAAAAATCACGGCGACGTAACGTTTTCCGCTTATATTTCACTGAAAGTGCTTTGCTTTAAAAAGAAATGGAATATTGCAAAGAAGAAACTCAATATGTTTGGCGGTGCGGAAAGATTAAACGATATTTCCGGAAGCCAGGATTATACATATGAGAGCCTTTCCGTTATGGAAACAGACAAGCGTTCTTATCGGAGCCGTCGTTCCGAATGGATGGGAGAAGAGACGGGACGCGAAAGGATCGCAGCCGGCCAGGAGGGCATTACGGAAACTTTGCTGGAGCAGGCGGTAAATCCGAATCCGGATATTCAGATGACGGTTTTGCCGGATCAGAAATATCTGGCGGTATTTTTGGACGATTCTTTAGACGAGGACATTTATAACTGTACGCATGTATATTACAGCATCGGAGACGGCAAAACCTGGACAAAGCCTCAGATAATTGAAAACGACGGAACGCTCGACGATGAACTGGCCATTTTTGATTTGGGTGAAAAGGGAATTTATGTGGCATGGTCGAGTGCGGACCGCGTTCTGACAAAAGAGGATACGGTGATTGACAGTTTAAATTCCATGAATATCCACGGCGCGTTTTTTGATGTGGCAGCAAAGACATTTGGCGAGATTGAGGAAATTACAAAAACCAGTCCGTATTCCTATGAGACGGAAGACGAAATTTTAATGGCTGATAATACGGCGGATGTAAAGCCGCATATTTCCTATGACGAGACGGAAAACAAAATGCTGATGTTCTATACGAAGACAGAATATGAAAGCACATCGGACGACGAAGAGGGCCTTGTCGGCGATATTGCAAAGCCTTACAGCGTAATGGCATACCGCGTATATGATTTTGCTAAGGGCGCGTGGGAAGAGACGTACGACGCTTCCGAGGGGATGGATGCGGATTATGAGAAAGCGTGGTATGGACAGCGGTTTTTAGATTTGGCTCCGCTGTCAGTGGTAGAAGAAGAGCTGGATGGTTCTGGATTCTGGACAAAAGAACCGACATTCAAAGCGTTTGAACGGGAAAAATATGAGGGAGAAGACGGATGGATATACGAGCAGGAGCCGATTGTGATAGAATCGGAAACTACGACGTATAACGGGCTTGCGCTGCTGGCTTATGTGCTGGATTACGACGGAGATCCGGAAACGGAGACAGACCGGGATATTTTTGTTCAGATTTATGATTA
This sequence comes from uncultured Lachnospiraceae bacterium, assembly GCA_910586725.1. Lineage (GTDB taxonomy): Bacteria > Bacillota > Clostridia > Lachnospirales > Lachnospiraceae > Roseburia_B. The sequence continues at coordinate 11,960 of CAJUJL010000010.1, read as the reverse complement.
TAAAACGAACCAGTTTATGCACCCGATTATGGTGACGACGACGCCGGATCTTGCGGAGAGCAAGGTGAAATTTGCACGTTCCGGAGATACGACGCTGCTGACATATCTGGCAGACAATACGCTTTATGCGCTGAATTTGTCCTATATCGTGCAGTATCGCCTGTTAAAGTCAGAAATTGACGGTCGGGAATTTTATTATATCAATAAGAAGCATCCGGATAACGAAACGGAGCAGGAGGAGCATGTTTACATGCCGCCGGTGATTGTTGCCGGAGATGCGGCTTTTCATGGAGATGAAGAGGAAAAAAGCAGCGCCTCAATTGTGGATTACGGCGTGGCGTCTTCCAACAATTTTGTCTATGCCGTCTGGTCGCAGCGCGCTACGAAAGCCAGGGAGGGAATTGATCCGACAAGCCAGGAAGCTTTGGATGCTGCAAACCGTGTGGCGGAATCGCAGATTTATGTCGCAAGGTATGACACAATGGAAACAGTCATTACAGAACCCATACAGGTAACAAAAGAAGAGGGAGCAAACTACGGAGCGATTGGATTTGTTGTGGAAAAAGGAGAGACGGGCAAACTAAAGCTTCTGGCGACCAAGGCAAAAAGCGTAACAGAGACGTTAGAGGGCGAAGACGAAACGGGAGAAATCATCCGTAAAGAAATATTGACCGAAGACACGGAAAACAAGGATCTGATGGCTCTGGAATTTACGCCGTCGTCGACGCTTGTGGTAGAGGATTTAAAAATTGAAGAACTGAGAGCCGGGTCGGATTCCGCCGTTTCTATGACGCTTTATAACGACGGCGTGGACACGCTGCAAAATCTTACGCTGACTGTTACCGGCGAAGACGGAGCAAAAATCTGCGAACAAAAGCTGGCGTCAGCTCAGGCGGAAACCGAAGAAAATACGGCGTCCAATAAGCTTTACGGAGGAAAGACTTATCCCGTCAGCTTTACGATTTCACTTGGCGAAGAAGAGAGCGGATGTGCGTTTACATATCAGATTACGGATGACGCAAAACAGACGCTGGCAGAGGGAACCTACAGAGAAACCATTCCGGTGCAGCTTGACATAGAAGAATTTGAAGCGACGCAGGATGAACGCGGAACGATTCATTTCCGCGTTGGCGTGGCAAACAATGGCAGACGCAAAACAGGCGCGCAAAAGATATGGATCAGCAGAAAAATCGAGGGCGCAGAGGAAGCGTTCCAAAATATCCGTGCAATCGAAACGGAAGATTTGCTGCCGGGAGAATCTGCGGTTTACACAGCGGATTATACATATGGCGATTACGAGGAAATGTTTGAAACCTTTATTTCAGAAGAGGATGAAAGCTTTGAAGCCGTGACTTCATTCCGCGCTTATGTCAATGAAGACAGCAAAAGCGCGCAGGAGGAAATTTCGATGCGGGCGACAAAAGAGCAGCGTCTGAAAATGACGGCCATTCAGAACATATCCATTTTCGACGGGGTCATGAAAGAAATCGAAGCTTCCTATCAAATGAAGAAAGGCGATGTGACGCAGTTAAATGCAAGCGTGGAGTCCATTGCTTATAAAGGAAGCCGTTATGAGGGAACGGACGATGCAAATAATTACGATCGTTTCAATACCGCGGGACTGAAAGTCATGTATGTTTCCGATAACGAAAATGTGCTGAAAGTTTATGACAGCGGCTATGTGGAAGCGGCCGGCCCCGGTACGGCGAATGTGACGGCTTACTTTATGCCATCCAATAATAAGACGGTTTATACGGCGGAGGACGGTTCTTTTGAAGAGGATAATTTTTCCTATATGCCGCAGGAAGCAATGCTGATTAAGAAGTTTGCCGTACAGGTAAACGACCCGGATACCCAAAAGCCGGGAGAAAATCAAACGGAGCAAAAACCAGCCGCAGTTTCCAGAGGAAAGACATACAAAGCAGGAGGCTACAGCTATAAAGTAACAAAGCTTCCCTCCGGAAAAAAAGCCGGAACGGTAACCGTTACAAAAGGTCCGGGAAAATCTGCGCGTACAATCCGGGTAAAAGACAGCGTAACGATTGGTGAAAAGAAATTCCAGGTGACCGCCATTGGAAAAGGAGCGTTCCGGAATTATAAAAAGGCCCAAAAAGCGACTATTGGAAAATATGTAAAAACAATTTCTGACAAAGCGTTTGCAGGATGTAAGAAGCTAAGGACCATTACCATCCGGTCGTCAAAGATTTCCAGGATCGGAAAAAAAGCGATTGATGGAATCCATAAAAAAGCGCTCATAAAAGTTCCTGCGAAAAAGTACGGCGCGTATCAAAAGAAATTCAATGCCAGAACCGGTTTTCGGTCCGGCATGAAAATAAAGAAAAAATAAGGAGGATTCTCATGGAGTACAAGGAAAAAAATGAAAACGCGGTTTCGGAGAAAGAGCTTTCGATGGAAGATCTTTCAGAAGTTACCGGAGGAAGCGGATTAAGACGCGTAAAAAAAGAAAAAACACATGATATTTCGGACGATGTAAAAAAGAGGATTTAAAGAAAGGAGCGGTCCCCGCCTGTCAATTGTTGGGCGGGGACCCATTTCTTTTTGATCGGAAAGGAAGAATGGTGGACAATGGACGGTTTGTATGAAATGCTTCCGCAGCAGAAAAAAATATGGGAAGTTCAGACGGCTTATCCCGGAACAGACGTCTGTAATATCGGAGGCTATCTGCATCTGGAGGGGAAGTACGACGTTTTGCTTTTGCAGAAAACAATCGAATTGTTTTTGCGGAACAACAGCAGCTTCTGGATAAAAGTCAATTCCCAGGGAAAGATTTTTTGGGATCCCATCCAAACGTATGCTATGAAAGAATATGACTTTACGAATCTTGCCGCGGAAGAAATACACGATAGGATACAAGGCTGGATTTGCGAGCCTTTTTCAATATACGACAGTTATCTGTTTGATTTTCGTCTGCTGCGTCTGCAGGGAAAAATTCTTATTTTTGAAAAGTTTCACCATTTGATTGCGGACGGATATACGGTTGCTTTATGCGCCAGGCGTCAGGAACAGATTTATGAGCAGCTTCTGGCAGGAAAAGCAGACGTGAAGACAGATACCAGGTATCAGGAGGAAATTTCTCTGACAAGGACTTCCGGTTTGCAAAATGGCGGGAAAAAGTCCGACTGGGAAGACAGACATCTTTCCTCTGTTGCGAAACGGGCGTTAAATCCTGCGGCAGAAATTTTTTCCGGCTGGCTGACGGAATCGGAAGAGAGTCTGGCTGGCGTTTCCTGGCCGGAAAGAAATTTTTCATACGGGCAGATACGAAAATTTTGCCGTACATACAGGGTTTCGGTGGAAGCCTTATTTTATGGATGCCTCGCAATGTATCTGTGCAGGGTAACGGACGGGGACGGATTGGCCGTTGGGCGTGATTTGCTTTCACGAAAGGGAGACGAGTTTACCGTTACGGGGATGAAAGTCCATACGCGTACGTTTGTTGCAGAACCAAAATGGGAAAGCTCCGCGGCTGATTTTCTCGCCGATTTAAAAAGGAAGCTGGCAAAGCATACAACAGAGCAGAAAAGCTGTCCTGTATTGCCTGAAATTGAAATTTCCTATCGTCCGACGCGCTGTCTGCCTTCTCCGGCGCATGGAGAATGCCGTGAATTTTACAGTTCTTCATCCGAGACGCCGGTCAAAATATTTATAAATGAAGAGAGAGACGGCGTGGAGCTGGTAATAAAATATCAAAAAGAAGCGATTTCCGGACAGAGAATAAAAAGTATTCTGTCAGGCGCGCTTTTTTTGATGGAGCAGATCCTAAACGATCCGACGATACCCTGCGGGCGGCTTTCCTTATTAAGAGAAGAAGAAAAACAGAAGATTAAGACGGCGCAGCAGGGAGGCGGCTGGCAGTTTCAAAGCGCATTGCCGGAGCGGTTTCTTGCCATGGCAGACAGGTATCCACAGCGGCCGGCGGTGTTCTGGCGTGGGAATGCTTATTCTTATGGTGATTTTTTGAAGCTGGTCAGACAGATTATGCGCGTCATTTCTAAGAGGGCAGACTGGAGCCGGCAGAGAGTCATCGGGCTTTGCCTGACGCGCACACCGTATCTTCCGGCCGCCGTGTATGCGTCCTGGCTGTCGGGATGCGCGTTTCTTCCAATCAGTCCAAAAGAATCGAAAGAGCGGCGCGAAAAGATTTCCGGTCATTGCGCGCTGTGCTTGACGGACGCTATGTTAAAGGAAGAGAAAAAGGAAGAAACAGACGTTTCATACGACATTCGTCCGGATATACCTGCCTATGAAATTTATACTTCCGGAACGACGGGGGAGCCAAAGGCCGTCCGGATTTCCCATTCGTCCGTAAGCTGCAGGCTGGAATGGATGATGGATGTGTTTGGGGACGGCGCGCAGACAATTCTTCAAAAGACGAAAAGCACGTTTGACGTTTCTGTCTGGGAGCTTACGATGCCCTTTGCGTTTGGAAAGAGCCTGTATCTTTTAGAAGACGGGAAAGAAGCGGATCCAAAAGCCATCGCGGACGCCCTTGTTTTTGGCGGCGTGACAATGGCGCACTTTGTACCCTCTATGCTGGAACGGTTTCTTGACTATTTAGAACGGGAAAATCGGAAATTTCCGGATTTGAAGTATTTGATTTTATCCGGGGAAGAACCGGGAGCGGAGCTTGTCAAAAAAGCATACGAGCTGCTTTCCGATACGCAGATATATAATTTATACGGTCCTGCGGAATGTACGATTGACGTCAGCTTTTATCACTGTACGGGCAGAGAAAAAAGAATTGCGCTTGGCAGGCCTGTGTATGCCACGCGGCTTTCCGTCCGGAACAAAAGAGGAGAGATTTTGCCTGTTGGAGAGCGTGGAGAGCTGGTTATAGAGGGCGGTCTGGTCGGACTTGGCTATAACGGGAAAGAGGAGACGTCCGGCTTTTTTACTCTGGATGGAAAGCGGGCGTATCGGACAGGCGATTTGGCCGTGCTTTCGGAAGACGGAATGCTTTATTATGAGGGCAGAGAGGACTGTCAGGTGAAAATACGCGGAATGCGGATTAATCTTTCGGAAGTAGAGCGGAATTTAAACGACGCCGTTTCAGGTGTTCATTGCCGCGTATTGCAGATAGGAAGCAAGCTGGTTGCCTTTTGCCAGGGGGAAGGTTCGAAAGAATGCCTAAAGGAAGAAGCCGCAAAGCGTCTGCCTTACTACTGTATTCCGTCCGAGTTTTTATTTGTGAACGAACTGCCCGTAAGAGGAAGTGGAAAAGCGGACAAAAAAGAACTGGAGAAAATGTATCGGAGCAGATGCCGCAAACATACGGATTCGATTGTTTTTTCGCGGGACTGGGAGGTTTCCCGCAGGGAAAAGACACTGCTTTTGCTTGCGAGAAAGCATTTGAAGCGAAACGACATTACGCTGGATCAAAGCCTTTTGGATTTTGGCATGGATTCTCTTACGGCGTTGTCTTTTCTGGCGGAATGTGCGGAATGCGGCATTTTTGTATCGTATGAAGCGATTTACAAAAAGCCGTATCTTAGAGAGCTGGCAAAAGAGGAAGCATCGAGAGAAGAGACGCTTGTATTTTTGCAGAAAAAAGAATCCAGACGTCTGCTTTTGGCCATCCCTTTTGCGGGCGGAACGCCGCTTAGCATATTTCCTCTGGCGCGTCAGCTTGCAAAGGAAGAGCTGGACGTTGCGGCCTTTCATCCAAAAGCTTTCCGCGGGCAAAGCATAGCGGATATTGCAAGAGAAATCGCTGCGTCAAAACAGATAAAAGCGTATGATCAGATATATGTGCTTGGCGCGTGCGCAGGGAGCGTCTGCGCCATCCAGACGGCGTCGCTGCTTGGAGAGAGGCTTTTTGGACTTATGCTTTGCGAGGCGCTTCCAAACCGCGTTTGCATCTGGGATTCTGTGCCGGACGGCGTTCTGGCAAATCTTTTGCAGAGACTGCGGGGGCGTTCGTTTGAAGTAAAAAGCGAGCTTTTACAAAGGTTTCGGGAGGATGTAAAAAGAAGCGCAAGGCATCTTCGCCAGATGAAGCCGGTTTCGATTGGCGGAAAAACCGTGCTGATTTTTGGAGAAAAAGACGCGGTTACCTTTGGCTGTCAGACGAGGGCAAAGTTGTGGCACAGATGGATACAGGGGCCGTTTTCCATTTACAGGATTTGCGGGGCGCGTCATTTTCTGACGGAAGATCACCCGGAATTGGTGGCAAAGATTATTCGAAAAGAATTTCTCAAACAAAAGCGTCAAAAGAAAGACGCAGAAAGAAAGGGGAACTGATATGCAAAAGAGCCTGTTTCGGGAAAAAAGTATGGCACGGGCGTCTTATCCGGAACAACTGGACGCAGGTATTCAGGTAGTAAATCCGGGCGTATGGATGGTCTTAGCCGCCGTATGTTTGTTTTTGGCGTCTTTGCTTATCTGGAGCATGATTGGCGCGCTGGACGTAATCACAGAGGAAAAGGGGTATTCGGACGGAACATCGGTCTATCTGTTTTTGGATGAGGAAGAGGTTGTGTCTGTGCAAAAAGGAATGGAGGCATGCGTTTTGGAAGAATCGGGCAGAGTGGAAGCAGTTTCGGACATTCCGGTTTCTTATCAGGAAGCGGCGGAATTTCTTGGAGGAGAGGGCATGGCGCACGCGCTTTTAATGACAGAGGGAGATTGGAAATATAAAGTGGAGCTTTCCGGAATCCATGTAAAAAAAGGCGTTTGCCATGTGAGGATTGTAACGGAGAGGCAAAAACCGATTTCTTATTTTTTTGAATGATAAGAGGGTTTGAATATGAAAAAGAGAGAAGCATACGTACCGGGCAAAAAGAAGTCTGGCGTGGCGAAAACGCCTTTGATTATGCAAATGGAGGCTGCTGAATGCGGAGCGGCTTCTCTTAGCATGGTGCTTGCTTACTATGGAAAGTGGATTCCGCTGGAACAGGCCCGGATTGACTGCGGCGTATCGCGGGACGGATCAAGCGCGAAAAACATTTATCAGGCGGCCGAACAGTATGGACTAAAAGCATCGGCGTATCGTTTTGAAGTTTCTTCTTTGATGGAAAAGGCGACGTATCCCTGCATCATTCACTGGGGACTTTCACATTTTGTCGTATTGAATGGATTTTGCCGTAAGGGAGCCGTCTTAAGCGATCCCGCAAGAGGCCGCGCCATTGTTTCCATGGAAGAATTTGATGAAAATTTTACCGGGGTCTGCCTGATGTTTGCGCCAAAGGAATCGTTTGTGCCGGGCGGAAAGAAAAAGAGCGTTTTTCAATTTGCAAGGCAGCGGCTAAAAGGCACGGGAGAAGCGTTTTTATTTGCGGCGGTGATTACGGCGGCCGCTTCGTTTGCGGGAATACTGCAGCTGGTGTTTTCCAGAATTTTTGTGGACCGTCTTTTAAACGGAGAAAGCGGGGCATGGGTGACGCTTTTCTGGTTTGGGATGCTGTCTTTGACTGCGGCGCAGTTTGTGCTTGCGTGGTTAAAAGCTGTTTTTCTGCCAAAGCTTGAGGGAAAGCTGGCCATTTTGGCAAATGCAAAATTTATGTGGCACGTGTTGAAGCTTCCAATGGAATTTTTTTCCCAGAGAATGGTGGGCGATCTTGCCCTGCGTCAGAAAGCAAATCAGAGTGTGGCCGAGCTGCTTGTCAAAACATTTGCGCCGCTTATCGTCAATTTTGCGATGCTTATTTTTTCTGTTATCGTAATGGCGCGTTACAGCATTCCTCTGACCTGTATCAGCATTCTGTCGGTGCTTTTCAATGTATGGCTGGCTTTTGTGATTTCCAGGAAACGCGTCAATATTACGCAGGTAATGATGCGCGATCAGGGAAATCTGGAGGGCATAACATATGCCGGGATCGATATGATAGAGACGATAAAGGCGAACGGCGCGGAAAACGGATTTTTTGAGCGGTGGTCCGGAATGTCTGCCTCCATCTATACGCAGCGCGGGCGGTATGCAAAGCTGGATGGATATTTGGGCATAATTCCGGAGCTTGCGGCGTCTGTTTCCGATATTTTGATTTTAACGCTTGGCGCATATTTTATTATTTGCGGCGAGTTTACGGTGGGCATGCTTTTGGCGTTTCAGGGGCTTGCGCATTCTTTTCGCGAACCGGCCGCTCAATTGGTTCTGGCGGGGCAAAAGCTTCAGGAGATGAGAACGGATATGGAGCGTATCCAGGACGTGATGGAATATCCTGTGGAGGAGAAATGCGGAGAGGATGAAGACGATGAGCAGCTTTTAGGAGAAGCGGACGACAAGCTGTCGGGAGCTTTGGAGATTCGAAACCTTGTATTTGGATACTCAAGGCGGCAGGAGCCGGTGATTAAAGATTTTTCCCTGAAAGTAAAACAGGGGGAGCGCATTGCAATCATCGGTTCTTCCGGTTGTGGAAAATCCACGGTTTCCAAATTGATTTCCGGACTGTATGAACCGTGGGAAGGAGAAATTCTTTTTGACGGAAAGAAAATCTGTGAGATAAACCGTCAGGTACTTGCCGGATCGCTTGCCGTCGCAGACCAGGACATCATACTGTTTGAGGATACGATTGCCAACAATATTAAAATGTGGGATGCTTCGATAAAAGACTCTGCCATGATTCTTGCGTCCAGGGACGCGCAGCTTCACGAGGACATTATGCTGCGGGACGGCGGTTATCAATACCGGATTTTGGACGGGGGAAAAGACTTTTCGGGAGGACAGCGGCAGCGGATGGAAATTGCCCGCGTTTTGGCGCAGGATCCGACCATCATTATTCTGGACGAAGCTACGTCGGCTTTGGATGCGAAAACCGAGTATGACGTAGTAAACGCCATCAAAAACAGGGGAATTACCTGTATTGTGATTGCCCATCGCCTTTCTACCGTCCGCGGCTGCGATGAAATCATTGTTTTGGATCAGGGACGCATTGTGGAGAGGGGAACGCATGAAGCGCTGATGGAGCAGAATGGAAGATACAAAGAACTGGTGACAAAAGAGTAGGGAGGATGAGTCGTGGGCTGGTTTGACGAACAGATCCGGGAAAAAATTAAAAATGAAAGAGAAAGCTTTTCGGACGCATGGATGGAAATGACGGGAGCCGTAACGGGAAATGCGGGAGGTTCTTTTTGGGGATGGGACGATCGCGCGGCCGCGATTCGGGCCGTCAGTGAAATTTTAAATTTTTATCATGTAAAACCGCAGGAGATTCCGGACAGTATAGAGGAAATGCAGGATATTTTAGAATATCTGATGCGGCCGTCCGGCTTTATGCGGCGCAGGGTGAAGCTTTCGAAAGACTGGTATCGAAACGGAATCGGAGCGATGCTTGGCGTTTATCAGAAGAGCAAAAGAGCCGTTGCAATTTTGCCGGTGCGGGGAGGATACGAGGCCGCGGACGAGGAAACCGGAAAAAAAATCAGGATTCGCGCGGACAATGCGTCGATGTTTTCGGAAGAGGCAATTTGCTTTTACCGTCCGCTTCCGCTGAAATCAATTGGCATGAAAGAGCTTGCGGCATACCTGGTACAGGCTATGGACGCTTCCGATTTTGCGTCCATGTTAGCGGCCGGCATGTTTCTTTCATTGCTTGGACTTTTGACCCCTTTGATTCATCAGCTGATTTTTTCCAACGTACTGAAAACAGGGAATATACAGGAGCTTTGGGCCTGCGGCATTCTTTTGACGGGAACGGCGGTTTCTTCTTCTTTGATTACAAGCGTCCGGCAGCTTACGTTTGAGAAAATCAGGACAAAGCTTAATGCTGCCGTATCCGGCGCGTTTTTGATGCGGCTGTTATCGCTTCCCGCCGCTTTTTTTAAGAACTATGGAGCCGGAGAACTTGTCGGAAGAATACAGGACGTCAACGGAATGTGCGATCAAATGGCGTATTTTTTTCTGACGGTCTTTCTCTCCGCAGTCTGTTCTGTCGTTTATCTGGTTCAGATTGCCTCTTATGCGCCGGCTTTGCTGTTTCCGGCATTTGCCGTTATGGCTTTTGCACTGCTTGGCCCGGCGTTATTTGCGTTTTTGGGGCGAAAGCGCGCCGAAGAGAAGATGGAGCTTCTGGCAAAGGAGAGCGGGCTTGTTTTTTCTGTTTTTTCCGGCATACAAAAGATTAAGCTGGCGGGAGCAGAACGGCGGGTGTTTGTAAAATGGGCGAAACAGTATGGGCAGATTGCAAGGCTAAAGTATGCGCCGCCCTTTTTTTTAAAGGTAAATTCTGTGTTTTTAACGGTCATTTCCCTTATGGGAACCATTTTTATTTGTGGAAAGGCGATTCGCTCCGGCGTTTCTGCCGCGGATTATATGGCGTTTGCAGCGGCATATGCCATGCTTTCGGGAAGCGTTTTTTTGCTTTCTGCTTCTATTTCGATTCTTCCGGAAATTTGGGCGGCATTTTCTGTCATACGTCCTGTTTTAAAGGAAGCGCCGGAGGTGTCCCGGGAGAAAAAGATAGTGACGGGTCTTAGCGGCGGGATTGAGCTGAATCATGTTTCATTTCGCTATACGGAAGATATGCCTTTGATTTTGGACAATATTTCGATTAAAATTCAGCCGGGGGAATACGTAGCCATTGTCGGAAAGACTGGGTGCGGAAAATCTACGCTGATGCGTCTTTTGCTGGGATTTGAACAACCGATGAAAGGAGCCGTTTATTTTGACGGTAAGGACATCAGCCAGCTCGATTTAAAATCCTTAAGGTCGTTTATGGGCGTTGTCATGCAGAACGGGAAAATGTTTCAGGGAGACATTTATTCTAATATTACAATTTCTTCGCCAAACGCATCCATGGAACAGGCGTGGGAGGCGGCAAGGATTGCCGGGATTGCCGAAGATATTCAAAGAATGCCAATGGGGATGCATACCATCGTTCCGGAGAGGGGCAGAGGATTTTCCGGAGGGCAGAAGCAGAGGATTTTCATTGCGCGCGCCGTGGCGTCAAAGCCGAAAGCGCTGCTGTTTGACGAAGCGACGAGCGCATTGGATAATGTGACGCAAAAACAGGTGTCGGACGCTCTTTCCCGCATGAAATGCACGCGGGTTGTAATTGCGCACAGGCTTTCGACTGTTTTGCAGTGCGACCGAATCCTCGTGCTGGATCAGGGCCGTATTGTAGAAGAGGGAACTTATCAGGAACTGATAGAGGCCGACGGCTTTTTTGCCGAACTGGTTCAGAGGCAGAGAATTGACACAGGGATTTAGAAAGGCGCTGGCTGTAGCCATTTCCTGTCTCGTTAGCAGTTATTACATATTATTTTAACTGGCACAACGAATTTATTACCTCGCATATTTTTATATTATAACAAAGTGCGTGATTGTAATAGTGATTTTATTATTGAGCATGACGATAATCAATTTGGCGACGAACCTATATTCGTACATAAAAAATATAGAGATAACGCTATTTTTTTAAACGTTATCCCGTTTAGATTTTGTTGCATTATTCTTAAAAAAACCTCCCACTTCTCAGCAGGAGGTTTTTTCGTTATTTTGTCTTATGACATTTCGAGCATTCGTAGTAGGTTTCGTAGATTGGATATGCACTATATGAATGCCTGATTCCGCCATCTTCTACGATTTTGTCGTTGTGCATGGTCCATTCATATTCATTTGGAAATAGTTTACCACATGCGCAAGCGTATTGTGTTTCTACGAATTTTTCTTTCTCAATCCAATTATGCTCACACTCAACGGGCGACGCAGGATTCGGAGCAGGTTTCTTCGTAACAGGTTTCCTGCTATCTTTCACCGTTACCTTACAACGCAACGTCTTACTACCGTTCACTTTTACGGTAATTATCGCCGTACCTTTCTTCTTCGCAACGACTTTCCCGTTCTTGCTTACGGTAGCAACTTTCTTGTTGCTGCTTGCCCATTTCACTTTTCTTCCGGCGGCATTCTTTACTTTGAGCAAATTTTTGTGAAAGGAGGAAAAGAATGAATCAAGAAAAAATCGGAAAATTCTTAAAAGAACTCCGTAAGCAAAAAGGACTTACCC
>CAJUJL010000009.1 GCA_910586725.1 uncultured Lachnospiraceae bacterium | reverse complement strand
GATGCCCTAAGTTACGAAGCATGCGAACAGATCCCTGCATGCCTTTCTGCATGCCCTTCTGCATGCCCTTCTGCATGCCCTTCTGCATGCCCTCCTGCATGGCGGCTTCTTTCCACTCTTTTTCCTTTAGCCGGATTTCCGGTTCCATAATCTCCATCAATGCCTCACACATATGATCGTCTCCTTTCCAGCTTTCCAAAACTTCTTTGTTTGCGTCTACGCTAACCTCCAGGATGGAATCGGCCAGTTCGCGGTCAAACCTGCTTTCTAATTGCTGAATTCTGTAAAACAGCTCCTTCATATCCTGTTTTTGCAGTCTGGCGGACAATGCGCTTAACCAGACGTGCTCTTTTTTGTCCAATTCCGCAGTCACTATGATCTGCAACGAGAAGGGGATTTTCCCATTGATATAATAAATGCCGTCCAATGGGTTTGTTATCTGGAAGCTTTGTTTTTTCAACTGTTGGAAAAGCCCTCCTGGCCTCCCCTCCCGGATCAGAGTCACCGTAACGTCATCCGCTTTGACTGCGTCCACCGTCCTTCCGTATGACTTATAAAGCGCAGCATACGCTATTGACTTATAAAATGCGTCAATATCCAAGTGGTCTCCCGGCGACTTGTATTCTATAATATTATGGCCGCGGAAGAAAGATCCTATTTCGTTCGCAAGGAAAACGTCCGGCTGCTTTTTGATTACCAGCAGATCAATTTCCAACGGTTTTGTGTTTAAGTTGTATTCCGGCTCAAAGGTCAAATCGTCCCTGTTTTCCGAAAATTCCAAATTCATAGCGGCCACAAATCCCGGATGCCACTGTATTTTTGCACGGTCCATCGCTTTCTCCTTTGTTTCTTAAATTATATCACACTGTGATCAATATGCAAGACGGATAAAGTATAGAAATATCCGTCACAAGTTGGAAGACATTATAATCATCGGTCTATGCACAGTAATCTGTGGAGGGGAAGACTTTGCTGATATAGAGGAATTCGGCAAAAGCCGCAAAAATATCTTGCGGAATTTCTTGAACTTCCCAACGGCATACCTGACAGCGACACATTCAGAAGAGCGTCCTATAAACTTAATCCGTCTGCGCTTTCATCATGCCTGACAAACTGGCTATCCATGGAACGCCAAAAGCGCAGTGTAATAGCAGTTGATGGAAAAACGATATGCGGCAGTTCCTGAACTGCTTGATCTCATAGATGTGGAAGGAGCGGTTGTGACGGCAGATGCAATGAGCTGCCAGAAAAAGATCGTAGAGAAAATAACAGGGGCAAAGGCAAATTATACGATAGGGTTAAAACAGAACCAGCTTCACTGGCGCCTGGATGTTATTTTCCATGAAGATGCCTCAAGGGTAAGAAAGGACAATTCCCCGCTGAACCTGAATGTCCTTTGGAAAACTGCCCTGCATTAAAAAGAGTTCCGTCTTGCATATTGATCACAGTGTGATATAATTTAAGAAACAAAGGAGAAAGCGATGGACCGTGCAAAAATACAGTGGCATCCGGGATTTGTGGCCGCTATGAATTTGGAATTTTCGGAAAACAGGGACGATTTGACCTTTGAGCCGGAATACAACTTAAACACAAAACCGTTGGAAATTGATCTGCTGGTAATCAAAAAGCAGCCGGACGTTTTCCTTGCGAACGAAATAGGATCTTTCTTCCGCGGCCATAATATTATAGAATACAAGTCGCCGGGAGACCACTTGGATATTGACGCATTTTATAAGTCAATAGCGTATGCTGCGCTTTATAAGTCATACGGAAGGACGGTGGACGCAGTCAAAGCGGATGACGTTACGGTGACTCTGATCCGGGAGGGGAGGCCAGGAGGGCTTTTCCAACAGTTGAAAAAACAAAGCTTCCAGATAACAAACCCATTGGACGGCATTTATTATATCAATGGGAAAATCCCCTTCTCGTTGCAGATCATAGTGACTGCGGAATTGGACAAAAAAGAGCACGTCTGGTTAAGCGCATTGTCCGCCAGACTGCAAAAACAGGATATGAAGGAGCTGTTTTACAGAATTCAGCAATTAGAAAGCAGGTTTGACCGCGAACTGGCCGATTCCATCCTGGAGGTTAGCGTAGACGCAAACAAAGAAGTTTTGGAAAGCTGGAAAGGAGACGATCATATGTGTGAGGCATTGATGGAGATTATGGAACCGGAAATCCGGCTAAAGGAAAAAGAGTGGAAAGAAGCCGCCATGCAGGAGGGCATGCAGAAGGGCATGCAGAGGGGAATGCAGGAAGGCATGCAGAAAGGCATGCAGAAAGGCATGCAGGAAGGCATGCAGAAAGGCATGCAGAAAGGCATGCAGAAAGGCATGCAGAAAGGCATGCAGGGATCTGTTCGCATGCTTCGTAACTTAGGGCATCCGGATGAGGAAATAAAGGCGATGCTAATGAAAGAATATGACCTTTCAGCCGAAGAGGCCGAATTATATTTTCGTTAAATGCAATTTGTTAAAAGTAAAGCGCATAACTTATAACGCCATAAAAAGACGCCCCCGGCAGTTTCCTGCCGGAGGCGTCTTTGCGGTTCGTTAGTCTTTTTTTCGCATTGCGAAGCTATGCGGGATTATACTTTCAAACCGGCTCTTTTCAGGCCCTTTTTCACCTTTTTCTTCTGTGCGTTTTTCGTGCCTTTCGCCCATTTGATTTTCACTTTCTTCTTCGTGGAGCCTTTGAACGCCTTTGCCTTGATGCTGCTCTCCTTCTTAAGGCCTTTGCCTTTTAAGATGATCTGCTTCAAGTTCTTGGTGTTCATAAACGCCTGTTTCCCTATGATGGTCACATTCTTGCCAATCGTGATCTTCGTCGCCTTCTTGTAGCCGCTGAACGCTTTATTGCCCACCTCTACGACTTTGCAGCTGAAGCTTCCTTTCAGGGTGACCGTTGCGGGTATGGTAATGCTCTTCGCTTTCTTATTCAGTCCCGTTTTCGCCTTTACCGTCATCTTGGCCGGATCCAGCACTTCGTAGCGGATTCCCTTCACGTCTTCCGTGTAGCCCTTCTGTAATGTGGCCGCCGGTTCCGTCTGCAGCGCCTTCTGCGCGTTCGCCAGAGCTTCCGCCAGTTTCTTTAACGTTGCCGCGTCTGCGTTCGCCGGCGCGTTCTTCGCTGCGTTGTATGCCGCCATGAACGCGTCCCAGCTTGCCTTCGTGTAGTTCTTCTGGCCGCCCGCCACAATCGCGTCAGCCGTCTGCACCGCTTTGCCGATCTCGGCTTTTGCCGCTTCCAGCTCGCTGTTTCCGTCATTCGTGTTTGTCTTAAGGTTTGTGATCGCCGTCGTCAATGCGTCCAGAAGGCCCTGCAGCTCTTCCTTCGACATCTCTTCCAGGTCTTCGTCCGATACGTTCGCCTCACGGTACGCCTTTTCAAAAGCGTCCCAGGAATCGTTCGTGTAGTCGCCCTGTCCGGCGTCATACGTATTTTTGGCTCCGCTCACAGCCTCCTTGATCTTCCGGGCAAGCTCTCTGCGCTCCTGCTCTTCTTTCTCTTCTTCGATCGTGTTCATGGGAACGTCTTTTAATTTGTCGTATGCTGCGTTGATGCTCGCCAGCCCCGCTGAATCGCCCATGTCGTTCAAAAGGGCTTCTATCGCAGCTTCGTCCTCCAATTCAGCCAGATTAAATCCGTCTTCTTTGATTGCATTTACAGCCGCTGTCAGTCCACTCCATACATCCGGATCAAATGCTGCCTGATCCTTGCCAATCGCCGCCTTTGCTTTCACGAGAAGCGGCTTCAATTTGTTCTTTGCCGCATTAAAGTCTGTCTTTCTTACCAGCCCTTCAATTCCATCTTGTATCTCTTCACACAGAGCCTTCTTAGCGGCAACTGTATTCTCTACGCTTCCTGTTTTGTCCAGAGCAGCCAAAAGAGGCGCAAGGGATTTTTCCGTATAGTTTGCTCCGGTAAGATTTCTTGCTTCCATAATTTTTGCACGAAGCATGTCATCTGCATACTCTTCTATTGTGTATGGTTTTGTCGCAGTCTGGCTACATCTGGTACATGTGCCGGAATACGTTCCCGCTGATTCATAAGTTGCGGGTGTCGTAAGTTCCCACACAGCCACATCATGGCCCTTTGGAATTGCTGTACCCTTTTCAACCAGACCGTCACAATTGTCGCAGAACAGATCTCCTGTGTAGCCATCTACTTCACAGCTAGCTGCAATTCCTCCCTTGTAGTAACGGCCATATCCATCATGCAGACATTTACCTGTAATTTTAACAAGATATTCTTCACCATCAATTGTAACGGTTGTAGAGTTGCCATCTTTTCCAGTTGCTATAAGTTGAACGCCAGGCGTCTCGGTATCTCCATACATTTTAGATTGTGTCGGAATACTGTTTCCTGGATAAAGGATAAATCTTACGTCACGATTTGTCGCTTGATCATGGTAAGTCTGTGTAATCAGGTATTTTCTTCCTGATGTAATGGCAGTTACGCGGCGGTATCCTGAGATCTGGTCTAAGTCTGCCGGATAATCCTGTTTTTCAAGCAATTCGAAATCAAATTTACCCTTTGCCATAAAGTTGTCAGTTTTTTCTGATACGGCATCAAATCCCATTCTAGAATAGTAGAAGTATACATAGCGGTTATTATGTTCATCATCGCTTTTGCGCCTGATTTCAAAGCTTTCCTTGCCTTCGCCGTCAACCCTTTTTACTTCATGGGTAATCTGATCGGTTCCAAAATACTGAGCTCCAGGGAGGTTGATCAGATACTTATCATTGAACGCGCTCTGAATCGTGTAACGCTCATCCTCAGCTTCGCCGGAAGATGTAAAAATAAATTCAGCGGCTTCCATATTGATGTCTGTATTTGGCACTTTGGAGTAACCATCCAGACTATTGTCGGCTGTTCTTTCACAGTCATACAGAGCCGGCTCCTTTAATGTGAAGTCTTCAATCTTTACCACACTGCTGTCTGTTACAGAACACTCGTCTTTCGTAACATTTGGAAAAAACCGTTTCCCGCCTTCCTGTAATTCAATCTGTGCATCACGGCATTCGATGTTGTATACGATATGGTTTGCAACAACTCTTGCAGTGCCAACGCCCTTGGCTGTAATAGTGAGATGTTTCTTTGCCCTTCTTGTTACTTTCCGCGTTCCAAATACCAGCTTTGTCTGATTGGCACGGGAGTTACGCGGATAAAGGATAATAATCGGTGATGTGTTCTCATCGGTGAAATAATCGCCTCTTGAAATTGATTCATCTGGAATGAATGCAATCAAATACTTTTCATTTGGAGTAACTGTTGTTACTTTTTTATAACCCGGAATAAGCTCAGGAACTGCATCATCCCCTTCAAGCGTCTCATTTGGCGCAAGTTTTTGAAGGAGCGTAAATCCGCCGTCCAACTCGCTCTTGGTATTATTCCATCCCGCTTGTCCGTCGAAGCGCATTTTGGGAACATTGAACATGTTCACGCGATTCTTGGTGGAAGGAATAAGGGCAAATTCATCCTCTGCTATTTTTCCGGCATCTGTTATACCGCTAAGATAGTCTTCCGGTTTATGTGTAATAATGATATTGTGCGCCGGCCGTGCCGCTGAAAAATTGATTTTTGGATCTGTACCAACAAAATATCTTCTTTCAAGCGCGGAATAAACAACATATTCTTCTGAGTCTGCCTCGTTTGTCGCTTTGGTTATCGTAAATTCAGCTCTTTCAATTGTTTTGTCTATGTCGTCTGCAATAGCCTGGTCGGTATGCAGAAATGTATTGCTCAGGCTACCGTCTCCGACAACGGCATAGCCATCCTGACGATCATCGGCTGTGCTTCGCGGATATAGCGCAGGAACTGTTTCTTCTATATCTGCTCCTTTGTCAAGCTCAACAGATACAACGCTTTCATCCGGATCCTGACCGCTCATTGGCTTTTCCGTGACGCCGTTTGTATGCGCCGATCCTACTACTGTGTAGTTTCTCTCGTAAACGTCGTCTACTGCCATTTTCAAATCAACCGTGATATGTGGAATGTAATGTTCTTTTACAACATCCAAAATTCCTAATTTAGTGAAACGAACGCTTCCGCTTCCGTTTTCCCATACAAGGCCAATGCCGTCTCCTGCATTAAACTGATCCATACAGGGATGCTGGAAATAATCCTTGCTTCCCGGCACATCGGATCCTTCTACACGCGTCATGCCGCCTGTCGCATTTTCTTCTTCGCTCTCAACGTTTGCTCCCGTTGCAAGGAATGTCATAATCCGTCCGTCTGCGCGGCTTTCACCAATCGGCGCAGCAATCAGAAGGCCTTTTTTCTCATCAATCGGTTTTAAATAGGAAATAACGGACGGATGAGCGTTTTCCGGACTTCTCGTTCCTGTAGAAACAGGATCTGAAAATACGAATTCATTGTCTGCATTTCTCTGTGCGTCTGCGTAGCTGATCAGCCCCTGTGCATTTCGGAACACCATACGCAGCTTGCCGTCACTAAGCTCAACGATCTCGCCTTCACCAATCCAATTGCCTTTTTCATTTTCCGTCGATTCTGCGAAATTCGGAACATTTCCGGAACGATGCCACTGGTTGTCTCCTCCCGTGCTCTTATCCAGCCAGATAACGCTGGAAGAGCCGTCTTCTGACGTGCCGTCGTTGTTCCGATATACCGGAAATACAATACGGCCTTTTGAGGTTGTAAGTCCTTTGCCGCCGGCAACAACAAGACTCTTGTCGTCCTCTTTTTTAACAAACGGGTTAAGGATCTGCGGAGCGCTCCATTCTAAGCCGTTCGCAGATGTAACGCATACAATGTAGCTGGTATTGTAAACATGGTACTTAGAAGCTCTGTAAAATACATTCTGCTGAACCAAGCCTGTACCTGTGTTGTAGCCATCGGAGTTAGCGCGTTGCTGTGTCATCGGCACATAGGCGCCGTCTTTATTTTTCTGGTAAATATTATACCATTCATCTACGGCATGATCAGTCTCTGCATCGCCATCAACTTCAAATATTTTTGCAAGCTTCGTAGTAGCGTCAAAATCTCCGATGTAAAAGTTGTAGTTTCCATCAGCCGGAGAATTGTTTATATGTTCTGTAGCATCAGTAAGAGCCAGACGTTTGGTTCCGTTCACATCTATGTAACCGGTTCCAACATTTGGATATGTAAAGCCGTCTCCTTCTGATGCCATGGAAGAGACTCCGGTCGGGGTAACATTCATTACACAATAGATTGTTCCGTCGGCCGCCACTGCCAGCGTCGGGTTATTGATAGACGTGGCATATTTTCCTGCATTCCCTTCGCTGTCAGGAAAGCGCAGTGGATAACTGTAAGTCCAGGTCGCTCCGTTGTCTTTCGAAACAGTGGCGATCACGTCTGTTCCACCGGCCTTTTTGCTCTGGTCAAATCTTCCTTCCGCTGCGGCGATCAGCATCGTGTCACTGGCTGTCAGAATCGTACATTCGCCAAGTTTCTCGGTGTCATTGATTGTTTCTTTTACTACAAATGCCGGTGCGTTGAAGTATGGTCTGCCCGCGCCGTCTTCCGTAGTTCCTGTTACGTTGGCGATAAAGGGCTGGTTACGGGTGTAGGTAGAGCCTTCTACACCGCTGGTGCTTCTGGCCTTTAACAGCGCCGGCGCATCGCCTTCCTCTGCTTTGGCCGACAATCCGCTAACCGGAAGCATTGTTACAGCCATGGCCAGTGAGAGGCCCATACTAAGCCTTCTTTTCCACAGCTGTTTTGCATTTTCATGTTTCATTACTTTCTTACCTCCTTTTCATTTTTCTTAAACATAAGTGTCTGCCCGCCGTTTGCGTACCAAGCAGGAAACAGCGGGTCTTTTGGTCATTTTTACCAATGCCATAAATGTATACTTTTTGAGACACATAATGTAAGAAATAGATGCGATAGTTTTACACTTTTATTCTACTCCCTAAAAGTGTGTCCGTCAAGAAGATTCATGCCCGATTTTTCCCCAATTAAAAAAGCCCCTGTTCCACAGCTGTTTCGCCATAGAACAAGAGCTCCTTCTTCAGGAAACTTTTAATTTAAATTTAACGATTTCTTTTTCGGTCGCAACCTTTTCGATCTGTGCGCCAAGCTGCATGAGCTTTCCGTCAAAATCTTCATAACCGCGTTCGATATAATAAATATCGTCTACGATCGTAATTCCTTCCGCAGCAAGCCCCGCAATCACCAATGCGGCTCCCGCGCGAAGATCCGGCGCGCTGACCCTTGCGCCCGTATATTTTTCTGTGCCGGTCACGATTGCAATGTTGCTTTCTACTTTAATGGAAGCTCCCATACGGGTCAGTTCATCTACATATTTAAACCGATTTTCAAATATGCTTTCGGTTACCGTGCTTGTGCCTTCCGAAATGCCGAGCACCACGGACATCTGCGGCTGCATATCCGTAGGAAATCCGGGATACGGAAGCGTCGTCACCTGGGTATGGTGAAGCTGCCTGGAAGCCACAACGCGGACTGCGTCGTCCAGCTCTTCAATTTCACATCCAATCTCAATCAATTTGGCGGAAATAGCTTCCAGATGCTTGGGAATTACATTTTTGACCGTGACGTCCCCTCTGGTGGCCGCCGCCGCAAACATAAATGTCCCGGCTTCAATCTGATCCGGAATGATGGAATATTCCGTTTTGTGAAGCCTCTCCACGCCGGAAATGCGAATCACGTCCGTACCGGCTCCGCGGATGTTAGCCCCCATGCTGTTTAAACAGTTGGCTACGTCTACGACATGCGGCTCCTTGGCCGCATTTTCGATCGTCGTCTTGCCTTTGGCCATAGCCGCGGCCATCATGATATTAATCGTCGCCCCAACGGAAACTTTATCAAGATAAATATGCGTGCCTTTCAATTCCTCCGCATCGGCGGAAATCAATCCGTGCCGAATGTCAACCCTGGCTCCAAGCGCGCGGAAGCCTTTTAAATGCAAATCAATCGGACGGCTTCCTATATCGCATCCTCCCGGAAGAGCGACCTCTGCTTTTTTATATTTGCCCAAAAGAGCGCCCAGCAAATAGTAGGACGCACGGATTTTTTTGATGTACTCATAATCCACGCTCAAATCCTGTATCATGGAGCCGTTAATTTTAACGGTATGAATATCCACGCGTTCGACATTCCCCCCGATCCCGGCAATCGCATCCAGCATTACGTTAATGTCCCGCACATTCGGAAGATTTTCTATTGTAACAGTTTCATCCGTCATAATAGCAGTTGCCAATATGGCAAGAGCCGCATTTTTCGCCCCGCCTATTTCCACTTCACCAACAAGCGGATTCCCGCCTTTTATAATATACTGTTCCATATCGCACCTCTATCATTAAACAACCTATATCTTTCAGGCATACTTCCCGCCTTCCGATATGAATGATATAACCCGTCAAGCCATTATCTTAAAATACAAACATTAATTATAGTGACCAATTCTTTCTTTTGTCAAGATTTTTCTTTATATGTAACATGTGTAATAATTTGGTAATATTTAACTCCCATCAAATCCACTTCTACTACATATATTGTATTCACTTCTCTGCCTTTTGTTACTCCGGCGCTGCAGGGATTGCATTTACAGATAACGCCTGCTTTAACTAAAGTATCTGCAAATTCCCGCCGAAGAATACCTGTCTGATTCTGGTATTCATACATTTATATAAACTGGCTATTATAAAGTGTAGCATAAAATCCGTTTTTTGCAAGCAGTGTTTTGTGATTTCCCTGCTCTAAAATGTGTCCGTCTTTCATGACTAATATAATGTCGGCCTCTTTTATGGTGGAAAGCCGGTGCGCCACAATAAAACTCGTCCTGCCCTGCATCATTTTGGCAAAGGCGTTTTGAATTTTCTGCTCCGTACGCGTATCAATAGACGACGTCGCTTCATCCAAAATCAGCATCGGAGGAAGAGACAGCATCACTCTTGCAATGCATAAAAGCTGTTTCTGACCCTGTGAAAGCCCTCCTCCCTCTTCTGTCACAACCGTATCGTAACCGTTCGGAAGCCTTTTGATAAAGCTGTGGGCATGCGACGCCTTTGCCGCTGCCATTACATCCTCCGCGGATGCGTCTTTTGCTCCCATGCGGATATTTTCAAGAATCGTGCCTTCCCTGAGCCACGTTTCCTGTAAAACCATGCCGTACGAAGCGCGGAGGCTTTTTCTGGTCAGCTTCTTTATGTTTCTTCCATCCACGCAGACCGCTCCCTGATCCACGTCGTAAAAGCGCATCAGAAGATTGATCAGCGTTGTTTTTCCGCATCCTGTCGGGCCTACGATCGCAACTCTCTGCCCCGGCTTCACATCCAGATTGAAATCTTCGATCAAATGCTGATTTTCCACATACGAAAAACACACATGCTCCAACGATACATTTCCCTTTGCATGCTCTAAAGATACAGCGTCTTTATCCTCAGGCGTCTGCGGCTCTTCCCCGATCAGCTCCAGAATCCGTCCGGCGCAGGCAAGCGCATTCTGCAGCTCCGTAATCACGCCGGAAATCTCATTAAACGGCTTTGTATATTGATTTGCATAGCTCAAAAAACTGGCGAGCTCTCCTACGCTGATCCCCCCGGAAACAGCGGATACCGCGCCAAAAATACCGACTCCCGTATAGACAAGGCTGTTGACAAAGCGGGTGCACGGGTTTGTCAGGGAAGAGAAAAAAGTGGCCTTTAAGTAACATCCTTCCAGCTTTTTATTAATTTCATCAAATTTCTTCTCCGTATTCTCTTCCTGTCCGAATGCCTGGACGATTTTCTGGTTTGACACCATCTCCTCCACCAGCGCCGTCTGCTCTCCTCTTGTTTCTGACTGACGTCTGAACATAGAAAACGTCTTTTTGGCAATAAACGCAGCCACGAAAAGCGACGCCGGCGTAATGCAGATAACGACCAACGCTATTTTATACTGAATGCTGATCATAAATACAATCGTGCCGATAATCGTAATTACCCCCGTAAATAACTGGGTGAATCCAAGCAAAAGCCCGTCGGCCACCTGGTCCGCATCTGCAATGATACGGCTCACCAGTTCTCCATGGGCATGCCGGTCCAGATATTTCAGCGGAAGAATCTCTATTTTGGCAAACGCGTCCCTTCGCAAATCCTGTACGGTTTGATACGTAATCCGGTTATTGCAGATATTCATGATCCACTGTGAACCCGCCGTAATCAGCACGACTGCAAGCATCTGGCGAAGCACGGCGTAAATCCCCGAAAAATCCACTTCCCCTTCTTTTATAATGCAGTCAATGGCCCGGCCGGTCAATATCGGCACATACAAAGACAAGGATGCGGATACCGCTGCAAACAACAGGGAAACAAAAATATAAATCGAACGCTTTTTAATATAAGGAAACAGATTTTTCAATATCGTCATCTGTTTTTGGCTTTTTTTCGTCACTTTGCACTACCTCCTGCCTCTTTCGGATACTGGGAATAGTAAATCTCCTGATACAATTCACAATTTTCCAACAATTCCTTATGCGTCCCCACACCTGCCAGTTCCCCATCGTCCAACGCCAAAATCCGATCGGCGTACTGAATGGAGGAAGCTCTCTGGGATACCAGAAATACGGTTGTTTCATGCTTCATTTCCGCTATGGCGCGCCTTAGGGCCGCATCCGTCGCATAATCCAGCGCCGAAGCAGCGTCGTCCAGAATCAGTATTTTGGGTTTTCTTACAAATGCCCTGGCAATCGTAAGCCGCTGCCGCTGTCCGCCGGAAAAATTTTTCCCGCCCCAGGACACTTCGGCCGACAAACCGCCCTCTTTTTTTTCTACAATTTCATAGGCCTGCGCCATTTTCAAAGCTTCTGTCAGTTCCTCATCCGTCGCGCCCGGATTGCCCCACAGGAGATTTTCCCGTATGGTTCCGGCAAAAAGAACCGTTTTCTGCGTCACGATGCCGACCTGCCCGCGAAGCTGCTCTTTGGAATATGCGTCTATCTCTTTCCCGTCGATCCGGATGCTTCCTTTTGTATGCGGATAAAATCCGGGTATTAAATGCACCAGGGAGCTCTTGCCCGAACCCGTGCCGCCGATGACGCCGATGATTTCTCCTTTTTTTGCCGTAAAGCTTATATCGGTCAGCGCCTGGGCGCCGGCATTTTCGTAGGTAAGCCCTACATGTGAAAACACGACCATTTCATCTTCTGTATGTGGCGCGGATACGGTTTCACCGCGCGCAATCTCCCGCTCCCCTTCGGGCAGCTCCAATACGCTTTGGATGCGGTTTCCACAGGCAATGCCTTTTGTTACGGTGATAATGAGGTTAGCAAATTTTACCAGTTCGACTAAGATCTGCGCCATATAGTTCACAAGCGCGACGACTTCTCCCTGTGTAATCGCGCCGTTGTCTACCTGCAGTGCGCCGATGTAGATCAGATATGCCGTCACCCCGTTAATCAGCGCGAACGTAAGCGGATTCATAAGACCCGATATTTTCCCTGCGAACATCTGCATAGCGGTCAGTTCCTGATTGCGCGCCTTGAATTCTTCTTTTTCCTCTTCCTCCATATGAAATGCCCGTATGACCCTTGTCCCCGTAAGGTTTTCTCTGGTGAGCAGAGTAATGGCGTCTAATTTCCCCTGCACTTTTCTGTAAAGGGGTATGCTGATGCACATAATGCCAAATACAACGGCCGACAAAAGCAAAATTGTAATAACGAAAAGCCACGCGGACTTTACGTCAATTGTAAAAGCCATAATCATTGCGCCAAATACAACAAACGGCGAACGAAGGAACAATCTAAGCGCCATATTTACACTGCTCTGCGCCTGATTGACGTCGCTTGTCATTCTCGTAATTAACGCGGACGTCCCGACTTTATCCAGATTCGTAAAAGACAGCTTCTGAATATGCGCAAACAAAGCATGGCGCACACCCGTTCCAAACCCGGCCGCTGCTTTTGCCGAAAAATACTGCGCCGTAACGGAACAGACAAGCCCTGTCACGCCAAGCAGCACCATCACCATACACATTCGAACGATATAAGGTATATCGTTCCCCGCAATTCCGGTATCTATTACGGCCGCCATAACCAAAGGCACAAATAATTCAAATATTGCCTCCAGCATTTTAAACAGCGGCGCCAATACACATTCTTTTTTGTAATTTTTCAAATAAACAAACAGATGTCTCACAGTCGTTCTCCTTACGCAAAAATGCTGCAAACGAAGACATTTGCCGTCCCCGCATGCAGCATCTTATATTTTATTTTGTTTCCGCGGCTTCCGTGCCGTCTGCTGCTTCCGTGTCCTCGGCAGCGTCGATGATTTCTTCTGTGCCCTCGGTGTTTGTAATCTCTTCCGAAGGACTTTCCGTATCGTCCGCGATCTGTGCAAAGCGATCTTCAAACGTCACTTTCTCCCATTCCTTTTCATTGATGGTCCAGGTGGCTTTTTCTTTCCAGCCGCTGACAATATCGTCATAATATGCTTCTTCTTTTTCAGAAATGAGACTCTCTTTTTTGGATGCGCTTGCTTCTTCATCGTGTTCGCTGTCCAGTCTCAAAACATAGTAAGCGCTCTCCGTTTCTATGACCGGGGATACTTCGCCTTCTTTGAGCGCATCCGCAGCTTCGAGCACCGCTTTGTCAAAGGAAGCGTCTTCGTCCTCTGCGGAACCATAGGAAGCCGTGCTTGTCGTATAGCCTCCGTCCGTCACGGCTGTGTCAAAATCTTCCGCCGCGGCAATGTCTTCTGCTTTTTTCTTTAAATCCGCTTTTTCTTCTTCGGTATATTCCACGGTGTTGGAATCTTCATCCGTATGCGCGGCCGTGCTTATCGTAACGTAACTGAACGTCCGCTGCGCCGCTTCCTCATCGGTAACTTCCACATCGGCGTCTTCTTTGATACGATTGTGCATCTTCTCCTGAATCGTATACAAACGAAGCATCTCCATGACGTTTTCTTTATTCTCCGCGCCAACCTGTTTGATCGCGTCTGCGCTGTTTGCGGCGATAAAATCATCCGCGGCTTTTGCAATCTTTGCCTCCTCCTCTTCGCTTATGGAAATCTTATACTCATCCATATGCGCTTTCAGAAGATACATTGTCTGCAGCCGTTCCGCCACGTCCTCCTTCACATCATGCGCCATCGTATTTCCGCTTCCATATAAGTCATTATTCCACATATCTTCTCCAAAATACGCAAGATAATAGGAATCATACGATGCCTGTTCATATTTTGCAAAAAAATTTGCAACTCCCATCGTAATGGTCGTATCATCTAATGTTGCAAATACCGCGTTTTCATTAATCTGATTGCCGCATCCGCTCACTGCCATTCCCATGCATGCTGCCCCTGTAATCAGCAGCGCCATTAATCTCTTACTTCTCATATGTTCCTCCTAAAATCCGGCATTTTGCCAGTCGCTTTTTCTATTATAGTGCTTTTTGGTACATGCCGCAAGATTTTTCATTATTTTTTCATAACTTTTCCATAGCGCAAATGTACAGGATATTTTATTTGACTTCATCCTCTAAAATGGATGCGGCGCCGGTTAAAATTTTATCGATAATCTCCGTTACGCTCTCCTTTTGTCTGGAATTCATCTTTAAGCGGTATGCAAAATAAGGCAGCCGCTTATCGGCATAAAATTTCAGCATACCTTCATACCGTGCCACGAAATCCGGTATTTTGGAAGGATTTACTTTTGCGCGCTCAAACAGCGTAAAACGGATTTCATCTCCCTTTTGCGCCACTTCCGTAAAATAAAGCTTATGGGCCCTTGATTTGTATTCTGCGAGAAGAAGAAGGTTTTCCACCGATTTTGGCGGATCTCCAAACCGGTCCATAAGTTCTTCCAGAATTTCATCTCGTTCCTCTTCGCTTTCGATTCCGGCTATTCGTTTGTACAAATCCAGTTTCTGAATTTCATTCGGAATATAATTAACCGGAATATAGGCGTCTATATCCACGTCAACGGACGTTTCAAAATTCTCTTTTGTCTCGATCCCTTTCGCTCTTTTTACCGCTTCATTTAACATTTTACAATACAGATCATAGCCCACGGCTTCCATATGCCCATGCTGCGCGTCTCCCAGCAGATTTCCGACGCCGCGGATTTCCAGGTCCCGCATGGCGATTTTAAAGCCGCTGCCAAGCTCCGTATATTCCTTGATTGCGGCCAGACGCTTTTCGGCAGTTTCTTTTAGCATTTTATCCCTTTTATACATAAAAAACGCATATGCGGTACGATTGGATCTCCCCACTCTTCCCCTTAACTGGTATAGCTGAGCCAGCCCCATATTATCCGCGTCATGGATAATTATGGTATTCACATTGGAAATATCAAGCCCCGTTTCAATGATTGTCGTAGAGACTAAAACGTCTATCTCTCCATTGATAAAACGATACATAATATTTTCCAGCTCCTGCTCTTTCATCTGCCCGTGCGCAAATTCAACCGCAGCTTCCGGCGCCAGGGACGCTATTTTTGCCGTTATGTCCGCGATCTGCCTGACCCTGTTAAATACATAATATACCTGGCCTTCTCTGGCAAGCTCTCTTGCGATTGCCTCCCGCACCAATTCTTCATTGTATTCCATCACATAAGTCTGAATCGGAAGGCGGTCCAAAGGCGGCTCTTCCAAAATACTCATATCCCGAATTCCAATCAGGCTCATGTGAAGCGTTCTGGGAATCGGCGTCGCCGTTAATGTCAGCACATCCACACTGTACTTTAACTGTTTTATTTTTTCTTTATGCGCCACGCCAAACCGCTGTTCTTCATCTATGATAAGAAGACCGAGGTCTTTCCATTCCACGTCTTTGGAAAGGACTCTGTGCGTCCCGATGACAATATCCACCATGCCGCGTTTGATTTCCGCTATCGTCTTTTTCTGTTCCGCCGCGCTTTTAAACCGGCAGAGCAAATCCACCACAACAGGAAAATCTTTCATTCTCTGCGCAAACGTGTTGTAATGCTGCTGGGCAAGAATTGTCGTAGGCACCAGATAGACAACCTGCTTGCCTTCCTGGACTGCTTTAAACGCCGCACGGATGGCAATTTCGGTTTTGCCGTATCCTACGTCTCCGCAGATCAGCCGGTCCATGATCTTTTTGCTCTCCATATCGCGTTTGGCGGCTTCAATTGCGTTTTCCTGATCCTGCGTTTCCTCAAAAGGAAACATTTCTTCAAATTCTTTCTGCCATACCGTATCGGGGCCATACGCGTATCCTTCGTTCTGCTGGCGTTTTGCGTAAAGCGCAACCAGATCGGACGCAATTTCTTTTACCGCTCCCTGCACCCTGCTCTTTGTCTTATGCCACTCCTGGCCGCCCAGCTTGTTCAGCTTAGGCTTCTTTGCGTCGGCTCCCGCGTATTTCTGGATCATATCAAGCTGTGTTGCAAGTATATAAAGGCTGCTGCCTTTATCATATTCGATTTTAATGTAATCTTTGACTGTTTTATCTACTTCGATTTTTTCGATTCCCCGGTAAATTCCAAGGCCGTGATTTTCATGCACGACATAATCGCCCACAGAAAGCTCGGTAAAGCTTGCGATTTTGTCTCCTTCATAGGTTTTGCGCTTCTTTTTCTTTTTTTTCTCTTTGCCGAATATATCGCTTTCCGAAATAACCGCAAAAGAAAGCAGCGGATATTCATACCCGCGCTTAACTTTACCATACAGGATCATGATTTCACCGGGCTGCGCAACGCGGTCGTAATCCTGAGAATAAAAGCAGTTAAACCCCTCCATCAGCAGGTCTTCGGACAGACGTCTGGCCCTGGTTCTTGAACCGGAAAGCAATAGCACGGCATATCCTTTTTGCTTGTAGCCGCGCAAATCTTTTACCAGAAGCTCAAAGCTATTATTATATGAGCCAATCGTCCTTGATTGAATGGAGTAATGGTTTGAAATGGAAAAGTCAGGCGTCTTAATGTCCAATGCGGCAAGAGCCACGCACCTTCTTAACATAAGCCTGGCAGACGTTTCTTCCATTGTAAAAAGCGCATGCATCTGCCCCGGAAGGATATAGCCTTTTTCCAGACGCTGTTTCATACTCTCCGAAAATTCCAGCTCCGTCATCCGTCCGCGTTCCGCGCATCTGGCGGCTTCGTCTATAAAAATCACGGTGTCCGCCGCGTCAAAATACTCAAGAAGAGACACGGTGTCCGGATCAAAATAAGTCAGATACGCATCCAGTCCGTCAACGCCAAAACGCTCCGTTATTTCTTCCGTAAGCTCGGCTTCGGACTGCTTCACCCTTGCGGCTTCCTCCGTTTTCATTTCCGCGCGATACGTTCGGTACAGACGATCGGCATCCTCTTGTATGCGTTTTAACCCCGCTTCTTTTTCTTCCTTTGTTAGGACAAGCTCCATCGCCGGATAAATCTCGATTTGATCCAGATTTTCTATAGACCTCTGGCTTTCCACGTCAAAGCTGCGGAGCGAATCCACTTCATCGTCCCATAATTCCATTCGGTATGGATTCTCATCCGTCAAAGGAAAAATATCAATGATGCCGCCCCGAATGGCAAACTGGCCCGCCGTCTCCACCTGGTAAGAGGCTTCATATCCCATAGAAACAAGTTTTTTCTTTAACCGCTCCATATCCACGACGTCGCCAATACGAAAGGTGAAAACGGACGAAAGAAAACCGCTTGGCCCAGGCATACGGTTCATAAGCGCGTCAAATGTCGTCACAAGCGTAACCTGCGTGTTTTCCGCTATTTTTTTCAGCGCGCAGACCCGCTCCCTCGTTAGCAGGTTCCCACGCAAATCCGACTGGTAAAACAAAATATCTTTTGATGGATAGTATACGGCTTCTTTATCAAAAAAGCGGTATTCTTCATAAATCTCCCTGGCTTTCTGCTCATTAAAAGTGACAATGATTTTGTTTTTAAAATCATTGCCCGCTCCATACATCAAATGAGGTTTTTGTGAATCAATACAACCGGAAATCATCTGGATTCCCGGCCCTTTTTTGAGCTGCGCTTCTAATTTTCGAATTTCTTCCAATGACCGCAGCGGTTCTAAAAATGCTTTCATATCACTCCTGCTTTTTTACATGAAACATATTCATTGCCTGATCTGTTTTCCCGTTTATCATATAACCAACCGCCTTGCATGCATCAGACACCGCTCCATCCACACTTGCCCGTTCTTCTTTTGAAAAACGCCCCAGTACGTAATCCGCCAGATCCCACCCAAGAGGCTTTTCCCCTACGCCGATTTTTATTCTGGAAAAACCGCTGCTGTGACAACATGCAATTATACTTTTGATTCCGTTGTGTCCTCCGGCGCTTCCTTTTTGCCGGATACGGATTCTGCCTGGTTCAAGGCTTATATCGTCAAATATAACAATCAAATCCCTGTCTGCGTCCAGTTTATAAAAATCCAATATGGAAGCAATGCTTTCGCCGCTTAAGTTCATATATGTCTGCGGCTTTACCAGCAATGCTTTCACGCCTTCCATCACTCCCGTTCCGCAAACGGCCCGATGCTTTTTTATGTTCATATTGATATTATATTGTTCCGCAAGCAGATCAATCACATCAAATCCGACGTTATGACGTGTATTTTCATACTTTCTGCCCGGATTGCCAAGCCCTGCAATTACATACATCACCCTATCCTCCGTTATCAGATAAAAGGAACTGCCCGCAGGCAGTTCCCCTTTTGCGTTTCTTATTATTCTCCACGCGTTTATAATTTCTATTCTCAAAAACCTGAAATTATTTTTACAGGCCTAAATCCAATCCTTCCAGATCTTCTGCTTTCACTCCGGCATCTTCCGCCGCTTTCAGGAAAGTTTCCAGCTTCGTCTGCGTCTCCTCTGTCAGGGTCGTAAGGTCTTCCTGCATCTTTGTGAATGCGTCCGCATCAATAGATTCGGGATTCGAAGCCGCATCCATCGCCTGTTTTCCAATATCCACTACTTCCTGAAGCGTTTCTTTGATGGCTTTTCCTTCGTCTGTTGTAACGTTCAAGCCTTCCACTGCCTCTGACATCGCGTCAAAATCGGTGTTATCCACGCTGTTTAATGCGGAAAATGCCTTGATATCATCTTTATAACCATCCGCATTTCCTCCACCGCCGCATCCGGCCAAAAGCGTCACAGACATAACAACTGCTAATCCCATTTTCAAAATTTTTGTTTTCATAATCATCCTCCAAAATATAATTAAAATTTCGCGCTGTATCTTCTACAGCAAAACAGATAGTTTCATTTAGCAGTATATCAGGTTTAACTCTATAATTCAAGACCGGAAACAAACAATCTCCATGAAAAACCCCTCAGCCGCTTAGAGCAAAGGGGTTGTTTCATACTATTCGTCCATTGTAAGAATCTCAGCCTGATATTTTTCCAAGATCATTTTCTGAATCTTATCCCTGGTATCTGAATTAATCGGATGCGCAACATCTCGATACTCGCCATCGGCAGCTTTGCGGCTCGGCATTGCAATAAACAATCCCTTTTCACCTTCAATTACTTTGATATCATGCACCACAAATTCTTCGTCAATGGTAATTGATACTACGGCCTTCATCTTGCCTTCTTTTTCAACCTTTCGAATCCTTACATCTGTAATCTGCATAATCCTATTCTCCCTTCTTGCCGTCTGACTTTTTATCTTTTTGCGACGAACTTAGATTACATTACATACCTGTCGTTGTCCTCGCAGACAACTTTAATGCTGTTTTCACCACAATAGTAAGTATTGGCGCGTAGCGTATTGCGGCTTTCCACAATACAATTTTCAATATGCGTGTTATCGCCGATATAAACATCATTTAAAATGATTGAATTTTTAATTACACAGTTCTTGCCCACGAAAGTCTTCTTAAACAAAATAGAGTTTTCAACCTTGCTGTTGATAATACATCCGCTTGCAACCAGACTGTTGCGCACATCTGAACCGGCATTGTATTTTGCAGGCGGCAGATCGTCTACTTTCGTGGCAATCTTTGGCTCATCCCGGAAGAAGAACTTGCGGACTTCCGGTTTCAGAAAATCCATATTGGTCTGGTAGTAAGAATCCACCGATGCAATATTGCTCCAATATGTCTTTAGTTTGTACCCGTAAATGCGTTTCAGGTTCTTGTAACGAATCAGAATATCCGAAACAAAATCATAACGCTCTTCATCCGCACACCGCTCCAGCATTTCGATCAGCTGGCGTCTGCGGATAATATAGATGCCCGCGGATACCGTATTGGAATTTGCCATCATTGGCTTCTCTTCAAATTCTACGATTCTGGCTTCCTCATTCATACGAACGACTCCGTAGCGGCTGACATCCGTACCCGCCGGCATATCCTTGCACACAACGGTAATATCCGCTTTTCTTTCAATGTGGTAATCCAGAAGTTCATTGAAATCAACTTTATAAACACAATCTCCGCTGCTGATAATCACATACGGCTCATGCTGTCTCTTTAAAAAATCAATGTTCTGGTACATTGCATCCGCAGTGCCCCGGTACCACCAGTTGCTCGAAGTGGTAACGATTGGCGTAAATGTATAAAGACCTCCCTGCTTTCTTCCAAAATCCCACCATTTGGAAGAACTTAAATGTTCATTTAAAGATCTCGCATTATACTGTGTCAAAACCGCAACCGTATGGATGCGTGAATTGCTCATATTACTCAGTGCAAAATCAATACTGCGGTAACTTCCCCCAATCGGCATGGCAGACACCGCTCTTTGATTTGTCAGCTCCTGCATACGATTGCTGCTGCCGCCCGCGAGAATGATTCCTAATGCTTTCATTTACCCTCACCTGCCTTAATAATATATTCTCCTCCGGCAAGCATACCGTCGGGATAGTCCTCTTTATCTGTCTTACCGCAAATCGCCGTATTCTTTCCGATTTTGACATTGGATGGGATATGGGAGTTTTCTCCGACCGTAACAAGGTCAAACGCGTAAATCTCACTGTGGAGCTTGCTTACCGCCGATTCACCGATTCCCATTTGAATATCATTGCCAATTTCGCAGTCTTCGGCAATGATCGCCTTGTCGATGGTGCAGTTGTCTCCGATTTTGGTATCCTTCATGATGATGGAATCCCTGACTACCGTTCCTTTGCCGATGACGACGCCGGCGCCGATCACGGAATGATGCACCTCCCCAAAAATCTCCGATCCCTCTCCGATAATACTCTTCTCAATAATGGAATCCGAAGAAACATACTGTGGTTCTACATTGTCCGTCTTCGTATAGATTTTCCAATACTCTTCATACAGATTAAACTCAGGTATCAAATCGACAAGCTCCATATTCGCTTCCCAATAAGAACCCAGGGTTCCAACGTCTTTCCAATACCCATTATACTCATAAGCAAACAACCGTTTGCCCCCTTCGTGACAATATGGAATGATATGCTTTCCAAAATCACAGTTGTTCTGATCCTTTTTGGCGATTAAAGCGTCCCTTAATACGCTCCAGGTGAAGATATAAATACCCATGGATGCCAGGTTGCTTCTCGGGTTTTCGGGTTTTTCCTCAAATTCCTGAATCTGTTTGTTCTCATCGGTAATTACAATTCCAAAACGGCTCGCTTCTTCAATCGGAACCGGCATTGCCGCAAGCGTAACGTCCGCGTGATTGGCTTTGTGGAAGTCAAGCATCACTTCATAATCCATCTTATAAATATGATCCCCCGAAAGAATCAGTACATATTCCGGATTATACGTCTCAATGTAACTTAGATTCTGGTAAATTGCATTTGCGGTACCGGTATACCACTCGCTGTTTTCCGTCTTTTCATATGGAGGCAAAACAGTAACTCCCCCATGATTACGATCCAAATCCCATGGAATGCCGATTCCAATATGGGAATTCAGCCGCAGAGGCTGATACTGTGTCAAAACTCCCACTGTGTCAATTCCTGAATTAATGCAGTTACTGAGCGGGAAATCAATAATACGATATTTGCCCCCAAATGCCACTGCCGGCTTTGCAACATTGGCTGTCAGCACACCCAGACGGCTTCCCTGGCCTCCTGCTAATAGCATTGCTATCATTTCTTTTCGAATCATATCACTCACCTCTCGTCAACTTAAATTATGTGATGGTAAAATTATATCATACTTATTTTTTTTGTACAACATTTTTAACAAGTTATGAAACTTTTTTTGTATATTTTTGTAAAATTTAACGAATGTGCAAAATAAAGATAGTTGGTTATAATATATACAGAAGTTTAAATTTTATAAAAAGATTGGACAGGTAAATCATATGTATCAAATCAATTTTAAAGAACCCATCCACATCCACTTTATCGGCATCGGCGGCATCAGCATGAGCGGCCTGGCCGAAATTCTCCTTGAAGAAGGTTTTACCGTCTCTGGCTCCGACATGAAAGAATCTTTGCTTACGCAGCAGCTTTCCGCAGCAGGAGCGCACATCTTCTGCCCGCAGTCTTCGGCAAATATTTCACCGGATATTGACGCTGTTGTTTTTACTGCCGCAATCCATGAAAACAACCCGGAATACGCCGCGGCAGCAGCCGCTGGTCTGCCAATGCTGACAAGAGCCGAGCTCCTTGGGCAGATGATGAACAATTATCCCGACTCTTTTGCCGTCGCCGGCACGCACGGCAAAACGACAACCACATCTATGCTAAGCCAGATTCTGCTTGCCGCAAAGACAGACCCTACGATCTCCGTCGGAGGGATGCTAAAAGCCATTGGCGGCAATATCCGTGTGGGCCGCTCCGATGTTTTTCTGACGGAAGCATGTGAATACACCAACAGCTTTCTGCATTTTCACCCAAAGTTTTCCATTATATTAAATATAGAGGAAGACCACATGGATTTTTTCAAAGATTTATCCGACATTCGGGATTCTTTTCGCAGATTTGCCCAAAATACGGTTCCCGGCGGAACTATCATCATCAACAGCCAGATCAGCGGTTATACGGAAATCACGAACGGCCTCTCCTGTTCGATCGTCACTTATGGGCTTACGGACGAAAGCGACTACTATCCCGCAGACATTGCGTTTAACCAGAAGGGCTGCGCGTCTTATACGCTGATGCATCAAGGCAGGTCAATCGCTCCCGTATCACTTTCTGTCCCGGGCATGCACAATGTATCCAATTCCCTTGCAGCTATTGCGGCCGCTCTTGAATACCGCCTTCCCGTTTCCGCCGTTACAAACGGCATAGCGCTTTACGGAGGAACCGACCGCAGATTCCAGTACAAGGGCATATTGAAAAACGGCGCCGTCGTCATCGACGATTACGCTCATCACCCAACGGAAATTACCGCCACGCTTTCCGCCGCCGCAAATTATCCGCACGAACGGATTGTATGCGTCTTCCAGCCCCATACGTATTCCAGGACAAAAGCTTTCCTTGATGATTTTGCGAAAGCTCTGTCAGCCGCGGACGTTGTGGTTCTGGCAGATATTTACGCTGCGCGTGAAACGGATACGTTAGGCATCAGCTCCGAAGATCTTATGGCTCAGCTAAAAAATCTCGGAACGGAAACCTGGTATTTTCCTTCTTTTTCGGAGATCGAAAATTTTTTACGAAAAAAATGCTCAAAAGATGATTTGTTGATAACTATGGGAGCCGGAGACGTTGTGAATATCGGTGAAACGCTCCTTTCCGATTAAATTATCCACATTATCCACATTTTAGATGCATGTTTATAGACATTTAAAATGTGGATTTCTTTTCCTCTCCATCTCCCTGCAATGCCTGAATTTTCCATGCTTTTCATTTGAGCCATGTAGTTTATCCACATTATCCACATTTGCTCCATCCCTTGATTTTACTGGGTTTGTACTAAAATTAGCTCTTTTCAATTTCAAAAAGCCGTGCTATAATCTGGAACAGATTAGAAAGTTTTAGAGAGGACTTTGATATGGCTGACATTATATTAAACGGCAGTGGTTTATTATCTTACACCTGCGTTCCAAATATCTTCATAGACAAATATATGACGAATGCAAATGGAGAATTCGTCAAGATTTATCTTTACATTATCCGCTGCATGGACCAAAGCCGTCAAAGCTGTTCCATCTCTGAACTCGCGGATGTTTTTGAACATACCGAAAAAGACATTCTCCGCGCTCTCGCTTATTGGGAAAAGGTGCATCTTCTGCATCTGGAGTATGACGACAATAAAGAAGTCACCGGCATCGCTCTTGAACTGCCGGATCAGACGACGGCTGCCGCGCCTTCAAAGAATACGCAGCCGGCCAACGACTATCCTCCCGAACAGATTGAGGATTTCCAGAAAGACGAAGGCGTTCAGGAAATTTTATTTATTACCGAAAATTATCTGGGCCGGACATTAAGTTCCACCGATGTCTGTACCATATTATACTGGTATGATAAGCTTCACTTTTCCACAGATTTGATCGAATACCTGATTGAGACTTGTGTGAGCAACGGCCATACCAGCCTTAGATATATGGAAAAAATCGCTTTATCCTGGGCAGATTCCGGCATTGACTCCGTTGCGGACGCAAAACGGGATCACAATATGCACCACAAGGACGCATATACCGTTATGAATGCCTTTGGCATCAGCGGGCGCAACCTGATCCCTTCCGAGCTTTCCACGATCCGCAAATGGACAGGCCAGTATGCCTTTTCTTCAGACATCATCAAAGAAGCATGCCGACGCACCATTCAGGCTACCGGCAAGGCAAGCTTTGAATACGCCGATACCATCCTGACCAACTGGAACAGGAGCAATGTACATACTTTAAATGATATTGTAAAATTAGATACGGCACACCAGAAGTCCAAATCCGCAGGCAAATCCAGAGAGTCTGCGCCGCGTCCTTCTGCCGGCAGCCGTTTTAACAATTTCCCGCAGCGGACTTATAATTATGAGCAATTAGAGAAAAAACTGCTGAATACCACACGTTAATTTTTATACCAGGAGAATTTATATGCCATTAAGCAATTCACAATATGACGCCATTATCCGCGAATACCATGCCAAACAGATTAAAAATCAGCATATGGTGGACAACCGCACGAAAGAAGTATACGGGAAAGATCCGCGGTTAAAAGCGATTGACAACGCCATTTCTTCCTGCTCTCTTGTACAGGCGCGAAGACTGCTGGGCGGAGACGTTACTGCGCTTCCGAAGCTGCGGCGCCAGCTTTCGGATTTTAAACAACAGCGTTTGGACATTCTCAACGAGCTTGGATATTCCGAACAATATCTGGAGCCTTCTTACGAATGCCCGGACTGCAAGGATACCGGCTACATCGGCAATGAACGCTGTCACTGCTTTAAACAGCGTGCCATTGACCTGGTTTATACACAGTCAAATATACGCAACATTTTAAAGAACGAAAATTTTGATACATTTTCTTATGACTATTATTCCGAAACGCAAAGTAATCCGGCAACCGGTCTGTCATCCCTGGAAACTATGCAGAACGCGGTGAAAGACTGCCGGAAATTTATAAATGATTTCGATTTTTCTTTTTCTAATCTTTTCTTCTATGGGGATACAGGCGTCGGCAAAACATTCTTGTCCAACTGTGTTGCAAAAGAATTGTTAGATACCGGTCATTCTGTAATTTACTTTACGGCATTCCAATTATTTGATATATTTAAACGGAATACATTTTATAAAGCAACGGAGCAGGATATTATTGCGGCGCATCAGAATATCTTTGACTGCGACCTGCTAATTATTGATGATCTTGGCACGGAAATGCCAAATACATTCACCATATCGCAATTATTTCTCTGCTTAAACGAACGGATGCTTCGCAAAAAATCCACGATTATTTCGACCAATCTGTCAATTCATCAGGTTGCCGAAATATACTCCGAACGGACTTTTTCCAGAATATCCAGCAACTATGTGATGTTAAAGCTCTTTGGCGACGACATTCGCATTCAAAAAAAGCTTCGGTAACTATAGAACACATATATATGATGGAGGATTATCATGGCAAACGATAAACGATTATTGCAAACGCTTCCTACCGGCGCCCTGGGACTTATCCCACTGGAAAGCTTTCAGGAAATGGGAGAAAAGGTAGACAAGTATTTGGTAAAGTGGCGCGCCAAACGGGAACATCAGCTTTCAGACACGATTACCCTGAACAGCTACAAACGCAGCACCTATATTGTGGAAGCCGACTGTCCGCGCTTTGGAAGCGGAGAGGCGAAGGGCGTCATCAAAGAATCGGTCCGGGGATACGATCTTTACCTTATGGTAGACGTCACAAATCACCATATGACGTATTCTCTCTGCGGGCACACGAACCTGATGTCACCGGATGATCATTTTGCGGATTTGAAACGGATCATTGCCGCCGTTGGCGGAAAAGCAAGAAGGATTACCGTTATTATTCCGTTCTTATATGAAAGCCGTCAGCACAAGCGTACTTCCAGGGAATCTCTGGACTGCGCACTGGCTCTTCAGGATCTGATTTATATGGGTGTAGACAATATTATTACCTTTGACGCCCACGATCCGAAAGTTCAGAATGCAATTCCCCTGAAGGGTTTTGATACCGTTCAGCCGGCCTATCAATTTATCAAAGGCATCTTAAACAATGTAAAAGGACTGAAAATTGACAATGACCACATGATGGTAATCAGCCCGGACGAAGGCGGCACCAACCGCGCCATCTATCTGGCCAATGTGCTCGGACTGGATATGGGTATGTTTTATAAGCGCCGTGATTACAGCAAAGTAATTGACGGACGCAATCCAATTGTCGCCCATGAATTTTTGGGCGCCTCCGTTGAGGGCAAAGACGTTTTGATTATAGATGATATGATTTCTTCCGGAGACAGCATGATTGACGTTGCAACGGAATTAAAGAAACGAAAAGCAAACCGCATATTTATGATCGCAACGTTCGGCTTATTCACGAACGGACTGGAAAAATTTGACAAGGCATATGAAGACGGCATTATTTACCGTCTGCTGACAACCAACCTTACCTGGCAGGATGAAGAGCTTTTAAAGAAACCTTACTATATTAATTGCGATATGAGCAAATATATCGCTTATATCATTGATACGTTAAACCATGACGTTTCAATCAGCGACCTGCTGGATCCCTACGACAGAATTTACCGTCTGCTCGACCGTTACAGAAAAGAAAACTCCTAAAATTCCAAAAAAATTCCCTCCGGATTCGTCCGGAGGGATTATTTTTAAAAGCTAGAACAAATCAACCTGGCCTTCAATTTTATTATTTATCACGTAATATGCTTTCCATTCCTGTGGCTTCATATAGACTTTAAGAGACTTAATGGAAGATTCACGATGTCCTTCTGATACATATAAAGCTTTAATTTTCGCTACGATATCGTTTACGTTAGCTTCCTGCGCACCTGCAGGATCATCATTGTACTGTACATACAGCTCTGGCTCCATGGTTTCTTTCCCCACTTTCTTTACCTTGTTACTTACGGCTTTCTTTACAGGCACTGCTGCTTTCTTCACTTCTTCTTTTTTGATTTCTTCTTTCTTAACTTCAGAAGGTTTGATCTCTGCGGGCGTTACTTCTGCCGGTTTTACTTCCGCAGTAACTGCCGTCTCCTTCTTATTTGCCTTTACCTCAGATGTCTTTCCTTTTACATCTTTTGCCATGACTGACCTCCCTAATTTTAAAACCTATTTACATACTAAAAATTTTTCCATTGCAATCAGTGCTTCTTCTTCATCATTGCCTTCTGTGATGATATTTACCGTCATCCCTTTTGAGGGATTGAATGCCATGATTCCCATAATACTCTTCGCATTAATTCTTCGATTTTCACTCTCCAAGGTAATATTACTGTCAAATTGACAGGCAGCCTGCACCAGTTCAGCAATCGGATTTTCGTGTTTCTCTGAAACACTGGATACTATAACCTTCTTCTGACTCATCTACTATTTCCTCCTAAAGTACATTTTTTAATATATACTATAATTCTCAAATTTACAATGCTTTTTTATAAAATCATTATTTTCCACGAAAGAAACCTATTAATCAGATAAAAATTATGCACTTTTCCAATATCTTAACACCTTTTAAACACACACGCTTCTTTTACCGCTTCTTTGCTTAATATAAGCCGAAAACGCATCACCCTCCCCTGTCCTATATTATGGTTCGAGAATATATCCAAAAAATACATTCCCAACATCCTCAAACATTTTTGTCGCATCGTTTAGTCCCATTTTATCAGATGAACCGGAAGAAGGATTGAATAAATACACATTCTGCGCATCATAACCGGTCACCAAAGTAGCTTCCGTATCGCTCCTCATCGCAAATACGGGCGTTCCAAGATTAATATAGTAAAGCGCCTCTTCCAGACTGCATCCGCTTAAATCCAATGCCGTCACATTCTGCATCGTTGTCTCCAGGATCTCTTTTGGCGT
Source organism: uncultured Lachnospiraceae bacterium (assembly GCA_910586725.1). Classification (GTDB taxonomy): domain Bacteria; phylum Bacillota; class Clostridia; order Lachnospirales; family Lachnospiraceae; genus Roseburia_B. The sequence goes on along the minus strand of CAJUJL010000009.1, from coordinate 49,111 downwards.
CTTGCCCTGCTGAATCAACGCTGTCACCCCAATATTGATTGACTCCTGCTCAAGCATGGCGCTGACGCACTGTGCAATAGAATCGCCTCCCGCGTCTTCAGCTCCCACTTTTACTTCAATTGCCGGCTGTATGGATTTTCTGGCACGCTTCCATATATACTGCTGCTTTCTTCCAATTACAACGCCCATCTCATCATTTGCAATAGCAATCGCTTCTTTTAAATCATCCGTTACACGCAGCACATCGCCTCTTGCATAAGCATAGTAACTGTTGTCCTCTGTTTCATTTTCTAAAATAATTTCTCTGTTTTCTTCTAATACGACTTCTTTCGGCGTCAGGATTTTCGGGGATGCGTCCGCAATCTCTTCCGCCAGAAAGATCTGCACCTGCGTCTGTTTTTCTTCCGTCACGGTCGTATGCACGCCTACGATCGTTGTACTGTCGCCTTCCCGGTTCATTATGGTATCCTGCGGCGCCTCCACATATGCCATGCCGTTAAACTGGATTCGGTTTAAATACATAATGTAATCTTCAATTTCAATATCCGCCACAAAGTATCCCGGCTTCTCATAAGACTTAAGGCTTTCCATGGATTCTGACTCCAAAATCCGAATCTGGTACATCGGAAATGTTATATTACCGGCAAGGTCCGTAAAGATGTCTTTGCGCTTTGCCGTTCCGTAGATAAAATCGTCATCCATAAATCCAAGCGGTTTTAACAGCTCTTTGTCTCCTGCCGAAATGTCTCTGCGCTCTTCCGTATCCAGATTCAGAAAGTGAATGGTATCCGCGGCATTTTCGCTCTCGCTTTCAACCCAGGCAAAATACCTGTGAGATTCTGAAATTGCATAATCTCCTTCTTTTAACCCCGTAATGTACTCTTTGACCTGCATTGTCATCAGATCAATCCGATAAACGATCCCGTCGAGCATAATAAAAAATACGCCCTGGCCGTTTTCATGCATAAGTTGTCCCAAATCGGCTTTCATAACCTGATAAGATTCATCGGAAGGTATAAACAATTCTTCTTCCACGGTATTTGCAACGCTGTCATAATTATATACGCAAATTCCTGCCCGTCCTTCATGTATTCCGCAGTTCATGTAGCCATACACGACAAAATTTACGCTCCCTGTTTCGTCCACATTGATAATCTTTATGTCGTGTTCTCTGTAATTCTCCCTGCCGTCCACGCCCTCATTGCCGATAAAGCTAAATACCTGCGACAGCTGACTGTTCGCTTCGTTGTAACACCAAAGCTCTCCTCCCTGTACAAAACTGACAATGCTGCCTTTTTCATTATAAGCAAACTCTATTTCTTCGCTGCGAATGCCAAGTTGAATGTAATTATCGTAAACTTCTAAATTTTCAGCTCTGAAAATCTGCTCCATATTTCTTTCGTAATTCAAAAGATACATTCTTTCATTTGTATGGCGCACGCGATAATACTCTTCTACATTATAATATTCCAGTTCTCCATTTATTCCTTTTGACGCAACCAGATATTCCAGCAGCACAACAGTATAAGAACTGTTAATTTCCTTGATAGAAGGAATGGGCGTCGTAAGCCTCTCTCCTTTGAAGTCCGCCCAGGCTACCTGTTTCAGGCTGGAATGTATGTCTGTCTTAGCCAGGGTGGTGTTATCTCCCAGCGCATTCGGTTCCAGATAGGTCGCCAGCGTTTTGGATGCTTCCTTATTAAAAGTCTTTTCATGAAAGTCCAGAGTAAACGCAACGCAGTCTTCTACATAACAATCCTCTTCTTCCATGATTCTTGTATAATAGTAGATGGTGTCTTTACCGGATAAAAGCTTTAATATCAAAAGATATTCTTCATTTTTTTCGAGAAGATTCTGTATTGAAATATCGGCTGTTATTTTTTCCTGTGCTTCCTCGTAATCTTCCACCACGGTATCCGCAATCAGCCTGTCCGTATCCAGACTGCGGATTTCATAGGAAAGCCCGTCCACCTTGCGATCATACATCCGGATCTCTACCGGAAGAATCCTTTCCTCATTAACAGGGGTAATCGTATCCCGCATATATACGGCATTCATCGGAGACGTATATCCGTGCAGCTCATTGACGGCCGTCCATTCATCCGCATTTTGTACAAACAAAGAAATCAAAGGAAGTGTTGCATCTGCCATTTCCGTCGTCAAATCCTGATTGGAATGGTTCGTAATCTGACCAAATCCCACAATTCCGCCGCAAAACACGAAAAGCAGCACAAACACTTTGATGATGCCTTTTTTCATGGTATTCTTTCCACCTTTCATGCCATGGTTTTAGCTTCGCTAAAACCATGGCTAATCTGTAAATAATCCTACCACCATTTTCTGCAGCAGCGTCTGCGTCTGCCCCTTCGGCGGTACATCTCGTCATATAACAGCACTTGTATCACATCCAGCAGATCCCTGTCTCTCCTCCTGCCCCCATGTTCCGTTTCCTGTACCGGAACCGCTCTGTCGTATACGTCGGCCGCTGTTTTGTATAATAGAACTTTATCCGGATATTCGTCATACATCATGCTTCCTTCGTATTCCATTTTATCACATTCTTCTTCTACATATGCAAGCAGCTTTTTCATACGCTTCGGATACAGCTCTTTCATTCGTTCCATATCCCTCTCATACTCTTTTTCTGTCTGATATACATTCGTCATCGGATATGTCAGATAAAAAGGCATCTTTTGCTTATACTCTTCGGGCATCCGTATATAAGGCTCTGTAAATCGATTCATTTCAATGGCTCCATATGAAATATCACTAATACTATATGCGATTTTAATCCAGTTGTTCCATCTTTTAAAAAAAGGCATCTTTCGATACCTTTTATTCTTATCTCTATACTAATAATATTTTATTTAAATTGCAATAGCAAATTTTATTCCTCTGCCCGCCTTCCTTATTCTAATTGCAGGTTTTTCACAATATAATATGATGTAATCTGTAAGGCTGCCGCCAGTTTTTTAATACCTCAAATTTTTTCATAAGCTGTTTTCATTAAAGTTTCCTTTATTTCCAGTTTTTTTTGATTTTTTGCATGACCGATTTCACCTTTTCAACACATTTTATTTATATTGAGCGTTTTCTTTTGAATTCTTAAGAAATTTTTATAAAAGTTTTCCATTGATTTTTAACTAATTAAGATATATTCTTGAATACGCGGCAGCAAAAGAACTTTTTATAAAACGATAAAGACGTAAAAATACAGGAGGTACTACCATGAAGAACTTTTTGAAGCGTATTCCTGGACTACATATAACCCCGGAAAAAAAGACACGTATGATTTATTTATTCAACCGATACTCTATTTTGTTCCATGCCATTCTTTCTATGGCTCTTTGTTTTGCAATTGAAGTGATTTCCAGACATTCCATGGGAAAGGCTTTTGGATTTTTAGCCCTGCATACCTGGGCTTTTATCTACAATTCCTTTATTATATTCGCCTCTCTCTCCCTTGTATATCTGATTCGCAGAAGAATGCTATGCCGCATATTAATCAGTGGATTTTGGTTATTCCTGGGAACGGTAAACGGATGTATTTTGTCCAACCGCGTAACGCCTTTCGGTTATACGGATTTAAAATGCATTTCAGACCTTTTATCCATGCAGAATACAAATTATTTCACAGCCAAAGAAGCCGCTCTGGTTATCTGCGTCGTAGGATTATTTACAGCTTTTTGCATCTATCTCTTTTTTAAAGGACCGAAATTCCAGGGCCAAAGAAGAAACATCTTAACGCCCTGTATGGTGGCTGTTTGTATGCTGATGGTTCCCGTTACAACACATGCCGCTCAAAATTCCAATATACTGGCTTCGTATTTTGCAAATATCGCTCAGGGCTATGAAAACTACGGTTTTGTTTACGGATTTTCCACCAGTGTGGTTGACAGAGGCATGAGCAAGCCCAAAAATTATTCCAAAGAATCGGTGGACGCCGCCAAAAGCGCTTCCAAAAGCAAAGCGTCCAAAAGCCAAAACAAACCGAATATTATTACCGTGCTTTTGGAATCTTTTATTGATCCGACAGAAGTAAATTACCTGAACTTCTCCCAGGATCCGATCCCAAACTTCAGAGAGCTGACCCAAAATTACACCTCTGGTTACCTGAAGGTTCCCGTTGTAGGAGCCGGAACCGCCAATACCGAATTTGAGATTTTAACCGGAATGAGCATGCAGTACTTCGGAACGGGCGAATATCCTTATAAAACGATTTTAAAACAGACCGATTGCGAAAGCATTGCTTCCGACCTGTCCAAAATCGGGTACGGCACGCATGTAGTACATAATAACGGCGGCAATTTCTACAGCCGCGCAAATGCGTTTTCTATGATGGGCTTTGACACCTTTACCAGCAAGGAACTGATGAATATCCGGGAATACACGCCGCTTGGCTCCTGGCCTACGGATGATATTCTGATTGATGAAACAATAAAAGCGCTGGATTCCACAAAAGACCAGCCGGACTTTGTCTATACCATTACCGTACAGGGGCACGGAGATTATCCGAAGGACAAAATTCTTTCCAACCCTGAAATTTTAGTAAGCGGAGCAGAAGATGAAGCCGCAAATAATCAATGGGAATATTACGTGAACATGATTCACGAAGTAGACCAGTTTATCAAAGATCTGACTACCGCTCTTGAGCGGAGAGGCGAAGATACGATTGTTGTATTTTTTGGCGACCATCTTCCCAGTCTGGGCCTTTCCGAAGCCGATATGGCGACCGGAAGCATTTTTCAGACCAAATACGCAACCTGGAACAACTTTGGACTTGCAAAGGAAGACGCCGACCTTGCCGCCTATGAATTGCTGGCAAATACAACAAACGCACTTGGCATTCATGAAGGAACTATTTTTACTTACGAACAGAACGCATTGGATCAGAAAACCAATGACAGCGAAAGCTACTTAAATGGTTTGAATCATCTGCAATACGATCTGCTTTACGGCGAACGATATGCATACAACGGCGAAGATTTATACCCGGCATCAGAACTTGTAATGGGCGTGGAAGATACGGACATCAAGCATGTCATCCCATCCGGCGACGGCGCTTACGTCACTGTCATCGGCAAGAATTTTACCCGCTGGAGCAGAGTATATGTAAACGGTGAAAAAGTTCCTACGATTTACATCAATGGCTCGCGTCTGCGCCTGTATGCGGAAGATATTAGCGACGGCGATTCGGTTGTGGTCAGCCAGCTTGGTTCCAGTGACACTATTTTCCGAAGCTCGCCCGAATATATCTATGACGATCCATATGCGGACAGTACCGAAATGGAACTTTCCGAATAAAAAGATTGATAATTTCCAGAAACTGTCTCATACTATTATGAGGCAGTTTTTTATTTTATCATTTTGATCAGAAAGGAATACGTTTTATGAAAGATTATGCAAAAGAGTTTCGGGAAGATCTGGTAGAATTCAAAAAAATTACAAACGATTTTTACAATGGGAAAGTTTCCGTAGCCGAATACAAGAGTTTTTCGGGAGGCTTTGGAAGCTATGCCCAAAGAGGCGGCAGTCTCGGCATGCTCCGTCTCCGGCTTCCCGGCGGAAGAATTTCAAAAGACTCGCTACGCTTTATCGCCGACAGCATTGAAAAATACCACATCGACCGTCTGCATCTGACAACCTGCCAGACCGTGCAGCTTCACAACCTAAAACCGGACGCCATCTGCTCTCTGGCAGAAGAAGCGTGGGCGCATGGAATTATCACAAGGGGAGGCGGGGGAGATTATCCGCGAAATGTTATGATGTCTCCTTTAAGCGGCGTGGATAAAAGAGAACCGTTTGATCTGACGGGATACGTCAGCGCCGCGTCTGAATACCTGCTCGGATTTATCAAAACCGTTAAGCTTCCAAGGAAGTTAAAAGTCGCCTTTTCGGGAAGCTCTGAAAATTTTCCGCACGCTACTTTCCGGGATCTTGGATTTGTCGCAAAGAAGAACCAGACTTTTGACGTCTATTGCGCGGGCGGCCTGGGAATCCAACCCAAAATGGGCATTCTCGCAGCCGAAGACGCGGCTCCTGAAATGATCCTTTATTATATCAAGGCTATGGTCGATACCTTCACTTCTTATGGAAATTATGAAAGCCGCGCCAGGGCAAGAACTCGCTATATGCAGGATACGCTTGGCGCCGAAGGACTGCGCAGGGCGTTTCAGGAGAAGTTAGAATGCGCAATGGCGCAGGAGGATTTAAAAATTCATCCTTCTCCCCTTTCCGTTTCAAAAAAGGGTTCTTCTACCCTGACGCATCCGCGGGTAACAGAACAAAAGCAGCCGGGGCTCTATGCCGTTTCGTATCATCCCATCGGGGGCAATCCGAGTCCCTCTCTGTTCCGTACCCTGTATGATACGATTGCGCCTATGGAAGACGTCGAAATACGCCTTGCCCCGGATGAGGGCATGTATTTTATCAACTGCACGGCAGAAGAAGCCCAAACCCTGCTCGCCCTGACAGACGACGGCGCAAATACTTTATTTGAGACTTCCGTGGCATGCATCGGCAATCATATCTGCCAGCTTGGTCTAAGGGATTCCCAGTCTCTGCTCAAGGCCTGCGTCGACGCCGTGCGTCCTTATGAATTTGCCGACGGCGTTTTACCCAAAATCCACATTTCCGGCTGTCCCTCTTCCTGCAGCGCGCACCAGTCTGCCTCTCTGGGCTTCCGCGGCGCCGTAAAGCAGTCGCCCGAGGGACCAAAACCGGCTTATGCCATATTTGAGGGAGGATGCTCTGCTCTGGGAAAAGAAAATTTCGGCGCAGACGCCGGCATTATGGCCGAAGATAAGATTCCTCTCTTTTTAATAGAACTGGGACAAACCATAAGCCGTGCACATACCGTCTATGATTCCTGGATAAAAGAAAACCACGGTCAACTCTTACAATTGATCGCGGAATATACCAAATAAACATTACTTTCCGGCTGCGCGGCATCCGTATGGAATATGCCGCGCAGTCCCGGTTGTCTTTCTTACTTTTCTGCTATGATTTCTCCTGTTTTTATGATAAATTTCACATTTCCGGTTATGTCGTCCGATTTGCCTCCGAAGGATTCGTATGATTTGCCGGCGTCCAGAACCGCTTCGATCCGGTCGGTAAACTCCCTGACATCTCCATGATAGCTATTGACCAGTTTTTCTATGCCTTCCTTGGCAAACTCGCTCATACCCTCGGACAGTTCTTTTGAACCGCCTGTCAGCTTTTTCACGCCGTCAGCCATCTGGTCTTTGCCATTGGCCAGCTTCTGCGTTCCGCTGTTTAATTCAAATTTTTTGGACGCCAGTGTCTGACTTCCATGGTACAGCTGCTCTATTCCGGCTGTCAGCTGCGGCATTTTGCCGGACATGCCGTTTACGCCTGCATCCAGAGCCTGCATGCCGCTTACCAGGCTGTAACCGGTTTTCGCATCCTTTTTTTCAATGCTTTCCGCAATCTGCTTTTTAGCAGTTTCCGCACCGGCCACCGCCGCCTGGCCCGCTGCCTGGCTTGCCGCGGTTTTGGCTCCCTGCTTTACGCTGTCTGCCACGGTGGTTCCAACCGCCTCTTTTGCCTGTTGCGCAATTCCTTCCACGATTACCGGAGCCGCCTGCTGCGCTACGCTGCCCGCTACCTGTTCCGCAACGCTGCCGGCTGTCTGCTCTGCCACGCTGCCCGCTACCTGTTCCGCAACAGCTCCCGCTGTCTGCTCCGCTGCGCCGCCTGTAACCTGTTCCGCTACGCTCCTGGCTGTCTGGTCGGCCACGCTGCCCGCCGCCGTTTTTATCGTCCCCAAAACGGTTTGCAGCTGCGCTTCCGCAGCCTGGGCCACCTGCGCCTGGATACCGGAATTTGACATAGCCTCTTCTACTGTAATATTTTGCGCAGCCGCAGCCTGGGCATATCCCGCCGCCATAAACGCCGACCGCAACTGTTGTTTCATATCATCGCTCACTGCGCCGGACGCCGCGCTTTCCGCCTGTTCTCTCGCCGATGCCGCGATCTGATCCAACTGCCCCCGGATGCTTCCCAGCGCCTGTTCTTTTGCCGATGCCGCAATCTGCGCTTTCTGCGACTGTATTCCTGCCTCTGCCTGTGCTCTGGCCGTGGCGGAAATCTGCGCTTTCTGCGACTGTATTCCTGCTGTAGCTGCCTGTTTTGCCAATTCCGCAGCCGTCTGCTTTGCCGTATCAGAGGCTGCCAGTTCATAGAATTTCTGCGACGCCTGGGATTTAATCTGATTGTAGCCTAACGCATTGGAATCGTCTGCAAACTGCGCTTCTACTGCGCTCTCTGCCTGTGCCGCCGCACTTGCCCGCGCCGTTGCTTTTGCTTTTTCATCCATTTCATTATTCAAGGTCTGATCCAGCATTTTCATCCCGGCGTTTAATGTGCCCACGCTTGCCGTCAAATCCGAAACTCCGTTTATTAACACGCCTGTCTGACCCCTTAACGTTTCGATTCCTTCCGCCAGTTTTCCGGCCCCGTCCGTATAGGCTGTTATGCCGCTTTGCAGCGTATCCACGCCGCCGGAAAACTCACCCATTTTCTGATTTAATGTATCCAGTCCACGATACAGCTCTTTCGAACCGTCCTTTAACTGATCGGTTGCATCGGCCAGATCCTCTATTTTTTCATCTAAATTTGACCAATCGAAGTCCCCGAACTCCGAAAGCTTTGACGCACTGACAATGACCGTCATCGTCATATCCAATGAGAAATTCTTTACGTCTGCCGTCACTTCCACATAATCCGGTATGGAAATGTCTTCCGAAAAATCACTTTCTTCTATTTTCAGGCTTTCTTTTAATCCCGGCAGCGCAACGCCGACTGCAATATTGGCGTCTCCGTTTGAAATCACCTTGCCGTTTTCCACCTCCACATTGGTAAAGCTATCGTTTAATACCATGCCGGATACCGCGGCAAACGGCACATATACGTCTCCTCTCTTCTCGTTGTTTGTGTAGCCAAACCGGATTTTCACTTTTCCGCTTTTCCCCGCAAGCTTTTCAGGCTCTATTTCTTTGCCGTCCAGATAGTAGGTAAGCTTTGTCGTTACCGGCGCTTCTTTTTTCGTAGTTCCCTGATAATAGATGTCTTTGCCGTCTGCATCCCAGCTTAATTTGTTTCCGTCCTTTTTAAATTGTTCATCTCCCTTGACATTTTCAATATCCGAAAGATCTGACATGTCCTGTATCGTCTCTTCACCTCCTGGATTTTTAAGCCATTCACTGACAATGGTCGTCTCGGCCTTTCCGGCACTGTCTGCGATAATATAAACCGTTTCTTCTTTTTCCGCCGTTTGATCCGATTCCTTCGTATTGTTTTCCAACAGGCTCTCCGCAGGAACAAATTTTTGCTCCTGATCGGTTTTTAGAGGCTGCTGCGCTTTGGAGGCGTACACATTGTAGGCCGTTGTGCCGCTGCCTATAACGGCAACCGTTAAAATGCCCGCCACAATACGAATCACATATCTGTTTTTGAATTTTTCTTTTAACTGTGTTAATTTCATCTTCCATTCCTCCTGATCTGTCATAATTTTAATTCTTTTTTGGTTGAAATCCGATGCTTGTATGGAGAATGATTTTATCAAACACCATGAACAATGCCGGAAGTATAAATGCAACGACAAGTAAGCTTACGATCGCTCCCCTTGACAGAAGCATGCACAATGAGCTGATCATGTCGATGCTGGAATACATGCCAACGCCAAACGTTGCCGCGAAAAAACTAAATGCGCTGACTACAACGGACTGCAGGGATGTATTGAGAGCCGTTACGATTGCTTCTTTCTTTTCCGCTCCGCGGCTTCGCTCCCTTTTATAGCGGTTTGTCATTAAGATTGCGTAATCTACGGTCGCTCCCAGCTGAATCGTTCCTATGACAATGGATGCGATAAACGGAAGCGTCGTTTTTGTATAGTACGGTATTCCCATGTTGATGAAAATTGCAAATTCGATGACTGACACCAGAATAACCGGAAGGGAAACCGATTTTAATACAATAGCAATGATAAAAAATATCAATAAAATGGAAGCTGCATTTACAATTGTAAAATCTCTGTCCGTAATCGTAATTAAATCCTGCGTACAGGGCGCCTCGCCAATCAGCATTGCCGTTTTGTCATATCGCTTAATAATTTCCCTTATTGTGTCGCACTGTTCATTTACTTCGTCCGTACCTGTTTTGTATTCCGACAGAACATAGATCATCTGGCAGGTTCCATTATCCAACGTCTCCCGCAATTTCTTTGATGCCATTTCATCCGGAATGAGCGGCCCGGTAACGGAATCCAGACCAAGCGCAAGTTTCACGCCCCGGACGTCTTTCAGTTCCTTTTCCATCTGATAAGCATCTTTTTTTGATAATTTACTGTCTGCTAAAATCACATGCGCCGCTCCCAATTGATATTCCTGTTCAAGGGTATCTCCCGCTTCTACGCTCATCAGCTCTTTGGGCAGCGTACCGACCAGATCGTAATATACCTGATTATGATTCTGCGCATAAAACATGGGGCCAATGACTACCGCAAAGACTATCAGAAATATGCGGTAATGTTTTGTAACAAAATTTCCGATTTTTCCGAAATCCGGTATAACCGGCTTGTGTTTCGTCTTTTCGATCCATGGATCCATGACCAGTATCATAGCCGGAAGTATGGTTACGCAGCCGGCCACGCCGAATACTACGCCCTTGGCCATAACAATTCCCAAATCTTTGCCCAGGGTAAATGTCATAAAACACATTGCCAAAAACCCTGCAATGGTCGTAATCGAGCTTCCGACTACAGAAGAGAGCGTTTGTGAAACCGCATGGGCCATCGCCCGGTTTTTATCACCCGGATACCTGGTCTGGTTCTCTTCGTAGCTATGCCAGAGGAAAATGGAATAATCCATCGTTACCGCAAGCTGCAACACCGCCGCAAGCGCCTGTGTAATAAAAGAGATTTCTCCGGAAATTCTGTTTGTTCCCAGATTATACGCAATTGCCATTCCGATACTCAAAAGAAATATAACCGGTATCAGGTAAGAGTCCATTGTCACCGCAAGCGCCAGTGCGGAAAGGATAACGGCAATCAACACATAAATGACGGCCTCGCTGTTGCATATTTTTTTAATATCCGTAACGACCGCAGACATTCCGCTCAGCAGACATTTTCTCTCTGTAAGCTCCCTGATTTCTTCAATTGCGTCTAATGTTTCATCTGCGGACATGGATGTGTCAAAGGTTATGATCAAAAGAGAACTTCCCGTCTCTGCATTTTGAAGCGCTTCCCCCGCTTTGGATGGGAGCATTTCCACCGGAACGGATATGTCCGCAACCGAGCCGTACCACAAAACATCTTTGACATGGGAAACATCCTTTAATGTCTCTTCCAAAGCGGAAATTTCTTTTTCTTCCATTCCGGAAACCACGCATACGGAAAACGCGCCTGTGCCAAATTCCTCCAGCAGAATTTCCTGTCCCTCCATCGTTTCAATATCCCCGGGCAGATAGGAGAGAATGTCATAATTGATTCTTGTATTCAGGTATCCGAATAACGACGGAACTAACAGCAGAACAGCCGCAATTAAAATCGGAACCCGTAATTTTACTACTCTTTTTCCAAAACGAATCATTTTCTTTCACACCACTTTCTTGATTATTTTGCGTCTCCTCTTTCTTTCGTAGTTAATATATAAAAAAAGACTGAATATGAAAATATTCAATCTTTTTGCTTTGTTGATCCACTTTATACAAAAAATAGCTTTTGTATAGAAAAATCAACACCTTTTTTATATTGTATAGCGATCATGCCTACGAATGTTTACGTCTATCCGTTTTCTTCCGGCAGTCCGAACAATACCTCCGCGACGGAATGTTTTAGCATATAATCGTAAATCTCGGCCAGCTCGCGCGCGGATACGGCCATGCCGCTTTTCATCCAGACAATTACGATCGAACACATTGACTGGGCGTAATATTCCGCAACACGGTTCGGCGTTAAGTAAGAAAATTTGCGAATTTTATCCTCCGCATTTTTGTCGATGATTTCCAGAAGAATCCCCTTGACACAGTTTCTTGCAATAGACTCAAAGGAATTCTGTCCTTCCAGGCGCACCGCCTGCATGTAAAACCTCTGCTCTTTTTCAATGTTGATAAACAACAGCAGCAGAGCTTCATTTATCATCTCGTTTTCAATCAGCGGACGGATCGGCTCTAACAGCTCTGTTTTTATGATCCACTCCAAAAGCTCATATTTATCCTGAAAATGATTATAAAAAGTCGGACGTATGACTCCTGCGTCGTCTGTAATTTCTTTGATGGTAATTTTTTCAATTGGCTGATGCAGCGCCAGTTTTTTGAAGCTTCCCGCAAGCAAAGCATCTGTCGCATTCTTTCCCTGCATCTGTTTGATCCCCCATTTCCGTTTATTGCCGTTTCTGAATCATCCGGTCTAAGGAACGCATCGTAATCCTCAAATATACCAGCGTTACGATAAACGAACCGATTTCCGCAATCGGAAACGAGAACCAGACCGCGTTTAACTCTCCGGTCAAAGAAAGCAGATACGCCGCCGGAATTAAAATTACAATCTGCCGGATAACAGAAAGCACGAGGCTGTAGACGCTTTTTCCCAGACCCTGGAACACGCCGCTTGCCACAATCGACACACCCGCGAAAATATAACAGGTGCATAAAATACGAAGCGCGGGAACTCCGATTCTTAACATCTCGTCAGAAGCTTTAAAGAGCATCAAAAGCATCTCCGGTATCAGCTCCGCAGTCAAAAGCCCTGCCAGCATAATAAAAAACGCGGCAATCATGCTGCTTTTCATGGCCTTTACAATCCGATCTTTGTACCCGGCTCCGTAATTGTACGCAACAATCGGAATCAGGCCGTTGTTTAAGCCAAAGATCGGCATAAAAATAAAACTTTGCAGCTTAAAATACACTCCAAACACAGCCGCCGCCGTAGAAGTAAAGCCAAGCAGGATCTTATTCATCAGGAATGTCATCACCGATCCGATCGACTGCATCAAAATCGCCGGGACAGCTACACTATAAATCTGCTTTATCGTCTTTTTATCCGGGCGCATCAGTTTCAAAGACATTCTGACATCAGTATTTTTCTTACTGTTATAAAGGATGGCCAAAACCATTGCCACGATCTGTCCGAATACCGTAGCGGCCGCCGCTCCGGCAATTCCCATTTTGGGAAATCCAAATAATCCGAAAATTAAAATCGGATCAAAAATCAGATTAATCACAGCTCCCGCCGACTGGGTAATCATCGTGCATACGGTACGCCCCGTCGACTGCAAAAGCCTCTCAAAGCAAAACTGCCCAAACATGCCGAAGCTTGCCGCCGTACAAATGACAAGATACGTCTTGCCGTACTCTATAATCTCTGTTATATCCGTTTGCAGCCTGTAATACGTATCCGATAAAAACAATCCGATCAGCAAAAACAACAAATAATTGCATGCCGCCAGAAACACCGAATTGTTCGCCGCCAGATCCACTTCTTTCATTCTCTTTTCCCCGAGGCGTTTGGAAAGCAGGGCGTTCACGCCCACTCCCGTCCCGGCGCCCACCGCAATCATAAAGTTCTGCAGCGGGAATGCCAGCGATACCGCCGTCAACGCGTATTCGTCAATCTGCGCCACAAAAATACTGTCCACAATATTGTAAAGCGCCTGTACCAGCATGGATATTACCATTGGCAGAGAAATATTGACCAGCAGCTTATTGACCGGCATCGTTCCCATTTTGTTTTCTGTCTGTTGTTCCATTTCTTATGCATCTCACTTTCTAATCTGTCTCTTCTTCTGTCACAATTTCCGCTTCCACAATTTCTATATCGGAATCTTTGAATGTTTCCAGCTCTTTTTTTATTTCTTTCGTCACATTTACCACCTTTGCAACAATCCAAAGATCTGTAATTCCATCATAAATCAAAACTATGCCCACAAACGTCGTCGTAACGGAAATCACGCCAAAGCAATCCACGATACAGGCGGCTCCAAGCCCCATGCCCAAAACCGCAAACAAAAAAATCACCCACCAGTTTTCAAATCCGCTCCGCTTTGTCTGTACCGCATATTTTAAATCTTCAAATCCATGCACAAACAGCACGACTCCTATTCCGATCATAAGCAGGCTCTGGACGCTTCCCGGCTTTAAGAAAATCCATGCGCCGACAAAAAACAGGACCATGCCAAGCGGCAGATTGACGCCGTTTTTCTCTTTTGCATTCATGATATAACCAATTATCTTAAGAAGCCCTAAAAACGCAATTGCGCCGCCGATCACCTTGCAGGTGACCGTCGTCACCTCCACCGGCCAGATCAGCAAAACTATGCCGAATAAAATACAGCATATGGCGCCTATAATCACGTCTAATTTTATCCTTTGAAACAATTCCCTCATCTGTTATTTCCTCCTTACGTTTATTTCTCCCTGACGACAATGGATGGAAGCGCAATTTCACTGTACTGCGTGGAAATTATTTTGCCTCTGGAGACGCGGGAGTAAATCCCCTGAAATGCTCCGTCATAAACAAACAGCCCCGTCAGGTTGGACACCCACAGAAAATCCGTATCCGCTCCTTTGGAAAAATCAATGTTTTTCGTCTGATACGGCACATGAAATTCCTGCGCCAGATAGCCTTCCCTCCGATGCGCGTCCACGATCTCGATCCATTTGTCCGCGGAATCATATTCCACGCCGGCAAACACGCCTTTGGAACCGTAGGAATCCAGCGGCTTTAAAATCCACTTGTCTTTGTCGTTTTTGATTTCCTCATACGGCAGATGACTATCCGTCATAAGCGCCGTATACGGCACATGCGCTTTGACGTATGCGTTTTCTTCTTCCGTCAAAAACTTCTGCGTTTGTGGATGATGCAAAATCCGATATAATACCTTATTATGCGCAATCTGAGTGACAAAATCCCCGATTAAGCATACAGCGTCTTCCCTGACCGCCGCAAGAAAATCGCCTACTTCTTCATAATGCTTCATAATGTCGCTTGTTACGGCGCGCCGGTAAATCAAATCAATTGCTTTTCCTTCTTTTCCATAAAGCGCTCCGTCCCGGTAGCGCAAATCGCGAATCTCACAGATTTCACATTCCGCTCCGAATTTACGGTAGCTTTCCGCAAAAATTTCAAATTCATTGTTCGTCGCGCTTTCCATAAAATCTACAATCGCCACATGCGGGCGCTCTTTTGCTCCGCTTGTCTCTCTATAGATGCGAAGCGACGTCTCCGCCCAGGAGTCGAACAGTTCAAATGTCTCCAGGCAGTATTTTTCTGCAAGCTGCCGGTAGCCAAGCGTAAGCTTCAAGGCATGGTTTAATTCCCTGTCCTCGTTCATCGCGCTTGAGCCGTCCGTATTAAATTCACAGAATTTAAAATCTTTTGTTTCTTCATCATAGAATATATCAATTCTCGCAATCGGAATCCTGCTTTTATACCGCATTTTTCGTAAAATCAGATCTTCCAGTTCTTTTTCAAACCCAAACAGGCTGCGATACGACGCATCCTTTCTGTACTGCGAAATCACTTTGTCAAATATCCCGTACAACGTATGGATCAGGCTGTGAAAATTTGCAATGTCCTCCTTCGTAAACATCTTCGGCACATAAAGCGTGCTGACGCATCTTCCGTGATATTTGGCAGTCGAACCATTGATATAGGCAATCTCATCCTGCGCGCTTTTGGCGTGCGCTTCTTTTTCTATTTCAATGTTCTTGCAATATTCCTGATTTAATTCATAAAGCTGCACATTGACCTCCTTTATTGCTCCTTTTTTTGTATAAGGGATAGTATAACAGATAATGGGAGAAAATCAAATAATCAGCTTCATTTTTCTGTATGGTTTTACAAAACATTGTCCGGCAGTCAATGGAAACGATCCGGACATAAATGTGGACTGGCAGGGTGCAACCGTATAACCAAACGGATTCATTTGCTTTTTCTAAAATTATCTGGCATAATAAACGCACAGAAATGAAAGGAGAACCCTTATGCAATTGATTGAATACGCAAAATGCAGCTCCTGTAAAAAAGCCAGAAACTGGCTGGACGGACAAAAAATATCCTACGAAACGCGTCCCATCCGGGAAGAGATCCCGACTGTTGAAGAGCTGAAAGACTGGCACAAAAAAAGCGGCCTGCCGCTGAAACGATTTTTCAATACCAGCGGAAACCTCTACAAAGGACTTGGCTTAAAAGATAAGCTTTCCGATATGAGCGAAGAAGAACAGTATCGGCTTTTAGCAACGGACGGCATGCTCATAAAACGGCCGATTCTGGTTTCTGACTCTACAATTCTTGTCGGATTCAAAGAAAAAGAATGGGAAGAATGTCTGCGTTCCTGATTTAACCGGCGGTAAAAAAAGGAGGTCGGAAATATAAAATCCATTCAATAGCCACCGTCAGAAATTCCCGCTATAATAAAAGCATCAGACAGCAAAAAGGAGAATCTCGCATGCAAATCAAAGACAGGATCCGTCAGAAACGAAAAGAGCTTGGCTATACGCAGGAACAAGTCGCCGCCCGCCTTGGCGTAACGGCGCCCGCGGTCAACAAATGGGAATCCGGCATGACATACCCGGACATCACACTCCTTCCTCCGCTGGCCCGCCTGTTAAAAACAGATTTGAATACGCTTCTGTGCTTTCGGGAGACTTTAACAAAAGAAGACATTGCTTCTATTTTAAATGAAATTGCCCAAACAGCCACAAAGAATAAATCGGACGGCATAGAAAAAGCCTTTCTGATGATTCAGGAAAAAGCCAGAGAATATCCTGGCCATGGAGAACTTTTGTATCAGCTTGCAGCCGTTTTGCGCGGCCTTACGCTGATGATTCCATGTGAAAAAAATCTTTATGAGAAATATGGCGATTACGCCCGACGGCTTTATGAACAGGCCGCAGACAGTACGGACGTTTTGTACGCAAACCGGGCAAAATACGCGCTCGCGTCAGAAAAAATTCAAAACAACGACTTCGACGGCGCAAACGCGCTGATTGCCGCGCTCCCCGACTATGAATCGCTGGATAAACGTCTGCTTTTGATTTCCCTGTATATGAAACAGAATAAAAACGGCGAAGCCTCCCAACTGCTGGAGCAAAAGCTTTCCGCTTCCATTCAGGAGGTTTTTCTGATGCTGGATCAGCTTGCAACGGCCGCCGTCCGGGAAAATGATTCCAGGCGGGCCTGGGAGCTGGCGGACTATGCCCAAAAAATCATGGGCGTCTACAACTGGGAATACAGCGCGCAGTCTGTCGCAATGAGCGTCGCCGTAGAAGAGCGGGACGCAGAGAAATGCTTCCGGATCTTAGAAGCCATGCTTGCTTCTTTATCAAAGCCCTGCCTTTTGGCGGATTCCATACTGTTTACGCATATCAAAAAGAATACTTTCCCCGTAGATTTTAGCCAAAACTTACGAAATACCCTTTTGGAAGCCCTGGAAAAGGAAGAAAAATTTGCATTTTTACGGGACAAAAAGGAATATTTCGATTTGCTTAGCAAGTATATGTAATTTCCAATTACTTTTTGTACTCCCTCATCAATTCCAGGAGTTTCCAAATATTGCATCCTATATGATCAAGCAACTCCTGTTCATCTGAAGCAAATTTTTTGGCTCTTTCTATTGCAATATTAAAATTAGGCAAATAATTTTTTTTAAAATTAATCCCGCTTTTGCCATGATTTGCCTTTACTGATACTTCCCGACTCACAAACGTATGATTATTGGAAACTTTTTTGTTCTCTTTTATCTCCTCTAATCTATCGGCATATTCTTCCTTGACATCTGACAAATGTAAAAGCAGCCAGAACTCAAAAAGAGGATTCGCTATATAACATGCATAATTATTTTTTTGGCAGTGTCGAATACATTCCAGCATATTTTTCTCAGAGTGAGTTTTGGCATCTCTGTCTATCAGGATTGCAAATTCGTCTGAATTACTATTATATTCTTTTAAATACTTTCTGTAATGTATATCATATCCAATTTTAAGCAAATCTGTTACAAAATCATTTCTTTGCTTTTTCGTAATTCCTGTACCATTACCGAGAAAATTTTCAATGAAGTCCACCCCATATTTTTGAACGAATTCCTCTGGTATATCTGAAATCAATGTCTCATTTCCACTTTCCCTTAATCTAAGGTACTCTTCCAAAAGTTCTATCACCTGCTGAGGCGCGCTGTTCGTGTCTTTTCTACTCCGATTCAATACCTCCACATCTACAATCGCATCTATCCCCAAACGGCGTCTATTGGCAGAAACTCCCTGAAAGTATTCTTTTTCTGTCGCATTTCCTTCTACTGACAAGAAAAAGATTTTTTGTGGCTTTATTTTTTCATCTTCTTTCTCGCGCTCAAAGGCATTCGAACTTAACCTGTATTTATTCGTCATCTATATTCTCCAATGTAAATCTTTCATTAAAAATTGGAATCGCACCATATCTGCCTATTAAATATTCTTTATCAATTTTTTTATCAAATCTTTCCTTGAATATATTTAAAGAAAATATTTTCGAACTATGATCATCCTGACGCTCTACAAACCATATTTCATCTTGTCTCAGCAACTCTAAATCCAATAAATTTGAATCATGCGTTGTGGCAATCAACTGACAATCTCTTCCTTCAACAATCTCATAAAATATTTCAAGAAATTTTCTGGTTAAATTTGTGTGAAGGCTTCTATCAATTTCGTCGATAAGAATTAAACTTATTTTCCTGTTTTCATAAAATAAAGGTATCAGGTCAAATAGTCTTTTTGTTCCGTCTGACTCGTCATTATAATCAAACATATCATCTTCGTTTCCATGATTCAGCACCAATTTATTATAAACAATATTTCCGTATGCATCTTTTCTCAATTCAAATACTTGTTTATTTACTCTAAACATAATTGGATGTTCATTCGCAGCATTAGAAATATCAATTTTTATTTTTTCAGCATCTTCTCTGGGGATGTTATCTAATATTTTGTCAAAATTCATTTGTTGACTTTCACCCTCAACAGATTCTATTCCTGTGTCAAAATAATCTACCATATTTGAAAAAAATATTTTCTTACTATCATCCGCCGCCACTTCATTTAACCCGTTGTACTTGGAATTTGGGAATAAAATTATAATGTCCTCAAACCATTCATAAACTTTTCTGATTTCTGCAAATACACCTTCCTTTTCACTTGCTCGTAAAGCAATATCGCTTAATATGGATTTTCTTTTATAAGGTTCTGTAATATTTTCAGAAAATCCCTCTAAATAGAAATCCATTTTATATTTCTCATCTATATTAGAATACTCAACCTCGCTTTCAGCATGGCTGATATTATTCTCGTCAACTTCTCGATTAAAAAGATATGTTTCAAGATTGGAATTCTCTATTTTCATCAACCATTCACTTAATATAACCTTGTTTAAATAAGAAATAACGATCCCATACGAATACTCCGCATCTCCTACGATAATACGATATTCAAATATACCTGGCTGCTTATACATATCATTCTCAATCCGGAAGTGACTTTTGCTTAAATTCACTTTATCTAATCCGTTCAATATTATTTCTCTGGAAAAGTGAATCGCTTTTACCAGATTGCTTTTACCTCCTGCGTTTGCTCCAAAAATCAACCCGCTTTTTAATATTCTCTTATTCTTCTTTACAATAACATGTTCTTTATGCCTTGTAATTTTACTTGCCTCGAATGATATTTTTTGTCCAGATTTAAATGACTTATAATTACATACAGAAAATCCAACCAACATGGCAATACCCTCTTTCTCAATTTTACATATATAGCATATGTATTATAATGTGATTTATTCACCAAAGTCAATCCAAAACTCATGATATTTAAGCTATTTTCAAATTGATTCATATTTATTTGTGATTTTTTCACATTTATTATTGACATTCCAATTTTTCTATGCTATCTTTAAGACAGGATCGTTAGCATTCTATTCTTAAGTTTGCTAATTGTATGGCAAAAAAAGATGGTCTGTAAGACCACCCTCTTTCAAAATGAAAATGCTTTCGCAAATTCAAAGTCGCATTTGAATCATAACACACTCTGCTAAAGTTTGCAATCATTTTGAAAGGTTTTGCCTCTTCCGAGTAAATATAAAAGGAGGTTAAGCCAATGCATTTTCATGGTGCAAAAATCAGGGAACAGGGTGTTACATTTGCGATTGTAGCAGTCAAACCGCAGGTACTTACAAGCCTTTCCAAAGAGAATATACGTACAGGTTTTGTCCCATTTTTCGGAAATATTCCAATAATACTAATGGCTAAAAATTCACATGGCATTCCCATTTATGATGGCAGACGCGATATTGTACGCTTTCTTGCAAAGATAAATCCGGCAAGAATCCCTTGGAAACATTATACAACCATTTAAGCGAAGAAAGGAATTATTATGGCAAACCAACATGTAGTACCAAACAACGGTCAATGGCAAGTAAAACGTGAAAATTCACTTAGGGCAACTAAAAATTTCGATACTCAAAAAGACGCTATTGCTTATGCTCGTGATCTGGCTATAAACCAGCAAAGCGAATTAGTAATACATGGACGCAACGGTCAGATTCGTGACAAAGACAGTTATGGAAATGATCCATGTCCTCCCAAAGATACCTGTTTCTAACTATTACGAAAAATCTTTCAAAAAAGGCGCAAAGCCCTCCCCCTTTCGGAAGACTTTGCGCCTTGTATACCTGGCTGTTCCAACTCCTGTCTCTTCTGCTCTATCACGGAAACTCCAACACTACGCGCCCTGCCGCGCATCTTCCCGCGCATACATAATCTTGAGCAGAATCGGCGTAAAAACGCTGGAAGCGATAATCAAAAGAATCACCGATGTAAAATATTCCGACGTCAAAAGACCCACCGACAAGCCTTTCTGCGCCACAATCAACGCCACCTCGCCGCGCGTCATCATGCCCACGCCGATTTTTAAGCTGTCCGAAAACGAAAACTTACAAAGCCTTGCCATCAGCCCGCAGCCAATGATTTTCGCGAGCAGCGCCACAACGACAAATCCTGCGGAAAACAAGAGCATACTGCCGCCGAGATGGTCGATGCTCGTTTTAAAGCCAATGCTTGCAAAAAAGATCGGCCCGAAAATCATATAAGAGCTGATTTCCATCTTCTGGTCTATGTAAGAAGAATCCCGAATGGAGCAAAGCACGATGCCCGCCACGTAAGCTCCCGTAATATCTGCAATTCCAAAATAATGCTCCGCCGCATAAGCGAAGAAAAAGCACAGCGCAAGGCTTAAAATCGGAATCCTCTGCGTATGGGGATACCTGTCGTCAAGTATCTTAAATACCCGGTAAACAACGATGCCGACCGCAAACGCCATCAGGAAAAACAGCGCGGTGGAAAACACAACGCTTCCCGGATTAGAATCCGGATTTTTAAATCCGATGACAAACGTCAAAACAATAATTCCAATGACATCGTCAATAATCGCCGCGCTTAAAATCGTCGTCCCTACCCGGCCTTTTAGTTTTCCCATCTCCTTTAACGACTGCACCGTTATGCTGACGCTTGTGGCCGTCATAATAACGCCGATGAAAACCGCTATATAAAAATCTTCAGAGCCCCAGGGCGACGCTCCGTAAAATCCCATATACAAAAGCGTGCCGCCAAGCAGCGGGACAAACACGCCCGCGCATGCAATCAGAAACGCCACCGGCCCTGTTTTTAACAGCTCCTTTAAATCCGTTTCCAGACCCGCGGAAAACATCAAAAGCACGACGCCCACTTCCGCCATCTGCACCAAAAAATCAGACTGCTGCACAAGCCCAAGCATGCCCGGCCCAATCAAAAGCCCGGCAAGAATTTCTCCCACAACCTGCGGAGCCTTACATTTTCTTGCCAAAATACCAAACATTTTTGCCGCGAAAATAATAATCGCCAAATCTCTAAACACATTATATGCTTCCATTTTTCAATTCCTCTCTTTATTATTCCACTGTCTATCCGCGTCCCAGATACAACAGATAAATCAGCGTAAACACCAGTCCCACATAAAACAGCAGCAGCCCAAACGAAAGGCTTCTCTGGATAATTGCATTTGTCTCCATAAATTTCTCCCGCTGCATCGCAATCTTATGTTCATAAGAAACTTCATGCTCCGGCTCCTGCTGGCGCAGAATCTTTCTCTTCATACGGCGCACCCAGTCAAACAAAAGCCCCAGCAAATGCGTAAATTCCGTTCCCTCCGCCAGCTCATGCGGAATCTTCCTGTCTTTATACACGCTCTTTCGCAAAATCAGTACAACCGCGTCCACAAGACTGTCTAAGATTCTGCATGCCACTCTGCAAATAAACGGCAGAACGCGAAGCAGAAGCGGACGGTACAACAGCTCCTCCAAGTCCAGCCACGCCGGCCATCCGTCCTTATAGTCCCGGACGCCGTATTTTCCGGTCATCATAAGCTTTCGGATCATCCCGTACAAAACAACGCCGATTGCAATCGAAATCAGCCCTCCCTTGAGGTTGACCAGGCTAAAATAAGAAACCTGGTGAATTTCTCCGCTTACCCGCATAAAACCCTGCCCAAGATTGGCCAGGCCATCCGACGTCAGATTTGGCACGACGCCCAGTACCGGAAGAATCACGGCGGCTCCTCCAATCGCAAACGCGCTTAAAGGGCTCATATAACGCTTCATATTATCAAAGCGTTCCTGCTCCTTTTTGTCTCTGTTTTCCTCCACAAAAACCGCTACGTACAGCTTTGTCATATAAGCAAGCGTCATGCCGCCGCTGATTAAAAAGACCCATTCCGACATCTTAAGGAAACCGGAAAGTTCTTCCGCCGCCTCTATGCCCTCCACGATGCTCTCATGCAAAAGCGTTTTGCTGACATAGCCGTTAAACAGCGGAATCCCGGAAATGCCAAGCGCGCCGGAAAGAAAGCATATTTTTAAAAACGGCTTTCTCTTTCCAAATCCCCGGATTTCATTGAGATTCAATTTATGGAGATTCATAACCACGACTCCGGCTATTAGAAATAACGCCAGCTTAATCAGAGAATGATTGACCATATGCAAAAAGCTTCCCCGCGCAGCCAGCGCGTTTTCTTCGCCCAAAATCCCCTGCATCCCAATTCCGACCAGAATAAATCCAATCTGCGACATGGAAGAACAGGCAAGCGTCCTTTTCAAATCCACCGAGCAGACAGCCAAAAGCGCGCCGCCAAACATCGTAAGCAGACCAATGGAGAAAATCAAAAGCCCCCACGTCATATCATGTAAAAAGATATTGCAGCTTACAGCCAGAACGCCGAAAATGCCCGCTTTCGTCAAAATTCCGGAAAGCAGCGCGGACGCCGGAGCCGGAGCGACCGGATGGGCCTTTGGAAGCCAGATATGCAGCGGGAACGCGCCCGCTTTCGCTCCAAATCCAACCAGCGTACAGCAGCCGGCAATATAAAGCAGTCCTTTTTCCTCACACGCAGAAGCAGCCGCAAGAAGCTCTGACATTTCAAGCGTCCCAAGCGTATGATACAAAAGAAACAGCCCCATCAAAAGCGTCATGCCGCCAATCACGGCCACGCCAAGATAAGTTTCGGCCGCTTTTCTTGCTCCGGGCGTCTCCTCCTGCACCACCCAGACATAAGAAGTAAACGACATCACTTCAAAAAAGACAAACGTCGTAAACAAATCCGCCGACAAAAATACGCCAAGCGTCGCCGAGAGCGTCACAAGCTGGAAAAAATAATATCTTCCCAAATGCTCTTCATGCGAAAGATATTCTCTCGAAAAGAAAAGCGTCATCATCCACATAAACGCCGCCACAAGGCCATATACGCCGCGAAATCCGTCCAGCGTAAACGAAAGTCCCATGCCGCAGACATTCGGCAGACACAGTTCGCTCCCCATGCCGTAAAACGCAAGCATCCCCATAAAGATAAATTCCGCCACGCCCGCCGCAATGGAAGACGCATCCCTGATTTTTTGCCATCCTTTTTTCTTCTCCGAACCGCCCGCCGCTTTTTTATCCGCAAAAAAGGCGGCAAACGCTAAAAAAACCGGGAGAAAAATCAAAATGAAATAAATATTCTCCATATTCGTTCCTCCAAAATCATATTCCTACGTCTTTCCATTCCTAAAAGCTTCCGTGCGCCACAGCTAAGAACAGGTTTGTAAAAGGTTCCGAACAAAGGCCAAACCCCACGATGGCCACCGCAAACACAAACAGCGGAAGCAGCATCTTCCAGTTGGGATCTTTCACATCCGCAATCGTCTCATAATCAAAATCTGCCGCCGGAAAATATGCCCGCACCACAATGCCAAGCATATAAATCGCCGTAAGAAGCGCGCTGAGCAAAAGCGCGGCCACGCCAAAATACG
The DNA here is from genome assembly GCA_910586725.1 of uncultured Lachnospiraceae bacterium. Lineage (GTDB taxonomy): Bacteria > Bacillota > Clostridia > Lachnospirales > Lachnospiraceae > Roseburia_B. The sequence goes on along the minus strand of CAJUJL010000009.1, from coordinate 24,747 downwards.
AAAGGATATTTCCGCTTCCCACAGCCGCAGTCGCCAGATTCCACTTGCTGATAAATCCGCAAAGCCCCGGCACGCCTATTAATGCAAACGCCGATACCGTAAAAATCGCAAACACTTTCGGCATTTTTCTTGCAAAGCCGTCCAGCTGATGAATATAATGCCTCTCACTCTGATGCATAATCGCCCCGGCGCAGAAAAACGAGCAGATTTTCATAAACGCGTGAAACACCATATGGCTCAAAGCTCCCACCAGCCCAAGCGGCGTCATAATCAAAACGCCGAACAAAATATAAGAAAGATTGCTGATGGTCGAATACGCAAGCCGCCGTTTCAGATGCGTTTCTTTGACCGCCATGCTGCATCCGTAGACAATCGTAAACATCACGACCGCCATCAGCAGATACTGCGCCCAGGTTCCCCGCAGAAACTCTGCGCCAAAGCAGTAAAACGTCAGCCGCATAATGGCAAACGCGCCGGATTTTACAACGGCAACGGCATGCAGCAGGGCCGTAACCGGAGTCGGGGCCACGCCCGCCTGGGGAAGCCAGGAATTAAACGGACAGACGGCCGCTTTTACGCCAAACCCGAAAAAGCTGAATACATAAATCAAAAGAAAAAGATTTTTTCCATCCGCAAGCTTCGCCGCATTCATAACGCCGCCGAGAACAAAGCTGATGCTGTCTCCATACGTAATGACAAAAATCATTCCGATAAAGGCAAACGCCGCGCCGCCGATGGAATAGTACAGGTATTTCCGGCTCGCAAGAATCGCTTCCCTTGTCATTGTATGCATCACAAGCGGCAGCGTAACTAACGTCAAAAGCTCATAAAAGCAATACATCGTCAGAAAATTTTCCGCCAGGGAAATGCCGAGCGTCACGCCGTACGTAATCGTATAAAACATAAAAAACATCTTCTCATGCCGCTCTTTCGTCATATATTCAAACGCATACAGCGTCGCAAGCGGCCACAGAAAAGAAACAAGTCCCGCAAAAACCGTCCCAAGCCCGTCAAGCTGAAAGGCAATCGTTAAATTTCCGGTAAAATCAACCAGAGAAAAAATTTCGTCCGGCCGGTGAAACAGCAGCGTCCAGACAAGAATGGAGTTTAAAATCACAACCCCCTCCAGATAAACCATCATATGGCTCCGCTTTTTCCACGGCACAAGCGGAACCAGGATCCCTCCGGCACAGGGAATCAGCACAACCAAAAACAGACATATCGCATTCATAGATTCCCCTCCTTACATCACTTGCGCGGCAAATGCCAGAAACGCATCCGTAATCGGATTTGGCGCAAGCCCTATGAGAATTGTCAGCGCCGCGAAAACAAGCAGCGGAACAAGCATCTGATACGACGGCTCCTTATTTTCAAACCGGGACGCGTCAAACCCCTCTCCCGGGAAAAATCCCTGCATCGTAACCGGAAGCAGATACCCCGCCGTAAGCAGCGCGCTTATTAAAAGCACAACCGGCCCAAGCCAGGAAAATACGGCAATCCCCGAATCCAAAGCTCCCATGGCCAAATGCCATTTGCTGGCAAACCCGCTTGCCGGAGGAATTCCAATCAGCCCCAGAGATACAATCGTATAACACCAGAGCGTCACAGGCATTCCCTTTCCAATCCCGCGCAGCTCTTCCACACGCGTCGCCCCTGTCCGGTAAATAATTGCCGACGCGCACAAAAACAACGCCACTTTAATAAACGCATGGGCCGACACATGCAAAAGCGCGCCCGAAAAAGCCTCCGGCTGCATAACGGCCAGGCCAAACAATATATACGAAAGCTGGCTGACCGTAGAATACGCCAGCCTCTTTTTTAGCACAGGCTCCCCAAACGCAAGCATCGACCCCATAAATACCGTAACAAGCGTAAGCGCAATCCATGCCGTCTGTACCCAGGTGCCTCTTAAGAAAGAAACGCCGATTAACTGATATACCACGCGAATTACCGCAAGCACGCCGCCCTTTACAATAATGCCGGACAAAACGGCGGAAGCCGGTCCCGGAGCCACCGGATGCGCCGTCGGAAGCCATGCGTGCAGCGGAAACATGCCCGCTTTTACCCCAAATCCAAGCAGCATAAAAAATGTCACGACAAGAAACAGCCCGCTATGCTCCTGTAAAACGGAAAGCTCAATGACGCCGCCCTGGGTAAAGTTCAGCGTCGTCCCGTAACGGCTGATAAAATATATGCCAAACAGCGCCATATACGCCCCGGCAAAAGAAAAGAACAGATAACGAAGCCCCGCCATAATGGATTCCTTTGTCTGCGTATGCAGTACAAACGGCATGCTCGTCAGCGTCATCAACTCATAAAACAGATACATCGTAATCAGATTTCCCGCAAAATCCAGTCCCAAAAGCACGCCGAACACAATCAAATAAAATCCAAAAAAACGCTTTTCATTCTTCTCATGCTTCATATATTCAAACGAAAAAAATCCGGCCAAAACCCATACAACGACAAGCGTCAGGGAAAAATAACGCCCCACAGCGTCCAATTTAAAATAAACGGGCAGCGTCTTAGTCAGATGAAACAGCGTTACTCCCTCACGGATCCCAAAAATCGCGTACAGCGCGGCGGCAGCCGTAAAGACAAGCACGCCTCCCACATAAAAAAGCAGCGCGCTTCTTTTTTGAAATTCTTTTTTCAGCAGCAGTACCATTCCCGCCAAAATCGGGAAAGTTACCGGCAACAGCATCATATGCTCCAATTCTCTCGCCTCCTATTCCCTATGCAAAAACGGATAACCCCTGCGTAATCCAGTCCGTAATCGGCTGCGAACACATGCCAAGCACGACGTTTAACGCAATAAAGCAAAACAGCGTGAATGCATACAGGGAATTTTTCTTTACGGAAACCGATTCGTATTTACTTTCCACCGGCGTATAAATGCGGATCACCGTCTTCATAAAATAGATTGCATTTAAAACCGTGCTGATTGCCAGTACAATCAGCGTCGGCAGCATTTTCAGATTGCTCTGCACCGCCGCCTGTGAAAACAAAAGCTTGCTGATAAACCCAGAAAACAGAGGAATTCCCACCATGGAAAGGGAACCGGCCGTAAACGCCAGCCCGGCGCAGATATTTCGGTATCCCGCCCCCGTCAGTTCAATAAACTCCTTATGGTCTCCGGACACATCCGTAAGCCCCACGCCGGAAACAAACAACAGCGATTTTGTCGCCGCATGGGATAAAATGTGAAAGACGGAAGCCGCCATGCCCACAGGCGTTCCCAGTCCAAATCCCATGTAAATATAGCCAATCTGCGCAACGGAGGAATACGAAATCATACGGCGTATATCGTTTTCCCGAATCGCGCTCGTCGAACCCATAATCATTCCGGCGAGTCCGAAGACAAACAGCACATTGATAATCCGGCTGCCCACAAAAATATCAAAGCCAATGACACGGTAAATAATTTTAATCAAAAGGAAAATATATCCTTTCGACACAAGGCTTGAAAGCATTGCCGCCGAAGAAACCGTAGAATACCCGTAGGCGTCCGGCAGCCATGCGTGAAACGGAAACAGCGCGCTCTTAATCGCAAGGCCCACCACAATCAGCGCAATCGTCACAAGCAAAGGTATCATGTACGTTCCGCTTGACGCAATTTCCCGAACGCTCTGCTGAATATTGCTCATCAGAAGATGCCCCGTCATATCATATAACATGCAAAGCCCAATCAAGAACAAACCGGAGCCAAGCAGACTCATAATCATATAACGCGTCGCCGCCTCAATCGCCCGCCCGCTCTCCATAATCATAATCAGGCCGCAGGCTGCAATCGTATTAATCTCCACAAATACATACGCCGTAAATAAATCGTTCGTATAAACGAGCGCAAGCAGAGAGCTAAGCAGCAAATCCACCATAATATAGTACAGATTTTCCTTGGCCGGATCAATATCAATCCGAAGCTTATGCCGGCCTCCGTTTAGAGACAGCAGCATAATGACGCAAAAGAAAAGCGCCATGCCCGCTTCTAATGAACCAAACCGTATCTCGTTGCCAAAGGGGGCCGGAAAATGACCCATCACATACACATAGCTCTTCCCCGTCACATGCGTAAAATACAGCGTACAGGCTGACAGAATTCCAACCGCCGTCACTACAAAGGTATTTAACCGTCTTGCCCATCTGCCCTTTAACGCTGAACTGATAATTGCGGAAAACATGGCCAGCAGAATCGAAAGGCAGGGAAAATTTCTTATGATTTCCATTTATAAACCTTCCTTCTTAAGTCTCATTGTAATCTCATCCAAATCCAGCGTATGGTATCTGCGGTACAGCCGGATGGTAAGCGACAGCATCAGGGCCGTAACCGATACGGACACAACGATTCCTGTCAGTACAAGTCCGCTTGGCACGGGGTTGATATAAGTGTCAGGGCTTAAATCTCCATTTACAACAATCGGCGCAATATGTCCCGAAATATATCCTTTTTCCGCCAGAAACAGATAGACTGCCGTGTCCATAATGTTTAACCCGATAATTTTTTTGATCATATTTTTCTGCAAAAGCAGATTGGTAAAGCCGATGCCAAACAACGCCACGGCCACTACTTCCGCATAATTCTCAAGCAAATGCTCTCCCATTACAATCCTCCTCTTCGAAACAGCGCGTAAAACGCATACATCGTACAAGCCACCTCGGAACCTACAAAAATATTAATCGGAAGCGTAATCCCTCCGCTTAAAATCTTGCCCGCCTCTCCCAGGGGAATCTGGCTGGGAAGCCCGTTCGCGCCTGTCAGAAAGTAATACGTCACAATGCATCCATAACAGATTAAAGCGGTCACTTTTACGCATTTATATACTTTTTCATTAAAAAACCGTTCCGTCTTTTCAAAGCCAAACGCAGCGACATATAAAATCATTCCCGCGCCAATCATCGCCCCTCCGGAAAAGCCGCCGCCCGGTGACAGATGGCCGTTTAAAATAATGTAAATGCCGAACAAAAAGACAATCGGCACAAGAAGCGTCGCTACAATCTGCAAAATCATGTCGTTTTTCGGTTCAAATCCCCTGTCGTTCGACTCCTTGTTCAAATGAATCTTATCTTCATCCACCATCAGCATAATCATCACGCAGCAAGTTGCGATAAACAGCACATTTGTCTCGCCAAACGTATCAAACGCGCGGTAAGACAAAATCATCCCCGTCACAATATTGACCGCGCCCGTATCTTTCAGTCCGTCCGTAATATACGTTTCCGACACAAGATTGTTCGTCGGCTTATCCGCGCCGCCCACAGAGGGCAGGTAAGAAACGGTTAGCACCAAAAGCGCCACAATCGCGATACAAAAAACAATGCTGAAGCATTTATACAATTTGTTAAAAAACAAAAGCTCCCTGTTGTGGCTGCTGTCGTAGACTTCCGCCATGACTTGCTGCCTGTCTTTCATGCGCTCCTCAATCGTCGCCTCTTCTTCCACATACTCCTCTTGCGGCTTCATCTCCATATTGCCTACAAACGCGTCCTTTTCCCCGCCAAGCCAGCGAAAAAAATGAAAGGCAAATGTTTTTTCATACTCACTCTGTTTTCTGATTCTGCTCACCTGGCTCCTCCTCCTTTGGTTCCTGCTGCAATGCATGAATCTTTTTCAGTGTAATAAAAAACAAAACGCTCGTTACCCCGGCTCCTACGGCCGCCTCTGTAATCGCAAGATCCGGGGATTCCAGAAGAATCCAGATAATTGACATAATCAGGCTGTAAGACATAAAAATCAAAATGGAATTTAACAGATTTTTCGAAAAGCTGACCGAAACGGCGCAAACAACCAAAAATCCAAGCAAAATCATATTAAACAGTTCCATCTTCGCGCTTTCCTCCCCCGTCTTTTTTCTTTTTCCGAATCATAACAATGCGGCAATGGTCCAAAAGCCGCTTGTCGGTAAACATCTGCAGCCGGGAAATCATATGCGAAGCCACAGGAGACGCGCACCAGAGAAAGACAATGACAAGCGCAATTTTGGCCGTCGTCATATTCCATCCGTTTGCAATCATAAGCCCCACAAGACAAAGCCCGATGCCAAGGGTATCCCCGGTAGCCGCAAGCTGCATGCGGTTTAGCACGTATTTAAACCGGTAGGTGCAGAACACTTCCAGAAAGAAAATCGCCAGTCCGGACAACAGAAACAATACGGCCACAAAAAAACGAATCCATTCAATAACTGCCAAACTTCTCACCCTCCTTGCTCTTCCACTCCATATAAACGCCCATATATACTTTGGTCAGCACAATCACCGCCAGAAAACTAATCATCGCATAAATCAGGCAAATATCCACAAGGTATCCCTCCTTGAGCATAACCGCCAGAATCACAATGGCAACCATAACCATTGTCCCCATCATATTGACCGCCACAATCCGGTCCGCCATCCTTGGGCCAATCACCGCGCGAATCAGACAGGCGAAAAACATAATCGCCAGAATCACCAAAAAAACCATAAACAGGATATGATACGCCTGTTCTAACGACGCAATCCCACTATTCATGACATTTTCCTCCCTTTCCCCAGGATTTTTTCATCCATTGCTTCCATTTTTCGAAGCATCCGCACAAATATGCTCTCGTCAATCCCCTCAATCAGCCCCGCGTCGAGCGCATGGACAATCAGTTCGTCCTCTTCCAGGGCAATCGTAATCGTCCCCGGCGTCAGCGTAATGGAATTAGCCAGAACAACCCTTGCCGTCTTAGATTTTAAATCCGTCCGAAACCGAACAATCACGGGATCTACTTCCGTCCGATAGCTAAGGCCCAATCGTATGGCGTCCATATTGGCCTTTATAATCTCCCAGATTAAAATCAGGATATAAGCCAGAATATAGGGCAGTTTTCGGAACAAAAGCTTATCTTTTTCCACCGAATAGTCCAGAAACTTACAGACAAACGCGTACAAAAATCCCGCAATCACAATCCCAAATCCGGCAATTTCCCATGTAAATTGTCCGTTTAAGAGAATCCATAATATAAAAAATAAAATATACATCTTCCTCACGCTCCCACAATAATTTACACCCTTTGACAAGCTAAAATCAAGTATATTATGCTTTTTTTTGCAATTTATGAATGCAAAAGACGCCAAAATACCAGATACTGGCAAATTGGCGCGTTTCTTTTGGATTTTGGCTCATAAAAAGGCTCCCTACTTCACTTTCGCCTTTTTGCTGACGCCCGCCTTTCTTAATTTTTTTAAAAGTGCCGTCTTTTGTTTCCGATTCATCTTCTTTGCACGAATTGTGATGTTACCCGCCGTCTTTTTCAACGCTTTCGCTCCCACGGTTTTTATCGTTTTTCCATTCAGTTGTATGGTCTTCAATCTTTTGCAGTTGAAAAACGCCTGTTTTCCGATTTTCGTTACATGCTTTCCAAGTACGGCCTGTCTGAGCCTTTTACAGTTTTTTGCGGCCTGATTTCCGATTTCCGTAACTTTGCACGTTACGCCGCAAATGTTTACTGTCGCGGGAACTTTCAGCCTGACGATGTTTGGATTGCTTACTTTGACAAGACGCGCCGTTTTCTTCTTTGCGTCAATCACCTGGTAAATTCCCAGACCCTGCGCTTCCTGCGTCGCCCCGTCTGCAAACACGGGCTTTTGAGCCGGCGGGCTCACGGCCGCTTTTTTCACGGAAACTTTTCTCTTAACGATCCGGCTTTCCGGAATAAGAATTCCGGCGGGTACATTTTCATAGGTAATCGTTCCTGTAAAAACTGCGGAATTTCCCTCTTTTGTCAAATCAATCGTTATGGACGCATCCCACGCAATCCGGTAAGAAATAGTTTTTCCTCCGGCCGCAACCGTCCCAAAAGTCGGAAGTATTTGTTCGCCAAGGACGCCCGCCCCGGCTGCTGCTGCACTTCCCTGCGCCGTCTGCACATCGGAAAACACAGGATTTGAAATCGCTGCGTATGCGATCGTCACGCGGCATACATTCGATTCGCTGTCCTGAAAAATCGTATCTGTTCCGTCGTATACGGCCCGGACTGCCAACTCTCCCGATTGCGGCAGCGCTTCCTTTGACAAAACAATTTTTGCCGTTCCTTTCTGACCGTCCGCCCTGGTCACGTTTGCCGTTCCAAGCTCTGTTCCGTCAGCCGAAACGATACGCACCATTCCGTATTCAGAGACTCCCTCCACGTCTTCATCAAATGTGATTTCCGCGTTCAGCGAAACGTCCGTTCCAAGCAGATACGCCGCTTTTTCCGCGTTCAGCGTAATTTTGGAACCGCACTTTAACAGAGCGGGAACTTCAATCTCTAAATGACATTGCTGCGTATTTCCCGCATAGTCGCGAATGAGGATGGTCCGCTCAAATAAAGACGCGGTTTCCCCGCACGGAACGTAATACAAATTCTCTTTCTGCCAGCTTTGCCCATTGTCAAAGGAATACTCCGATATGCCGCTTTCTGCATCTGCCGCATGAATCATGACAGAAACGCCGCTGATATATTTCCCCGCGCCGTGCGGCAAAACTTCATTGGAAACATATTCCGGCGCCTGTAAATCCCGTCGGAACCGAACCGTCTCCGCACCGCTGACATTTTCTTCCTCGTCGCAGGTTACAATCTGTATTTCTTCCTCCGTATTTACGGTAATGCTTTCCCCAAACTCGCCGTCTCCCACAAGCTTAATTCCGACAGCCGGAGCAGCCGGCCTAAGCGTGCAGGTTTCTCCTACATATCCATTGTAGCTCTCCATCGTATAATTTCCGGCAGCCAGCAAAATTCCCTCAATCGAAATATCTTCTATATCTGACACAATATGGTCAATCCGGTAAACGCCGTCAACGGAACCAAGGGGCGTTCCCTCATATATAATAACGAGATTGGAAATGTCATAGCCGTCTGCCGCGCGCACCGTAAACAAATACGACCCGTCGTCCTCTATTTTTCCGTTGGTATAACCGTCGCAGGATTCGATTTCATATCCCTTTTTCTGCGGAAATACCACTTCATGCCCGTCCCGATGCCATTTTGCCCAAAACTCCTTATCTCCGGTACTTCCAACCGGAATCACTTTCACCGGTTCTCCCAGGCATTCCGCATTGTCGTACCATCCTAAAAATTCGGCTCCTTCTCTTACCGGATCCATCAGCTCCACCCGCGATTCCACATCGTACGTGTTTTGTCCCGTCCCGGTTCCCCGGTTAAAATGATACGTAATCTTATATAAAACCTTTGACATCTGACAGTCTATTTCCGCTGTGACGTCCGCTTCTGGCAAAATATATAAATCGCCGCCATCCTCCGCGCGGACAAGCCCGCTTACCTGCGCCGCAAACGCATACCCCGGCTTTTGCTCTTTCTGATCTGTCAAAACTCTGACTTTTGTGCCGGCAGTTTCATAAAACACGCCCTCCGTCACTCCATGCAGCGACGCCTGGGACTGGCTTCCCTCTTTTTGCCTTACCTGCACCTTTATGACGGCTCCATGTTCCCCGTCTGCCCAAATCGGAACATGCGTCTCTTTTGACTGGGACCACTCGTATGTATTTTGCCCCTCTCCTCCGCTGCTGTTTAAGTAATACGCCGCTTTTGCGGACGCAAATTCCTCCGCAGTCAGGCTTCCCGCCGAAAGTCTGGGACTGTATCCTCCTTTATCGCTGCTGACATCCAGATAATAGCAATTGGATACCATACCGGTTCCTTTATAGACGTAAATCGCGCCCTGCGTCTCTCCCTTTGTCCTTAGAATCGTTCCGTAATTGTAGCATCCGCTTGTCGTACCGTACAGGTAAACGCCGATGCCTCCCGTCTTTACATCATTTGCCGGATTTCCTTTGATTGCCGCAAGATTATAACATTGTCTGATCACGGATTCCGGATAACTGTACCCTGCAATTCCTCCTATGGAAACCATGCTGTCAGAATTGATTTCCCCGCTCACATAACATTTTTCCATCGTTCCTCTGTTGAATCCACTGATGCCTCCCACGCAGTGCGCAGAATCCGTCTGATTCTGAAAAACAATCTCTCCACTGACGAAAGACCGCGCAATCCGTCCGTCATTGCTTCCGGCAATTCCTCCCGACTGCCCCGTATCTCCGGTAAAATACAAGCTTCCCTCCACTGCGCAGTTTTCAATCGTTCCCTTGTTGCTTCCGGCAATTCCTCCCGTATTGGAAGACGCAAATTCCAGATTTTCCCCCGTAACTTTGCAGTCGCGGATGGTTCCCTCGTTAATTCCGGCGATTCCTCCCGAAAAGCTTCCGGAAAGCTCCAATGCCTCCACATTTAAAAGAAGCAGATCTTTTACTACTCCCTGATTTCCAATCTGTCCAAACAGGCCCCCATAGCTGTAACCGTACCGGCAGCTTAAATTGGAAATGGAATGTCCGCCTCCGTCAAAAGTACCCTGAAACAGCTTCTGGCCCATCCTTAAGATATGATATTCCACTCCCCGCATATCCAAATCGCATCTAAGCCTGACCGTCTGTCCCTCATAGCTGCTGCCGGCTTCAATGTCTTTGATAAATCTTACAAACGAATTTTCATCCGCAATCAAAACCTCGGCCGGCTTTAGCGCATTTCTGGCTGATTTCAGATTGATAACCGCCCTTACGATTTCATGTTCCGACGGCTGCGCCGATTGGTATAACGCTTCCGCAGCCTGTTTCATTTCCAGATATTTGGCCCATGTGACTGCCGTATAATCCGATTCTTTTAAATTTTCCGCTTCGCACTCCCGAATTGCCTGTAAAAGTTTCGATTTGTCAATGGAAGTAACGTCGTCCGTAAACGCTTTGATGCAGACGTTTTTCAGATTATTCGGGGCTTCCGTTGTATCCATCCATCCTTTATTATAGTAAACAAAAGATTCTCCCGGCCGCGCCGAATATTCATCCCCCATTTCCATGCAAATAAAACCCGTATCGCCGCTTTTATCCGTTAATCTTACCCCTACGGCATATTTCATGCCGCTCTCTAAAAGCACGCTCGCATCCAGCGGAATCAAATGGTAGCCCGGATACTCAAACGAACCCTGCTGCCGGCAAAGCAAAATGCCGTCCGACGGAAGCGTCATTTCTTCCTCGCCCTCCACATAAACTTCAATCACATAGTCATAGGCATGCTGAACCTGAAAAGAAACCGCCCGCAGCTCTTGTGCGCCCTCCGCGCAAAAAACATTGGCCGCCTTTTCATATGACATGGCTATGCCATAGTCCGCTCCGTCATACTGATAAATATGATCATAATTATCCGCATTCTCCGCTTCAAAGCTGCAAAACGCGCCAATGGAAGCATCTTCATAAGAAATCCAGAAATATCCCGCTTCCGCCCAATCGCCGCCCCAGCTGTTCCGGCAGCGCCATGCGCCATTTTGAGCGGGAGAGCGTCCATTATCGTCGAATTTTGTCTTCGGATAACTGTCATCCCAGCCGACAATGCTGACCGCATGATCCGTAACGCGTCTCTCGGCATTATACACATTGACCTCGGCCGTCGATAATGTTCCGCTGCCCGAATGAAAAGAACACATTACCGCGCCGTTTTCCATCACCGAACGCTTTATCTCTTCCGGCTTACTTAAAATATTGGCATTGGTCATATGGCTTACGGAAGAGCTTCTCTCATCCTCTGTCAAATCTTCCATATCCCCATAAGAATCATAAGGAAAATCGCTTTCCGAAGCGGCTCCATACCAGCCGGAAAGCTCGGCAATGGCCTGAAAATAACTGCCGCCGCCATACCAGCCGTACGTATCGTCATAATTGTCTTCCCCGTCTCCGGCCGTATTATTTCTCCTGTGGGAAAAATACGCCAGATGGCGTTCCGAGTAATCCACGTCCGCTGCGCCGACAAGCCCCTTTTTCACCATATTGGTTTCTATAGAGCTTAACGCGGCGTGCGCCCAGCACGTTCCCCATCTTCCCTGATTCCTCACAGCCGGAAGCTCTCCAAGCTCCTCCATGCTGTAACGAGACGGAAACGTCTCCCGCAGCCCATATGTAACGCCTGTGTCAGCGGAATCATCCGCGCTTTCTTCCACCTCGTTTCCATTTTCGTCCACCCATACCATTTCCTGATAACCCGACGCCGAAAGCTTCCCTTTCTTTTTCAGAAAACGCGCGGACACCTCTTCCTTTGGCGCATCCGTCCCATTTTCCAAACCCGGCCAAAAATCCGACTGCCGCCGTCCGTTTTCCGCATAAGCATTCGCCCCCGGCAATGCCGTAACAACCAATCCCGCAGCCAGCAGCACGCTGATTCCCCTCTTTATGAAATCCTTATATAGCATACACATCCTCCTTTATTCCAAAGCATATTTGCATTTTTCTCTTCTATTTATATTATATTTTCTTTTCAGACGAAAATCAATCGCTTCGGCACAGAATAGAGGCATTTCGCATACTGCCTCTTAACTGCTCATTACTCACTCAAACTTATCAAGGCAGTCTTATAATAAATTCGCCAGCTTTCCGATATGCACACCGTCAACAAAAGAAAATGTAAAGGAATACCCTCGTTCCTGGATTCTGCGCAAAAAATTTGTAATATCCAGCTCAAAAGTTACGCCATACTGTGGCTGCGCTCTATTTCTGAAAATCTGACAGTGCATAGCCCGATTCCATGTTGCCAAATCAATTTCTCTCATAAAAAATCCTCCTGTATTTATAATCGAACGAAGCGGCGTTCATTTTTATTATTTCACCCATCCCTTTTTCTTCGCGTAATCACAAAGAAAGAAGACAAACGCCAAAATCAACAAAATAAAGGCAGACAGCATATCCCATACGTCAAAAACAGGCTCCTCTATCATGTTTGATAGTATTACATTGACAAGAATCATAAATGGAATCGCTGTCAAAAAAGTTGTTCCCAAAGCAGCCAACTTCCTTTCCATACGCTTAAACACTGCGACTATTATCCACAAGAATACGATAAACGCCGCCGCTATCGCCGCGCCAATTGAAAATACTTCTTTCACTTTTAATAAACTGCCCAATAAGAACAAATAGGGAACAATAAAAACACTGAATGATATGAAACTTACGATAATCCCTCTTTTCCCCAAAATAATGCCTGGAAAAGTGATTGCCCATGCAAATACGATAGAACTGGCCGGAATGAATGACCATGTTAAATTGCCGGATATTGCGATATTGCAAATAAGGCACACCAAAATCCCTGTCAACAGCGCCGCTGAAAAAAGAATTGAAATAACGACATTCTTTGTCATGTTATTTTCGTCTTTCCTTTTTAACGCAATCAAATTTTCATCTGCCTTTTTTTCATAACTTTCCATGTCGATTTTCTCCCCGCTTAGCAGCTCGTTTACTGTGATTCCCAGTATTTCACAAAGTTCTAACATGATAGATGCATCGGGCATACTTTTTCCTGTTTCCCATTTGGATACCGCCCTGTCCGTAATGTTCAGCTTTTCTGCCAGCTGTGCCTGCGTTAGTTTTTTCTCTTTACGACATTTGGCAATAAATGTTCCAATCTCTATCTGGTTCATCATTTTTTCTCCTTTCGTCCTGAACGATACGGCTGTATGTATGTTTTTTTACACGAACCAACGGTTGAATTGGGGAAATTCAACCGTTGGTCGGGAAGTATTTTTGCCGCTTTCCGTATCATTTTAGCACATAATTGGCAGAATAAGTTTATTCTTTCTTCCGTATTGAGAAAATTCCGATTATCGCGCCAATAAGGATAATCGGCGCCACTCTGACAAACATCCATTCAAATGCGTGAAATGCCACTCCGAGAACAGCAGTTTCGGGGTCGCTATAATTCCAGCCCAGGTAAGGGCTTTCGAATTCCACTAAGATTGCAAAAACGATTACTATGATTGCACATAATGAAATAAGCGACCCATAAATCATTTTTCTTTTCGCGGTTTTCCTTTGCGCCAGTTGCAAGTTTACCACCTCCAATTTTTCTGAGATGGCTTTTAAAGTATCCACTTCTGTTTCAATAACAGTTTCTCCCAACAGCGTGCTTACAGGTGTTTCAAGCGCTTCCGATAAGGAAATCAACATATCAGAATCGGGAACTGACCGTCCTTGCTCCCATTTAGAAACTGTCTGCCGCACAATGTTCAGCTTGACGGCAAGCTCTTGTTGTGAAAGCCCCTTTGATTTTCTGATTGTTTTAATATTTTCGTTGAGCATTCGCGATAGCCTCCTTTCGATTTTCACCATCATTGTAAGCTAATCTGCCCGTTGCCACAAGCAACGCATTTTAACATCCGTTTATCTTTTACATTTTATTTGCCGGTATCAGAAAATGTATTTCAACGAAATCGATTATTGTCGCTTACGTTCTCTCCTTTTAGCGCAAAAAAAGACGCATAAAACATTATCTACTGTTCCATACGCCTTTACGCTGTTCTCTCATATGAAATTATTTTGCCGATTACGCCAACTGCATAACCTCGGCTTCAAGTTCTTTTAGTTCGTCCATTGGTAACGACGGTACATAACGTGCAATCTTTTCAAGAGAAAGTTCGCCATCCTTAATCATTCTTCTTGCTGTCTCCCTTGCGTTATCTAATGCCGCTTCATTCCTCATATCTTCCATAATTTTACACATGGCAGCAACTCCTTTCTCGTCTTGCTTAAAATATCGTGCTTTTTTAGCAAGCGTTTCATAATTCATATCATCGGGATTCGTACATGAAAAATCGTGCATTAGCTTTCCGATTTCATCGTTGCCCCTGTATTTCCCATTAACATATAAAATATGCGAACCGTCGCCAAACAATACCTGATTATCCCCAATCGTGACATATCTTTCTACCGGATATATCGGCTGTTTTCCTCTCATTACATCATTTTCTGTTATAAATATAACATAACTGTCGGGAATATCCTCTGTTTCGTCGCCGGACTTTAATCTGCTCTGTTGTACTCAAAATATCACCCTCTTTTGCTGCCTTTATTATACATCCAACCATCCCTTTTGAAAACTGAATTTTTCGTAAATTTCTTCCCAAACAGATTCAAGAATAAATTCCGTTAAAAACAACGCCTCGTCACGCATAACAAAACTTTCGATTTCAAAAAAGCAGCTGTACAACTCCTGGCGTACGCTTATTCCTCCCACTCCCTTACTCTGGTCCCGTCTTTCACGTCCTTATCCGAATCTACAATCAGCTTTTCTTCATCCGTCAGCGTCCCGTCTTCCAACGCCGCATACTCCTCATCCTGATCAATCACTTTCACTTTCCGCATTTTCGCCGTAAGCTCCGTTCCAAGAATCGTCTCCTGCTCTTCCGCCAGCAGCACATAATTCGTATTGTCTTTCGTATGCAGCGCAGCAATCGGAATGGTGCAGGAATAGTGTCCGATTTCTTTTACCAGCTCCATGCTTCCCGTCTCGCCGATGTTTGCATTCGAATTTGAAATCTTCCCCGTCACCTGGCAGCTTCCGTCTTCCAGCGTACCTACGGCGTCAATTGCCACGCCCATCATTTGTTTTGCGCCGCCCGGAAACGTAATATCCATCTTATCCCCGGGCGTTACATAAGATTTTTCCTCCTGTGGCAGTATGGCCTGAAACAGCTTCTCGCCATTTGCGTCACTTAACACCATGGCCGACGTATCCGCCGTCCGCTCTCCCGCCCGCACCAAAATCCGGCTGACGTATCCGGCCATATTGCATACGACTTTTCCCTCCGACTGCTTTAACGTAAGCATTCCCTCACGGTTCTCCTTTAACTGGCGAATGACATTCTCCTGCTCGATTTTTGAACCGCCGCCTCCGGATTTTGCGTCCTCTAACGCCCGCTGCGCCTGTTTGACGGAATCCATGCGGCTTTTATTGGCGTCGCTTAACGCCTGTTCTTTCTCCGAAACCGCGTCATTCAACGCCTGTTTTTCCTGCGCATAGCTCTCGGAAAGCCTTGCGTCCAGCGATTTTTTATATGCGCGAAATTCCTCTTTTTCCTTTTTTGTGGCATTCTTTTTTTCTGCGGCTTTCGAAAGCCTCTGGTACTCGGCGTCCTGCTCGTACGCTTTTTTCTTATACGCATCCTCCGAGGGGGCGTTGTCCCGCAAAGCCACAGCCGCCTGATACGCCTCATTTGCCCGGCCGACGTCTCCGGCCGAAGACTCGGAAGCGTCTTTTAAATCCTGATTTGCCCGGTTTACGGCCGAGCTGCCGGCGTTGTTTAATTCCGCAAGCTTTGCTTCCTCCGCGCGAATCTGGCTCTCCGTCTGTTTCAGCAGCTCATCCAAATCTGTCAAATCCGCCTCAAACAACACATCTCCCGGCTCCACCCGTTCCCCCTCCACAACGCATACCCGCTTCACCAAAAAGCCAGGTCCCGTAACTACGGGAACTTCTTCTTTCGTCATCACAGTTCCGGCTGCTTCAATTCTGCGTTTTAAAGCATTGGCCTTTATCGTTCCAAGAGACACTTTTGGCATCTGCCAGGCGTAAATGCCGCGGGATACGATTGTGCAAATCAGCATAAACAGCATAAAAATTCCAAAATATCTGACTGCCCGTTCTTTCCGTTTTTTCATAATTCCACTGCTCCTTTGCTTTTCTCATTCTTTCATGCCCGACGCCACAATGCCCTGCTCCAGATAATCCTGCCCCATAAAAAACACAAAAACCGCAGGTATCAGCATAATCACCGACGCCGCAAGAGCCATTCCGGCATACTGCAAATCTATTTCCGGCAGATACAAAGACAGAGGCCATTTGGACGGCGTAGGCAAAAATGCCAGCGGCTGCTCCACCATATTCCAATACTCCAGAAACCCAAGCACAAGCGCGGACAAAATCCCCGGCGACCCAAGCGGTATTCCAATCCGGAAAAAAATCTGCCACTCTCCCGCCCCGTCAATGCGCGCCGCCTCATACAATTCTTTTGGAATTGAACAAAAACTCCGGTACATCAAAAAAACGGGAAACGTCGAAAACACCGCCGGAAGAATAATCGCCATATGCGTATCCATCAGTTTCATTCCATTTAACACCAGATACGAAGGCAGCATCATAACGCTAAACGGCATCAGCATCAAAATTACATACGTCATATACAGCGCGCCCCGCCCGCGAAAAGAAAACTTCGCAAACGCCCACGCCGCGGGAATTGCCACAAACATCTGTCCAAACAAAATACATCCCGCAATTTTCACTGAATTCCAAAACACCGTATAGAACTCCGGCGTATAAAAAAGCAGCTTCACCAGGTGCTTCCCCGTCGGATAAAACGGCAGCAAACGCCAGCTTACCTTTTCTCCGGATGATCCGATTACCGCAGAAAGCGACTCCGAAAGCTCTCTGCTGCTTTTTAACGCCCCAAGCAAAACCGCCAACACCGGAAGACATATCAAAATTCCAATTACAAAAAGAATTCCCCGAAAAAGCTTCATACGCATTTGGTTACCTCCAAAAAAACACTGCATAGGCGATTGCGAAAGAGGGGGGGGTCAATGGCCGTTGTACAAAATATACCATGCCCCACCGGGCCCGCTTTCGCTCATTGCCGCTCGCAGCGGTACGTAAGCCGCGAAAACACCGCGGCTAAGTACCGGCGGCGGCAAACGGCCCTGTGGGGCATGGTATATTTTGTACAACTACTCTTTGGAACCGAAAGTTTCGCAATTTCCTAAAACTCATCAACATAAAATTGCTGATCCGTTACACTAAGTTATCTTTTCGTTTCTGTTTTATTGCACACACTTATTTTTTTCTGACTATTCGTTTATTGTGCATTGTTGCTGTTTGCTTTCTCTTCTCACAGATTGCAAACTTACTTTCTGTCACTGCCTCATCGCACACGGCAAGCTTACTCCCTGTCTCCGCCTCATCGCACACGACACCCTTTCTACTCCCCTCTTCCTACAGCCGCCACCCGATTCCTGTCCGGCGGTTTCAAGCGTCAGCCCCGCGTCAGATGCGTTATGACGCAGGGCCGTTTGCTGCCGCCGGTACTTAGACGCGGTGTTTTCGCGTCTTACGTACCGCTGCGAGCAGCAATGAGCGCGAGCGGGCCCGGCGGCATAATGCATCTGACGCGGGGCGTCCGTTTAAACCCCCTCCTCCCACAATTTCTCCAACGCCACCGAACACCCGGCAAAAAACACTGCCAGCAGAACGCCGGCCGCTGCCATCTTGTCGATTTCCAGATTCGTAAACCAGTTATTGAACAAATGCTGCAAAAGATACATGCTCTTCTGCGGATAAGAACCTGCGACAAGATACGCTTCCCGGAACACTTTAAACGAATTTAAAAACGACAGCATTGTAATCGTATAAAACACGGGCTTTAACTGCGGCAGCACAATGTAAAGCACGCACTGCCGCTCTGTCGCGCCGTCTACTCTTGCCGCCTCCGTAAAGCTTTCCGGAATTGACATCATCCCGGCAATCCAAAGCACTATGGTATACCCCAGATTTTTCCAGATATAGCTGATGATAAGAACCCAAAACGCCGCGCCGCTTGAAAGCCAGTCGACCGGCTCTGCGCCAAACAGCTCCAGTAATTGATTGAACAGTCCCGCTTTGTGAAAAAAGGCTTTCCAAATCAGCACGAGAACCGCCGTAGGCACCGCCATGGGCAGCAAATAGATGGATTTTAAAAACCGCATCCATTTGCTTTTATAAATCCCAAGAGCCGCAAGAAACGATGTGACCAGCAGAATCGGGATTCCGACGCCCGCAAACCGAAGCGTATTTAAAATTGCAAGGTGAAACGCCCCGTTGCCAAGCGCCGTCTGATAATTGCCAAGTCCGTTGGAAAACGAACGAAACAGCATATCCAAAAACGGCAGCGCCGCAAACAATACGACTCCAATGACGCTTGGAAGCAAAAACCAGGCTTTACTCCGCAAGATACAAATCCAGCTTCTGGACAATTTCACCACATCCTTCCTCTGCCGAAAGGTTGCCGGAAAGGACTTTCGCTCCGCTTTCTAAAATTGCGTCTTTGACCACGTCATCCGACAGTCCCGGTACGGAAAGCTGTTTTACTTTTTCTTTTAACGCGTCTATGTCATCCTGCTTCGGCCAGCTCACTTCAAAATGTATTCTGTCTTCTGTCTCGCCGTCGTCTCCCGCAATTGAAGAGCTAAAGCCCATCACATGCTCATCGTTTGGATTGGGATTTTCGAAAAATTTCTCAAACGCATCCTCGTTGACCGGAAGTCCGTCGGACAGATCCGCTTTCTGCGTCTCGGCATGAAGCAGTGTCCTGAAAAATTCCAGTGAAAGTTCCGTCTCTTTTGATTTCGCGTTGACGCCGCAGATTCCCTTTGGAGCAAAAACATGCTCTTTGCCGGCCAGTACGTAAGACGCATTTGGAAATTTTTCATGTTCCAGCAAGCCAACGGCATACTGCAAATCTTCCACGCTGCTTATTGTTGCAAGAACAATCTTTGACCTCTTCCCCAACATTTCCAAAACGGAAGATGCGTCTATCGGAAAACTCCCCTCCTCATGCATAAGCCCGTTTTCTTCTCTCCACTGGATACTGTTGTTATGACCTCGCAAAACCTCCGGCGTAATATTTTTCTGCTCTTCTTCGTATATTTCTTTCGCATGTGTCAAAAAATCAAGCAGCGCCTCCCTGTCTGTTTCTCCGTCTTTTACGAACGCAGAAGAAGGAAGCGTCATATACAGTTTTTTGAGCAGTTCCTCCGGCGTGTAAGTTCCAAGGGCCGTAATCGCGTCAGGCGCCTTTTCCTTTGCCGTCTTGACTGCCGCCGCAAGCGACGCAATATCGGTAACGCCGCCGATGGTTTCCGTTTCCCCCATAAGCATTGGAACACGGAAGCGAAGAGGAACCGCATACAGACCCTGATCGTTTTCATAAGACTTCAGAATATCGGAAAAATACTTGCTTTCCTGCTCCATGCTTCCAATTGTTTCCGTTAAATCAAGCAGCATATTTTTTTCGATATAAGAATCCAAAGGCATGCCGTCCAGCAGCAGAATGTCCGGGCCCTCTCCGGCCAAAAGCCTTGTATTTAAATTCCGGATAGCGTCTTCTTTCGTTACGCCGTAATCACCGGACAGGCCGTATTCCTGCTTGACATAAACATCCGGATGGCTTTTCCTGAAAATGCTGACCGCCCGGCTGACCGTTAAATTCTGCTCCATAGAAAAAATGCTGATCTGCTGCGTCGGCACTGCCGGAACATCCGCGTCATACTGATACAGATCCAGCTCTCCGTCCTCATATCCAATCAAAAAACTGCCGTCCTCATTCTGCAAAATACCCGAAACTTTTTTTGTCGGATCTCCCAGACTGCAAAGTCCTCCGTCTAAAAGCTTTTCCATGGAGCTTCCGCCCATCACATGGCTGTACAAACCGCTTCTGGCCGCTGCATATACCGTATTTTCCTGAGCGTTATAGCAAAACGCTACTTCTCTGTTCATCGGACTTTCCTTTTGAATAAACTCGCGCAGCTTTTCATCTTCCGTTGCGCTTCCCGCAGAAAGCTGATACATCCAGTTTTTCGTCAAAAGATAATCTCCGGCCGTAAAAATCATGTCGAAATTTTCCTGGCTTTCACTGATTTTGTTCATGATTCCATCGTCCAGATTAATCGTATACGCATACCCGCCGTTCATCAGCGCCGCCAGCGTCCTTTCGCCGGTAAACGCTGCCCAGGAAAGGTAAAATTTATCCCCCGAAGGCTCAGTCAGATTGATTTCCGACTCGTTTCCGTCTTTGTCGATATAAATGTATCTTTCATTTACGCCATTTTCTATCGTCTCTTCCCAGTCTACATAGGAAAAAAACACAGCTCCATCCGGAGCAATGGCGCGGCTGGTAATTTCAATCGTTTCAATGCCCGTCTGACCGGCAAGAGCCGGAAGCTCTTTTTCTTCCCAGCTATCCCCATTGTCTCTGGAAATCAAAAGACTTCCTTTATCCGGATTTAATAAAGCGACGCTTCCGTCAGACAGACGCACCATCTCTTCTATTGTATTTAAACCGTCCGGCGTCGTTTTCTGCGTCTCCGTATAGCGTCCCTTTGCGACGTCCTGCGTGTTTTCATCGTCAGTTCCGGAAGAATTCTTTTCTTTTCCTCCGTCCCAAGCTTTGCCGCTTTCCTCTTTCCCTGCGCATCCCGCAGTCATAAGCAGCATGCTCCCGGCAAGAAGCAGCGACAGCTTTCTTAATTTATTCCATCTTTTCATAATACGATGCCTCCTTTATGTAATTTTGTTTCGTCTAAAAATCTAACAGACGAATCTTTAATTTATCTCTAAAATTTTAGATGTTAAATAAAGTTTTCCGTGATAAAATATGTCTATCAATAAAACGAAAAGGAGTTCCTTATGCGAATACTGCTTGTAGAAGACGACAAAAATCTCTTAGAAACCCTTTCTTATCAATTGACCTCTTCCGGCTTTGACGTAGATACCTGCGACAACGGGGAGGACGCGCTTTATTATATAGAGGAAAACATTCACGATCTGATTCTGTTAGACCGGATGCTCCCTTTGATAGACGGCGTTACTCTCCTCAAAAAAATCCGTTCCGCCGGAAACGAAACGCCGGTGATCCTTTTAACCGCGCTCGGCGAACTAAACGACAAAATCACAGGGCTGGACTCCGGCGCAGACGACTACCTGGTCAAGCCGTTTGCCTTTGAAGAACTGCTCGCCCGCATCCGCAGCATCTTCCGGCGGCCAAGGAGCTGGCAGGATGCAAAAGCGCTTTCGTTTGGCGACATTTCTTATATTCCGGACGAAAGCCGTCTGACCGGGCCGCTTGGAAGCTGCACGCTCTCCAAAAAGGAAGGCTCCCTGCTTTCTGTGTTTTTGCAGAACCCATCCCAGACGCTCCCTCGCAATACGCTGATTTTCAAAGTCTGGGGCTTAGACACCGACGTGGAGGAGGGAAATCTTGACAACTATATGCACTTTATCCGCAGACGTTTAAAATCTGTCAGCAGCTGCGTTTCCATCAAAACCGTCCGCGGAATCGGATACCATCTGGAGGATCTTACTCATGTATCATAAACTGCACAAACGTCTGACGCTTCTTTTTACCGGCGTTGCGGGCGCAATACTAATCGTCATGTCCGTAAGCTATTTATATATGTCGGAAACAGAGCTTTCCAAAAACAGCCTGTTAAGTTTCTCTTCCAATGTCGATTCCCTGATTTCCGGTCTGGAACAGCAGTCCGACCTGACCTGGGAATGGCTGTCAAAAACCGCCGCAAACCAGGGCTCTCTGCTCGCCCTCTATGACAATGGAGCATCCATTGCCTACAACCGGACCGTGCTTTCCGAAGAAGAGCTTCTTCTTGCCAATGAAGTAAAGGCTTTTGCAGACGAACATTATCCGCAGCTTGGAAACGGCTCCAGCTATTTTGCCGCGCACCAGGAATTTACCTATACCGCAAAAAAAGAGACGTATCACGCTTCTGTTTTTAACATCCGCAAAAACTACGGCATTCTGACCGGAATCATGCTTTATTCCACAAAGCCGTTTTTTCAGCAAATCAACCAGCAGCGTCTGAAATTTGCGGCTATCAATATTGCCGGCATTTTAATTTTACTCGCGTTTTCCTATTATTTTACCGGAAAACTACTGGAGCCGGTGATTGAAGCCAGAAAAAAACAGACGGCGTTTGTCGCCGCCGCGTCCCACGAGCTTCGAACGCCGATTGCCGTCATCTGCTCTGCCATTTCCGCGTCAAAATCTGCGGACAGCGTCAAAAAGGAGCGTTTTTTTGAAATGATTGAAGAGGAAGCCATGCGGATTTCCACATTGGCCGACGACCTTTTGCTGCTAAACCGTTCCGATACCGGAAAGCTTTTGTCAAATAAGCAGCCGACAGAGCTGGATACGCTGCTGCTGGATACTTACGAAGCGTTTCTGCCGCTTGCAAAAGAACACGACGTCACGCTGAACGTCCTTTTGCCGGACGACGCCATTCCCTCCTGTAACTGTGACAGCGAGCGGATTCGTCAAATCTTAGGCATCCTGATTACAAACGCGTTCCATTACAGTATGTCCCAGGGGCGCGTCACACTTTCTCTTTCTTACAGCAGGCCGTATTTCTGGATTGGAGTGGAAGACAATGGCATTGGCATTTCAGAAGAAGACAAGCCCCATATTTTCGACCGCTTTTACCGCGCGGACAAATCGCGTTCCGGCAAAAACCACTTCGGCCTTGGGCTTAGCATTGCAAAAGAAATTACGGACGCCCACAACGGAAAAATTATGGTGACGGATACTCCGGGCGGCGGCGCAAGATTTTACGTGCTGCTTTCGTAAGATACTCTGCACGAAACTGTGCAAAAAACGAGGCAGGAGTTTTCCATTCTCCTGCCCCGCATGATGATTCTTATGCTTCGCATCCCAGGCTTACCGCTCCGGTCTGGCGAATCTGCATCGGATATACGTTTTCTTCTCCGACAAATCCGGAAATATATCTGACATAGTCTCCCGTCTTATCTCTTGGAATCACCGCCAGAATAACTCCCGCAAAGCCGCCGCCGTGTACCCTGCAGCAGCCGTCCTTGATTTTTTCAAGATAAAGCTCTGTCAGTGCAAGCGCAAGCGCAACTTTCTGATCGCTTTCATTTGATTTTGACATACAGTTCTGCAGCCATTTCCAGGAGGAGTTGCCGGATTGCGTCAAAAGCTTAAGCACCGTTTTTCCATCGCCCCCGGCAATTGCTTTTGCCGCTTCCTCTACTCTTCTGTTTTCCTCATAAAAATGCAGCGCGCGCATGATGGCGCGGTCATTGTTGATGACCGTTACAATTTCCGGGATTTTCGATAAAAACTCTTCCATAGTGCTTTCGCAAAGCCGCTTTACGCCAAGGGCTCCGGCCACCTGGTACATCTCTCCCGGAACTGCGGAATATTCTTCGCTCAAATCCCCATGCCCTTTTCCGGTATTGACAATCACCATGTCATAACCCAGCGCGTCAAAAGACGCGTCGATTTTCTCGCATTTAATATCGTTTGAAAAATCCAGAAGAATCGCGCCGCCCGCCGCACAGGCCATCTGGTCCATCAGGCCGGAGGATTTCATCCAGAAATTATTTTCCGCGTACTGCCCAATCCTCGCGCAGTCTCCCAGCGGAATCTGATTCTCATTAAATAAAGCGTTTACCATCGCGCAGATCAGCATTTCAAAGGAAGCGGAAGAGCTTACCCCCGCCGCCGCGATGACTTCCGTCGTCACATAAGCGTCGAAACCGTCTATCTTATATCCGAATTTTTTGATTGCTTCTATCATTCCCGCAATCAAAGCCCTTGTTCCTGATTTTTTTTCTACGGATGAAGCCGCCGCGATTTCCACTTCAATCAAATCGTATCCCTCGCTGCGGACGCGAATGCTGCCCGTATGATTGGGAGCCGCCGCTCCAATCGTATCCAGACTGATGCTGGCCGCTACGATTTTACCACCGTTGTGATCCGTATGGTTTCCAATCATCTCCGTCCTGCCCGGAGAAGTGAAAAACTCCACCCTGGCGTCTCCAAAATTTTCTTTGAAACGCGTAGCCAGGTATGCAAATCTTTCCCCACTTTTCTCACACTCTCCATACACACGTTTCAGCACATCTTTTGCCGGCATATTTGACATATCTGTTCTCCTTTCATCAACAATCATCTTTTCGCCTCTATTTTTTTCCAGTATAACACGATTAACATTTATTTTAAATGAAAAATAAAAAATTCATGCAAATTGGTAGTGACTTTTTTCATTTTATATGATATAATAAATTTATCTTTCCGGGGCATTGGCGCAGTTGGGAGCGCGCAACATTCGCATTGTTGAGGCCACGGGTTCGAATCCCG
>CAJUJL010000008.1 GCA_910586725.1 uncultured Lachnospiraceae bacterium | reverse complement strand
TGGTCAGGCTCCCCTGCGGGTCCCCGTCAATGAGAAGCACTTTCTTTCCGGCCTGTGCCAGTCCAATCCCTAAGTTGGCACAGGTTGTGGTCTTGCCCACACCTCCCTTTTGGTTGGCGATGGCGATGATTTGCGTGTTCAAGATAATCACCTCGTTTCTAATTCGTTGTGGTTGCTTCTGGAAATAGAAAAAGCCGCCACTTCATAAATTGAAAAGTGACGGCTTTTTCTGATCCCGGAATACAGTTCCCCGGAAACGCAAAAAGCACCCAGCAAAAAATACTGAGTGCCTGCATTAAAATCATATTCAATTATTCAAATTCGGTCAAACTACGCCAAACTGTTCTCGTATAAATTGAGGGGAGAGAGGGAGTAAAAATCACCTCTGAAACACCCCAAAAACAGAGCTGTGGTTATCCTATTTTGTAACCACTTGACCCTCATTTTGCCCTCTTTTTTCCCGGTTATCCTATTGGGAACCACTATAAATTTGGTGAAAAATGGCTTTTTAGCGTCAAACTGCATCAAACCCTATCAAAAGCAAAAGCCCGGAAAACCTTGATTTTCCGGGCTTTTTGAGCCATTTTGATAAAATTTAACGCTTGCTGAACTGCGGAGCGCGACGAGCCGCCTTGAGGCCGTATTTCTTTCTCTCCTTCATTCTCGGGTCACGGGTCAGGTATCCGTTTGATTTTAAAATCGGTCTGTAATCTGCATCTACCTGAAGCAGGGCCCTTGCAATGCCATGACGGATTGCTCCGGCCTGGCCTGTGTATCCACCGCCTTTTACGTTGACCAAAACATCAAATTTATCAGCTGTTTCCGTTGCAACCAATGGCTGACGAACAATCACTTTTAAGGTCTCTAATCCCAAATATTCGTCAATATCTCTCTTATTAATTGTAACTTTGCCTGTTCCCGGTATTAAATATACTCTCGCAACAGATGTTTTCCTTCTTCCTGTTCCGTAATATCTTGCATTCGCCACTGTAATTTACCTCCTTACCGATTAAAATGTCAAAACTTCTGGTTTCTGAGCTGCGTGCTTGTGTTCCGGACCTGTGTATACAAATAATTTCTTATACATCTGTCTTCCCAGAGGTCCTTTTGGAAGCATTCCTTTCACCGCATATTCAACAACCCGCTCCGGATGCTTTGCTAACATTTCTTTTAATGTGGTTTCTTTCATTCCACCTACATAATCGGAGTGATGATAGTAAATCTTCTGATCCAGTTTCTTACCTGTTACTTTAATTTTATCTGCATTAACTACGATTACATAATCACCCGTATCATGATACGGTGTGAAGATCGGTTTATGCTTTCCTCTCAATATTCTGGCAATTTCGGATGCCATACGTCCTAATGTCATACCATCCGCATCCACCACGTACCATTTTCTCTCAATGGATGCAACGTTGGCCACAAATGTCTTCATTGGTTTCCCTCCTTGAAATCATCAAAACTGCTTTACATTTTAACATCGGCAGACAGAATCCCGTATGTCCGGACGTTATTCCTCTGCCAGAATTCTATAGTTTAAATGCTTGCCGGGGCTTTGGCTCGCACTTCTATACTATTTACAGACTTAAACAGTATAGTACACGTTTCCCCGCGTGTCAAGAATTTTCTGGAGAAAGTAACGATTCTCATCCACAATAAAAACACAAAGAAAAAGTTCCGGAAAAATATCTCCGAAACCTCTTCCTGCCGTCTGAACTTTTACAAAAACTTCTATACAACGCCCTGCGCAATCATTGCTTCCGCAACTTTTTCAAAGCCGGCAATGTTTGCTCCCATTACATAATCCCCTTCATGTCCGTAACGTTTTGCAGCGTCATCAATGTTGTGATAAATATTTACCATAATCTGCTGTAATTTTGAATCCACCTCTTCAAACGTCCAGCTTAACCGTTCGCTGTTCTGTGACATCTCAAGCGCAGAAGTAGCGACTCCTCCCGCATTTGCAGCCTTGCCGCCGATAAACCATACGCCGTTCTCCTGAAGATATTTGGTGGCGTCAATCGTCGTAGGCATATTCGCTCCTTCGCAAACCGCCTTGCAGCCATTCGCGACAAGCAGCTTTGCATCATCGATCAAAAGCTCGTTCTGGGTTGCGCACGGAAGCGCAATGTCACATTTAATCTGCCACACGCCGCGTCCTTCGTGATATTCCGCGCTTGGCCTTGCCGCTGCATATTCCGTCAAACGTGCGCGTTTTACCTCTTTGACCTCTTTTAACAATGCAACGTCAATGCCTTCAGAATCGTAAATCCAGCCGTTTGAATCGGAACAGGTTACAACCTTAGCTCCCATCTGCTGCGCTTTCTGCGTCGCATAAATTGCAACGTTGCCTGCGCCGGATACAACAACCGTCTTACCTTCCATAGACTCTCCATGGTGCTTCATCAATTCCTGTGTAATATAAAGCAATCCGTAACCGGTAGCTTCCGTACGCGCCAGAGATCCTCCGTATGTCAGTCCTTTTCCAGTTAAAACGCCTTCGTATACGCTTTTGATTTTTTTGTACTGTCCGAACATGAATCCGATTTCCCTTGCGCCCGTTCCAATATCTCCGGCCGGAACGTCGGTATCCGCTCCGATGTATTTGCAAAGCTCTGTCATAAAGCTCTGGCAAAATGCCATCACTTCCCTGTCAGACTTGCCTTTCGGATCAAAATCAGCGCCGCCTTTGCCGCCGCCAATCGGAAGTCCCGTCAGTGAATTCTTAAAAATCTGCTCAAATCCCAAAAACTTAATAATTCCGGTATTTACAGAAGGATGCAGGCGCAAGCCCCCTTTGTATGGTCCAATGGCATTGTTAAACTGAATCCTGTATCCTGTATTCACCTGAACCTGACCCTTGTCGTCTACCCACGGCACA
This sequence comes from uncultured Lachnospiraceae bacterium, assembly GCA_910586725.1. Taxonomy (GTDB): domain Bacteria; phylum Bacillota; class Clostridia; order Lachnospirales; family Lachnospiraceae; genus Roseburia_B. Next base: position 74,983 of record CAJUJL010000008.1, on the reverse strand, counting down.
CGGAACTTAAACTGTCTGTCCGGTTCGGTCAGCCTCTCTAACAGCGCTTCTCTGCGATACTTCTCTTCATTTGCTTCAATAACCGGTCTTAAAGAATCCAAAACCTCTTCGACAGCCTGAAGAAATTCCGGTTCCGATGCGTTTTTTGCTTTTACCCTCTCAAGCACCTCGTCAACGTAGCTCATCCTATCAATCTCCTTTTCAAAATATTCATGCGTTCCTTCCATTCTTCTGAATTTCTTCCAAAAGACAGGCTGCACACTGGTTTTATTTTAGTATGAAACATTTTATTTGGCAATCATTTTCTTTGTATCTTCTTTAAAAAATAAGATTTAACCAATGACATTCCTCTATTTTTGTGGTAAACTGCAATAAATTTTTGAATAATTATCTACAATGAAAACGGAGGTTTTTATGATCTGTCAAGCAACAGGCAGCGCCCAAATCAACGCTTTATTCGGCAAATGGGAAGAAACGATCCTATGGTCCTGCCTCCAGGGAATGATGGGAAGCATCTATACCGACGATTTGAATCATCCGTCATCTGCCATGGCAGCGCTTGGAGACTTTGCCTTTTTTGCAGGGGAAGCGTCCGCAGAACTGCTTGATTTCAAACCCGGCCATCCAGGCAAAGATTTCATCATTATGATTCCGCAAACTCTGGAATGGAAACAGCTCATACTGAAACAATATGGAAACCGGGCCAAAATCGTCCTTCGTTATGCAACCAAAAAAGAACCTGGAATCTTTGAAAAAGAAAAATTAAAGCAAATTATCTCTTCCCTGCCTCAAGGATACGAACTGAACAGAATTGACAAACCCATATATGAAATGTGTAAAAGCAAATCCTGGAGCGCGGATTTAGTTTCCCAGTTTCCGCAATATGAAGATTACCGTAAACTTGGCCTTGGCGCAGTCATCCAAAAAGACCGGCAAATTCTCTCCGGCGCCTCCTCCTATTCCAGATACCAAACTGGAATTGAAATCGAAATCGACACGCGCAAAGAATTCCGCCGAAGAGGATTCGCCCGTATCTGCGGAGCCAAACTGATATTAGAATGCCTAAAACAAAATCTATATCCGAGCTGGGACGCACAAAATGAGCATTCTCTTGCTCTCGCGGAAGAACTGGGGTATCATTACAGCCATACCTACGAAGCAATTGAAGTATGGGGATATTGAGAATATCCACACTTCGCACAATAATCCTATAAAAAAAAGGAAAATCGTTATCCCCCCCTGCATTCCCATAAAAATCAAAAGGAGTCCTTCAATGAAACAAAAAACCGTACTTATCACAGGCGCTTCAAGAGGCATTGGCCAGGCCGCCGCATTATTATTTGCACAAGAAGGATATTATCTGGTTTTAAACTGTATGCATTCCGCTGATGAACTAAACGCGCTTTCCAAAATAATCGAAACAAAATTTTCCGTAAAAACGCTTTGCTGCTGCGGAGATATTAGCGATTATGCTTTTGTGTCGCATATGTTTGGGCAAATAGAAGCTTTTTGTGGAGGAATTGATATATTAATCAACAATGCTGGCATTTCCTATATTGGCCTTCTTAGTGAAATGTCTCCGGAGGACTGGAACCGAGTCATTTCTACCAATCTGACCTCTGTATTTTCCTGCTGCAAATGCGCGATTCCTTACATGGTTTCTCAAAAATCCGGTAAAATCATTAATGTTTCATCGGACTGGGGCATATATGGAGCGTCTTGTGAAACCGCATATTCCGCAGCAAAAGGCGGGATGAACGCTTTCACCCGGGCGCTGGCAAAGGAATTGGCGCCAAGCAATATTCAGGTCAACGCCGCCGCATTTGGCGTAATTGATACAGATATGAATCAAAACCTCGATGAATCCGAACGCCGTCAGCTGGAAGACGAAATACCCTCCGGATACTTTGCAACGCCAAAAGAAGCTGCCGCATTTCTCCTTCAACTGGCAAAATCCCCCGCTTATCTGACCGGACAGGTCATCAGTTTTGACGGAGGATGGTTCTGATTATTATTCAACTTTTGTTGAATGTAATTCATATATTTGTTATAATTATCAATAAAAAACCAATTTAAGGAGGAATATCTTGTTATGAAACTGTTTAAAAAAGCTCTGGCGTTAACAGTTGCCGGCGTATTGATCTTCAACGGCCTGGAAAATCTTTCTGCTGTCAACGCCGATACGGCATCTCTTCATTCAGATGCATTTACCACTGAAAACTCCTCCACAAACGGCGTGTCTATGGAGTTTGGCCTAAGTTATGACAAAACTGCGTTTACAGACACATCTTTTAACGGATCTGACTTTTATGAAGTAGACGAAAGCAGCATTGAACTTTTCAAAGAACATATCAAAAACGCAAGCTCCATTGACCTGTCCGTTACGTTTAAATTAGCAAACGCAGCGACGGACTATGTTAGTCTGCTGGAAATATCCGACACAAACAACAATTCATCATCGGCTTTAACTGCCCAGTCTACAATTGCTGTCATCATTTCAAAATCCGGCGTCGTTTATTTTGAAACAGGTTCCAACAAAAACGGCACCGACTGGCAAAAAAATACGGGCGTAAATATTGCTGACGGGCAATTCCATACGTTAAACATCTCCATATCCTCCGGCAAAATGGTCTGCCAGATGGATGGCGGCGCAAAAATAACCTCTGATGATTCTACCGAAAAAGGCACCCGAAATTTTGTTACCGCATTTTTGGGGGGCACGGCAGACGGCTATACAGACTGGCGTCCGAATATAAATTCCATTGCCATCGGAGGCCTTACCCCGGACAGCTATTTTAAACATCCCAGCTACTCCAATTTAAACGGTGAAATTTCCCAAATATCCATTTCCGGCGTAAACGACGTTTCCGACATTACCGGAGGCCGCGTAACGACCGGTATGTTCGACGCAAGCATCCACGACAATACCTGGTTGTTTGGCGGCGGCGTTGAGACGCAGGGGCGTTTCCGGGAAATTGCAGGCGTCCGCAATTATATGGGACATTTCGAAGAATATATTCGATGGGAAAAACGCATCAATTCCGTGCTGGAGGGGATGCAGCGTTATACTATCAATGCAGCCAAAGAAGGCCAGGACGCCGTGATGTTCGCCAAACATCTGAACGATTACATCAAAAGAGCCCTCCCGCGGGCAGTCGTTTATGCAATCGGCCCGGAAGACTACCATCAGGGAGAAAACGGCATCGACGCCTTTCAAAACGCGCTTGAAGAGATTATTGACATTTCTCTTAAAATGAAGCAGGATGAAAACGGCGCATACCATTCCTATCTGGTACTGCAGCTTCCCCATGCCGTAAAAGACACAAAAACATCGCAGCTTGTCCGCCTGTATGCAAACGCAGCGCGAAACGTCGTTAAAACCGTTGCAGAAGTAGATTCCGATCAGGCGGACCGAATTTTGCTTGTGGATCATCTGTCTTTAACCGACAACAATGAATTTTTAAATAATATGCTGACAAAAGACGGCCTGTTAAATGCTGACGGTCACTATGAGATTGCAAAACAGCTTGCGCAAAGCGTCTGCGGCTCTGCGAATAACTTCCCGGCGCTTTCAGACTCCTGGACGGCAGAAGAAGCCCCGGCCATTTATTCTGATATTCCGCCAACCGTAACGTCATCCTCCGATTCGCTTACGGTCGCTATTCCGCAAGAATCCGAGATCATGGCCTGGAACTATATTCTCTCCATAGACGGCGTCTCCATTACAGGTTCGGCTCTTGGCAATCCTTTTACAATCCGGGAATTGCCGGCAGACAAACAATACAAACTGACCGTTCTTTCAAAAGACAATACCACGCAGTATTCTGCCGTATCCGGAACTATTGCCGACGGCAGCAAAGCAAACGCCAGTCAATACGAAGGCGTATTTCAAGATAACCTGCGCAAACTGCTGGCTGAAAACGATTCGCTGACATGGCTGTTTATGGGAGACTCCATTACGCATGCCGCGGCGCATACGCATGGATACGACGGCATTGCACAGATTTTTGAAAAATATATAAAAGAAGACTTGGCCAGAACCGACGACCTTGTGATCAACACAGCCGTTTCCGGCGCCACATGTGAAAGAACGCTTCAAAATATCGAACAGCGTATGGGCAAATACAAAGCGGACATTGTATCCGTTATGCTTGGAACAAACGATACGGTCAGCAGCGATGTCTATGCCTCGCAGCTTAGGGAAATTGTCTCCGCTATAAAAAAATCCAATCCGGACGCAATGATTGTATTCCGAACGCCTACTCCGGCCAAAAACCCGACTTATGCAGGCAGACCGCCAAAAGCCGCAGAACAGATGAAAGCCATTGCGGATAACGATGCAAACATTCTCCTGATCGATCAGTACACGCAATGGAATCAGGAATTTAGCGCATATCCTTATTTGTATACATCCGGCTATTATTTTGGAGACGGAAGTCTGCATCCCGGCAGTGCGGGACAGCTTAGAATGTTTCAGCAGTTTGTCACCGAATGCGGCCTGAATACGAATACGCTCCTTTCCAATCTTGCATACCAGTTTTCTTACACCAGAGAAAGCAGCGATGAACGCCCTGAAATCGCAATATCCGATACAAACGATTCCATTACGGTAAGCAGAGCCGCTGTAAGCGCGGCATATGAAGGCGGACAAATCGGAGACTATACCGTCGTTTTAACAGATGTCCATGGAAAGTCCTACGAAAAAAATTCCGGTCTCAACGAAGATGAAATAACCATCCATGTTCCTTCTAAGAAGCGGTATGCAATAAAGATTACTGCAAATATAAAAGGAAACTCTGCGAAACACGTTACTTTTGCAGAATGGGAAATTCCTCTTACCAGCGAATCGCAGACGGAAAGCGATGAAAAAGCCGCCAGCGACACGGCTAAACTGCTTGATTCAATTTCATCCTATGACGACGTAACGAAGTATGAGAAAGAAATCAAAGCTTTACGGACCGCTTACGAATCTCTGACAGACATACAAAAGCTTTTAATTCCCAACAATAAACTGTCGTTATTGCTGGATGCAGAAAACGCCATTAACCAACATGCCGCGGAAAATATAATTCGTCAGATCCTCCAGCTGAAAACAATCGAAGACACAGACGAATACTGCGAAAAGGCTTTCGCCGCCCAAACCGCTTACAACGCTATAACGCGCGAGCAAAAGCAGTTAATTTCAGACGATGTCAAAAACATTCTTTTTGAAGCTGTGGATTTTGCATCAGACCAACAGGCCGCCAAAAAAGTAATCGCAAAGATTCATGCAATTGGGACAGTCATGGCGACAACAGAAAGTCTGCAAAAAATTACCGCCGCAAGAACCGCGTATAACGCATTGTCCGACAAACAAAAGCAATTTATTTCAGCAGAAATTATAAAAATACTTACCGATGCAGAAACAGCCTATGCCAATCTGAAAAATCAACCGGACGACGTACAAATTTTGGAAGGGAAGTTTTATGAAAATAACGGGTATTTTTATAAAATTACAAGTATCGCACGGCAAAAGGCGGAAATTGTCGGCATCCAATCAAAAACGGCTGCCCACATCCTGGTTCCGGATACTGTTGATTTTGATTCCGTGACATATAAAGTAACCGCTATCTCCGCATCTGCTTTTAAAAACTGCAAAAAAGCTTCCGGCGCAACGATCGGTAAAAATGTGGAAACAATTGGCGACAGCGCATTTGCAGGATGCAGCAAATTAAAAAAGGCTGCCATCAAGAGCTCCAAATTAAAAACAATCGGCAAAAAAACTTTTATGAACTGCAAAGCTTTGAAAAACATCATTATTAAGAGCAAAGTTCTAAATAAAGTAGGGAAAAATGCCTGGAAAGGCATTCATAAAAATGCAAAAATCAAAGTTCCGGCCAAAAAATTAAAAGCTTATGCGAAAATCCTTTCCAATAAAGGCCAGGGGAAAAAAGTACAAATTATAAAATAACATCCTAAACAGGAACTCCATTTTCTAAGAGTTCCTGTTTTTTTACTTTTATATGATTTCAAAAGCTTTTTCCTGTGATTAACTTCACATAATTATATTTTTCCAATTTTACCAATGGCAAAAATTTCAATTGAAATTATAGTATAATTGTTGTATAATCATAAAACATGTATAGCTATAGAAAATATAGCAAAAAAAGGAGGATTTAATATTATGAAGTTAAAAGCTATTCTGGCCAAAACACTTGCTATAGCAGTTGCTGTAACAACAATTTTGCCAGGCAACCCATTGTCAGCCAAAGCAGCTCCAACTGTCTTCACTGAAACTACACGGCAGTGGATGTACACAAACGAAAACAACAAGTTTGTAATGGAAGAGAAGAATTGGCTGAATGCCATGTCCGAACAGGCATTTCAAAATTTTGGCAGAACACTTTATGTCGGTGAAGGTCTGCAGACATGGCGACTGACATCTTCTGCTACAGATGGAAATGACAATAAGATTTCATACGCAGAAACAGATGCGCCCGCATGTGTCTACGCTAAAAACATCGACATTTCCTCACAGCCTGATTCCCGCCGTGTTATGCGGTTCGTACTTTATCCGCCGGCAAATTCCGTCAAAAAAAATGGAATTCGTCTTGGCATCATGCTTAAGTACGTAGATGCAACGCATTGGACATTTCTGGGATTTAACGGAAACTGGTACATGCAATGGATGAACGGACTAAATGATAAAGGATGGGTACAGTATGACAGCGCTAGCGGAAATTATCTGGATACTGCTGGACAATCGCATAACAGATGGGAACCTGCATTTAATAATGTAAAACCGGCGGACGAGACATATGTCCGGCTTACGGTTGTTTATGAGGATTCTACCCATATCCGAATCAGAGTCGCAAAATGTACGGGAACCGTTGACGAGGATGGAAATGCAGCTTTAGAAGAACAAACCGAAGCCAATTCTGCAGCGGAAGATGTCGTAGATTTTAAAGTATTTGGTGATTTAAGAAAGTATGCAGATGAGCATCAGCTTCCCATCCATCTGGGATTTGTAGCCGGAACAGATAGAGGTCAGCTCAATCCTGAGCCAAACGGCAATATCATGGGCATTACCAAGATGGATATTGTCAATGTTATGAAAGGCGCCCTGAAGCCAGCAGAAGCGGGTGAAAATAATTCCATTGAGGATTATACGGCCGATGATTATAAAGAACCACTTACTCTGCTTGACTATAGCGAATGCGGCTGGACCTCTCCAAAAGAAGGCGCAAATCCTGAAGATATTCTTGCGCCAAGCAAAACCGGTGACGGCTATACATATGCAACCCTTGGAAAAAAAGCCGAACATGCAGGAAATACAGACTTTGAGGCTTCCATTTACAACAAATTAGTAACCGATTTCGATCGGGGAACCGTTTCCGGCGTATTGCGTCCGTATACCGTAGGAAATGGCAAGGAATGCTCCATTGGAATTTTAGGAAATTATGACGGAAACCACCAGGACGCAAAAAGCTTTAAAATCGGCATAAAAGACGGCAAATGGTCTTATAACTGGAATGGAACGGACACAGAAATTACAGGAAGCAATCTTCCTCCCATTGCAAACAAACAGGATTATAAGATCTCTATGACAATCGATGAGAATCATGAGCTTACTGCAGACGTGACCTACACTCCAGCCGCCGCTTCCTCCGAAGCGCCTGCCGCTGAAGGAGATTCGGAAGCTGATGCAGATCCGGAAGAAAAAACCGTTGAATTGATTTCAAAAGCGAATTCCGTAGACGTTACCGGTCTTTCCGGCAGTGTCTCCCTGTCTACGAAAGGCGAGATTCTGCGTGCAAGACATATTGTTTGCAAAAAAATAGGTTATGACAAAACGCCTCTGGAATTTAAAGTGGATGAACTGAAAAACATGAACGCAGACCACATTTATTATGAAGATTCATGGACAGCCTTTGCTTTCTCTGAACCGGGCGCGCTTTATGAGGCTCAAAAACTGCTCGACAACAATAACAGTCAATTCGCTACCGACGATGAAGGATATGCTCCTTTCAATGAGACGGCAGCGCAGAATTTACAGAATGCGTTTAATGCATTTGACACGGACGCCAACAAAGTGGCAGCCGGAAAAGCTTCTCTTACAACGGAATACAACAAAATCAAAGATGAAGATTTTACAAAGTATACAGATTATTACACGACAGCAAGCATCCAACTGCTGACCGATGCAAGAGACGCTGTCGCAGCGCTTTTAAGGTCTCTGGACAGCGAGGACTTCGCAGGAATTACCAAGGCAGCAATTGACGCTGCAAAGAGCAGCATCGCCAAAGACGATGTTCTGGTGCCGATAGAAATGACGGCAGATCAGGCGCAGACCGCATTAAACGGCGCATTAGACAAAGTTAAAGCATTCGATGACCCCAACGGCTCCAAGTATTATAATAACTGGAGCGCCTTTGCAGACGCGCTGCAAGCGGTAAAAGATTTATTAGAGGCAGACTCCTTCACAAAGCTGGATGTCGAAACCGCAATCCAGGCATTGGAAGACGCAGCCGGCAGCCTGACAGAGAAAACGCTTTCCTCTCTGGAAGACTTCCAGAACGAAATCGCAGAGTACGTCATCCCTGCGGAAGACATTGATAAGTACTACGAAAAGAAAGCGGACGCTCCAAGCAATGCATTGGAAGTTTATAAGGATGCATTGGCGAAAGCAAACGAGATTACAACAGACAGCGCTGTAAAAGCCGCTGACAAAGCAAAAGAAGATTTGATTGCGGCGTTTAACAACATTCAGCCGAAACCAGTGGATAAAGCCGCCGCAACAGCTCAAATCAATGCAATTGTAAACGCCGTAAGCGCGAAAAAATACAAAAATGACGCCAACTGGACCGAATACCAGAGACTTTTGAAAGCTGCGCAGGATCTGGTGGCTTCCGCTAATCCTTCCATGAAGGACCTGGAGGCGGCGCTCGCAGCCCTCAAAGCGGCGCAGAGCAAACTGGTTGAGGATACGACTCCTGTATTCACGCCACCGGCAGGCCCGCAGAAAGGCGAAGTGAAAACGGTCGGCAACGCAACGTATACGATTGAAGATCCGGCAGCGGCAACGGTAATCCTCAAAACAGGCGATAAGAAAACCACGAAAAAAGTAAAAGTGGACAAAGTTGTGATCGATTCCAAAACCTATACGGTTGTCGGCATTGCTGCAAACGCATTTAAGAACGGCAAAATGAAATCCGTCACCATCGGCGCAAACGTTGTTTCCATTGGCAAAAACGCATTTGCTAACTGCAAGAGAATGACGTCCGTTACCATTGGAAAGAAGGTTAAGAAAATCGAAGCAGGAGCATTTTCCAAATGCACCAAACTCAAGACTGTAACCTTCAAAGGAACCGTCACCACCATTGCAAAGAAATCCTTTAAAGGATCTAAAGTGAAGACAGTTAAAGTGCCGAAGCCATTAAGAAAAAACAAGAAATTCTTACAAAAAGTAAAAAAAGCCGGCATGAACGTTAAAAAACTGAAATAAGCCGACACTAACATAAAATATGGAGCCGAATTTTCGGCTCCATATTTTAATAGGTCATATTTGCAAAACGAGAAATTTCTCTATTGCTCCCTGTACCGGTAGACTCTTTTTGAAACGCAATAGGAAACCCAGTTTGCGAATACCGCAAAAAGCATACCGCCAGCCATAATCAGATTGGAAGCCGGCTTGACCGCAAGCAACTCTATATTGCTCCACAAAGACGCGGAAGCAAAAGAACATACGACAATAACCAGTATAAAACAAAGCCGTCCTTTTTCCACGCCGATTCCAAATACAATTGGCAGATAAACTGCCTGAACTAAGAGCGCAACGCATACGATAATCCATATGACAGCCCATACTTCCAAAGCAACTGCCTTTCCTGACGCAGTTATGATTTTCGCCGAAACAGCAAAAATGCTGCTGACAAAAATTGACAAAAAGCCGATCCAGTATTTTGTTCCTACGATTTGCCCGGTTGAAACCGGAAGCATATCTGCCATTTTGTTCCATTTTGCTCTTTCATCGTATCCAAATGCCGCGGTCGGAAAAAGAGCCGCATAAAATATCATATATCCGCTTAAAAAGTCATTTCTCACAAACAAAGATAACACGATGATCGCCACAATAAATAGTTTCATCTCTTTTAGAATTGTATACATATCTTTTAAAATCAGTCCAAGCATATGCTATACCTCCCGGTTCTGTAATAAAAACAGCATAATTTCTTCCATGTTGGTTTTCTCAATCTCGTATGAATTTGAAACATTGCATCGTCTGACCAAAAGCTCTGTTCCGTATTTGTTTTCTCTTTTCCCAAGAATGACTTGCTTTGGTATTTTCTTCGCATCTTCTTTTGTCATGCGTATAATTCCACATTCTTCTATCAACCGGTCCTTTTCTTCACAAAACAACAGCTGGCCCCGATGCAGACAGGCAATGTAATCGCAGATTTTTTCCAGATCACTGATGATGTGTGAAGACAGCAAAACCGTATGGTTTTCCTCCCTTGTAAACTCATTGAAAATCTCTAAAATTTCATCTCTTACAACCGGATCCAGTCCGCTGGTCGCTTCATCCAAGATTAAAAGCTTAGCCTGATGCGACAAAGCGGCTGCGATTGCCAGCTTCATCTTCATACCTCTGGAATACTCTTTAAAAATTTTCTTTTCCGGCAGTTGAAATCGTCGTATATAGCGGTAAAACGTCTCTTCGTCCCAATTTCTGTATACGCGCCTCATCACATTGCATACTTTTTTGGCATTCAGCATTTCCGGAAAGTAGGCTTCGTCTAAAACAACCCCAATCTCCTCTTTTGTTTTTACAAAATCTTTTTTTGTATTGTCATTTCCTAAAATTTTGATGTCTCCCCCGTCTCTTTTAGCAGCATTCATCAATAATTTAATAACTGTGCTTTTCCCGGCTCCGTTTTCTCCGATCAGCCCCATAATGCAGCCGCTTGGAAGCGTCAGACTGACGTCCTTTAATGTAAATGACGGGTACGTTTTTGTAACATGGCTCATTTCTATTGCGTTCATTCCTCAACCTCCAATGCGTAAAACATCTCAATTAACTCTTCTCTGCCTATGCCGCAGCTGGCCGCCAACTGGCGGATTGCCTGTATGTGAGCTTCTATTTTCTTTAAATTTTCCTCACGGATCAGCTCACGGTCAGTCCCTGCTACATAATAGCCCTTTCCAGCCACGGCATGAACATAACCTTCCCGCTCCAACTCGTCATAAGCCCGTTTTGTCGTAATCACACTGATACGCAGATCTTTTGCCAGCCCCCGGATGGAAGGAAGCAGATCTCCTTCTTCTAAGGAACCGTTTAAGACGCATTCCTTGATCTGTCCGTATATCTGTTCATAAATGGGCTGCCCGCTGGAATTTCTTATGATAATGTTCATGGTTCACCGCCTTCATCTGTATATAAACAGTATATACAGATATAACGCATCTGTCAATATTATATTTTAAAAGATAAAAAAAGAACGGCTTTTATCACCGTTCTTCCTGATTTAAAAGTTGTGAAATAACTGCGCTGATCCCACCGAAGAGAATGCCTGTGATCGGCCAAATGATCCATGTCCTCCCCCAATCCATCGTAACGAAGCTGACGCTTAAATATACCGCCGTAACGATGGGCCAGTAAATCGAAGCAATAATGCTGATCCACTTATCTTTTTTCTTCTTTTTCTTCACGCTGTGGCCGCCTGTTCCAAGCAGCGTTTCATATGCCCCCTGCTTTATCCCGGCCGTAATGAACAGGTAAACTCCGGCGGCTACAAAGCCAAACAGGCTAAGCGCTGATAAATTCTCCGTCCACGCGAAAAACGTACTGCCAAAAAAACCTTCTGTCAGAATCGCCGGTACAACGCTTAAAATACACAAAATAACGCCGCATGCGATCATTCTGCCAAATACGGGCTGATAAGTCTCAAACTCTTCTGTAAGCAGTGTTTTTGTCCCGCTGTCTAAAATAATCCTCCCCCTTTTGTACCTGTCGTATTTGTCGTGCGCCATGCCGCTGGTGATCAAAATACCAACCGCTGCCGCTACCACACAGAACAACCCGACCGCGCCAAAAGAATCGGCAATGCCATGCGATACAAAGCCCAAAACGCAAAACACATCCATAATTACGCTTAGGCACGGCGACAAAATACAAAGCGCCACGCCAATTCCTATTTTGATCCCAAACTTTTCTTCGGCCCTAAGATACTCTTTCGCCTGGTCAGATGAGAGCCTTACGCTTTCCTTGTCATCGCCGCATGTCTGCTTGGATTCCGTCTTCTCTTCTTCGAATCCAAGTTCAAAGGCAATCTCATCCATGCTTCCAAATTCAGAAATTACAATGCCGATCGCTTCGTTTTCTGATTTTCCTTCTGCTTTTAATTCATAATATTTATCTTCCATAATTCCAAGCAGCTCTTCTTTTGCTTTACGGACTTTTTCCGTATCGGGATAGGCTCGAAATAAGTTATCAAGATAGCTAATAATTGTCTCCATCGTATCCTCCTATATTTTAAACTTTTCTACGACTTCCTTTGTCATATCCCATTCGCTGCATTTCTCCCGGTAGTACTGCTTTCCGGCTTCGGTAATTTTGTAATAGGTTCTCTGCTTTCCATTTGTCTCGCTTCCATAAAACGACTGAATATATCCGTTTTTTTCCAGCCTGGTAAATGCAGAATACAGCGTCGTCTCCTTGATCACATATTTGCCCTCGCTGCGTACCTTGATCGCCCTTGATATTTCATAACCGTAGGAAGGTTCTGACAGAATCAGGCAAAGTATGATCATATCGTTATAACCGCGTATCCCATCACTGCTTATCATCTTCACTTCCCTCCTTCGCAAATGTACTATGTCTGTCGTAGTAATTTTATAAGTATAACTTAACACAATTACTACGACAGGTCAAGTAATTTTTTAAAACCTCATATAGTTTAAATACAATTCCGAAAAACTTTTATCGTCCGCAAGCGATATTTCCTTTGCTTCCTCGGCCATTTTCTGCATAACGGAAGAGTTTTGTTCCATTAAGTGCATAAGCGCGCCTCTTAACGAACTATTTCCCACGGCAGTCGTTTTTTCTGCCAGCTCCCTGGGCAAAATGCCGACGGATGCCATTTTCTCTATATTTAAAAAATAACCAAATCCTCCTGCCAGACATACGCGGCCAATCTGCGCGTGCGTTACGCCGGACCGCATACAAAGGATTTCTATTCCTGCCCGGATTGCGGCTTTTGCCATCTGGACTTCCCGCATATCCTGCTGCGTAAATACAATCCATTCGCCAGACTCTGTTTGGGCCAGCGGATAGCCTTGTTTGGCGTATTCCCCGGCCAGTCTGCCTGTATGATCTATCATTCCTGCCGTCCACAATTCGGCCGCCGCCTCAATTACTCCCGTCCCGCAAATGCCCTTAGGGGGCGTCTGCCGGATGGTTTCAATTTCAGCGGCGCCGTTTCGAATCCTGACTTTTGAAATTGCGCCGGGAATGCTTCCCATTCCCCATTTGATGTTTCCTCCTTCAAAGGCAGGACCCGCAGCCGTAGAAGTTACAAAAAGCTGTTTTTCTGTTTTGAGCGCCATTTCGCCGTTTGTCCCAAGATCCAAAAACAGCGCCGGCTGCTCTTCTTTGGCAATGCCGCATGCAAAAAGGCCTGCCGTAATATCCGCGCCAACAAATGGAGAAATTCCGGGCAAGAGCGTTACTTTTGGCTGAAACGAATGCCCAAACGGTTTTCCAAACGCTTCTGCAAATGTGATCTCTTCTTTCTTTAACGACACTGCCCGAAATGGCTGCCGGCAAAATCCAGCACAGGAGTATCCTCGCAGCAAATGAAGCATTACGGTATTTGCGGCAATTACGATATGATGCAGCTTCCGCACTTTTTCGCGGTTTTTCTCAAGCAGCGCTTCGACTCCGTTCCAAAGATCCTCCCGGATGCATTGCTGCAGCTGTTTTTGCCGCCCCTGCTCCGCCTCATAAATCCGGCTGATAACGTCGGCGCCAAATTTGCGCTGCGAATTGACAGCCGTATGCGTATTTTGTATTTGGCCTGTCTTTAGATCTGCAAGCGCAAATGCCAGAGTCGTTGTTCCGATGTCTATGGCAATTCCATAATCGCCGGTTTGGTATGAATTGTCTGCGCCCGGTTGGATCCCTTCCAACGCATCATTTTGGGGAACCGCAAACTCTTCTTTTGCAGACGCAATACAAATCGTAAGATCGTTTTGCAGCACGGCTTTACACGCCAGTCTGTGTCCGGTTCGAAGCTCCTCTCGGGTAAACGCCTTTTGATCCTCAAGGGTAACCGGAAGGCTGCCCTCTTTTACCGTTATCCTGCATTTTCCACATGTGCCCCTTCCTCCGCAGTAGGACGGCGGCATAATATTTTGTTCCCGCAGCGCCTGTAACAGACTGCTGCCTTTTGCACAAGATATTGTATGAGCCTGATGTGTTGTTTCTTCTTCTGCCAAAAGCGTTATCGAATGCTCCCTCTGCTCTTCTCCCTGTCCTTCGGAAGCCGTTTCCGTCAGCTTATACCTGCGGTATATGGGTTTGCCGCCGCCTCGTTTGGCCTCATCTGTTTTTCGAATGCCAAGCGTCCGTCCGGCGTCCAGCCTTTCATACAGCTCCCGTTCCAATAAAGCAGCGTCTGCCGCCTCATTTGGCATACATGCTGCAATTTCAAAGCCTTCCTCACGACAAATCGCAGATGCCTGCAAAAGGACCTGCTGTTCAAAATCCTCAAGGCCGCTTTCCGCCATAGCATAAACCACAGCAGTTCTTAACCGATCGTCTCCGGCGGCATATTTTGCAGCCAGACTTTCAATGCCGTTTCCGGCAGTCAGAATGACGTCCAATACGTATCCCTGCTTCCACCCGGCTATGGAAAGCGCCGCTTTTGTATGCATCCGCATCTGCATAGGCATACGCATTTCTTCCACGATTTTAATAACTTCTTCTTTTTGCGCATAGATCTGTTTTTCCCTTAATATCTCTATTACGCGATCGGAGGAGAAAACGGTTCGTTTTCCCGTTAAAATTCGTATATCTTTCATTGCATTTCACCTCATTGACCGAAATGAGCTGTCCCATCAACAACGGGACAGCTCCTGAATTCAGTTATTTGTATTACTCTACCTGTGGCAGGGACGAAAAACCTGGCTCTAAATCCTCATCAGTCGGTATATAATCCTCCATATCCCCATTGTGGAATTTTTCATATGCAACCATATCGAAATATCCCGTTCCCGTCAGTCCGAATACAATTGTTTTCTCTTCTCCTGTTTGAGTGCATTTCTGCGCTTCTTCCATCGCCGCACAAATTGCGTGGGCGCTTTCCGGAGCCGGAAGGATTCCCTCCACTCTTGCAAATTGTTCCGCAGCTTTAAATACGCCGGTCTGCTCCACGGACCGCGCTTCCATCAGCCCGTCGGCATACAGCTGGGATAGCGCCGTGCTCATTCCATGATAGCGAAGGCCTCCGGCGTGATTTGCAGAAGGAATGAAGCTGCTTCCCAATGTATACATTTTGGCAAGCGGGCATACTTTTCCGGTGTCGCAGAAGTCGTATGCAAATTTACCTCTGGTAAAGCTTGGGCAGGAAGCGGGCTCTACCGCAATAAAATGATAATCTTTCTCTCCGCGCAGTTTTTCTCCCATAAACGGAGAAATCAAGCCGCCCAGATTCGATCCGCCTCCGGCGCATCCAATAATAATATCCGGCTCAATGCCATATTTCAAAAGCGCAGCCTTGGTTTCCAGTCCAATAACAGACTGATGAAGAAGCACCTGGTTTAAAACGCTCCCCAATACATAACGGTATCCTTCCGTTCCTGACGCAGCTTCTACAGCTTCTGAAATTGCGCAGCCAAGGCTTCCGCTTGTCCCAGGATGTTCGGCTAAAATCCTTCTGCCCACCTGGGTTGTTTCTGAAGGAGACGGCGTTACGCTTGCTCCATACGTCCGCATAACTTCGCGGCGAAACGGTTTCTGATCATAAGATACTTTTACCATGTATACCCTGCAATCCAATTCAAAATAGGAACATGCCATAGAAAGCGCCGTTCCCCACTGACCGGCTCCGGTTTCTGTGGTTACGCCTTTTAAGCCCTGCTTTTTCGCATAATAAGCCTGCGCGATCGCAGAATTTAATTTATGGCTGCCGCTGGTGTTGTTTCCTTCAAATTTATAATAAATATGGGCGGGCGTCTTTAATTTTTCTTCAAGGCAGTACGCCCGGATTAGAGGAGACGGACGATACATTTTATAAAATCCTGCAATTTCTTCCGGTATGTCAATATAAGGCGTCGTATCATCCAGTTCCTGTTTGGCTAATTCCGTGCAAAATACGGCAGAAAGCTCTTCCTGTGTCATTGGCTTTAAAGTCGCCGGATTTAAAAGAGGCGCCGGTTTATGTTTCATATCTGCGCGCACGTTATACCATTGTTTTGGCATTTCGTGTTCATCCAGATAAATTTTATAAGGTATTGTTTTTTCACTCATTTCTGATTTCTCCTGATTTTTCTTTTAAAACTAACATTTTCTTTTTGTGCTGTCAAGATTTATCATTTCTGCCGGTATGGCGTTTCTCCTTTGATCCTGTTATAATAGCGGTATAAAAATATTATTTCAGGAGGGATTTCAATGACTATTTCTATTCAAAATGATTTTGCGTCGGCCGTCTGCCAGACCCATGGAGCTGAACTATTATCTTTTCAAACATCTTTGGGCAAAGAATATATGTGGCAGAAAGACCCTGCCTACTGGGCAAAATGCTCCCCCGTCTTATTCCCCTATGTAGGCCCTGTTCCGGAAACAGTTACCATTCATGGAAACTCATATGCGCTCCCACGCCACGGTTTTGTCAAAGACGCGGAATTTGAAATCGCGGAACAGGGAAAAGATTTTGTGAAACTTACTAC
This sequence comes from uncultured Lachnospiraceae bacterium, assembly GCA_910586725.1. GTDB lineage: Bacteria > Bacillota > Clostridia > Lachnospirales > Lachnospiraceae > Roseburia_B. The sequence goes on along the minus strand of CAJUJL010000008.1, from coordinate 58,057 downwards.
AAAAGCAACTGACGCAACGTTATCCGTGTATCCTTATGATTTTGTTTTCAGCGTTACGTTCCGGCTGACCGGCCCCTCTTTAGAGGTGATTTATGGCGTTTCCAACCAGGGAACGGATGCCATGCCGTTTTTAATCGGCGGACATCCCGGCTTTTTCTGCCCAATGGAGGAAGGGGCGTCATTTACCGATTATATACTCCATTTTGAAGACGAAAACGTCGCAGACGTTTCCTTGAATTACCCTATGTTTGACAATGATGCAATTCTTTTTGAAAATTTAAATCAGCGCACAGTAAAACTGATTCACAAAAATACCAGAAAGGGAATCCGTTTTGATTTCCCGGATTATTTATCGGTAGCCTTCTGGACGCCAATCGGAAAAGAAGCGCCTTTCCTTTGTATTGAGCCATGGTGCGCCGGAACGCTGGACCAGGTGCCAAATACAAATATGCTGGAGAAAAAATATGTGCAGCATCTGCCGGCGGGAAGCCAAAAGGACTACAAATTTTCTGTCACTCCATGCGAATAGCCCAGGGGGTCGGATCGCCTCTTTGTATAAAAAGAAGTTTCGGAGTTTTTGCTCCAAAACTTCTTTTTGCTTTGCTTCTATGAATATATTTAGATGTCTGGCGCAAGCCTTTTATTTTTTGCTTTTGGGGATCTTCACAACTGCTTTTTTGTGAATTCCTTTGAAAGCTCCCTTGCCGATTTTCTTCACTTTTTTGCTCTTAACTACTACAGATCGCAATTTCTTGCAGCCGGCAAATGCTTTCTTTCCGATTTGCGTCAACTTTTTGCTGTTAATCGTAACTTTTTTCAGCTTGATACATTTTTCAAAAGCGCTGTTGCCAATACTCGTTACATTGGTTCCAATCTTAACCTCTGTTATTTTCTTATTGTTTTTAAATGCAGAAGCTTTGATGGACGTTATTTGGAAGCTTTTCGCGCCAAGCGTTACGCTCTTTCCGATCACGATTTTTTTGAGTTTTGAATTCGTCGTGCCCACAACCTCAACCGTTTGTTTTTCAAGGCTTGTGATCTTATATTTATAGTTTTCATTCTCATAAATCCCGCTTTCTTTGATTGGATCTTCCACGACCGGATCGTTTGGTTTTCCCGGATCACTCACTGCCGGCGCCAATTTCGAAATGGCGTCTTTCAAAGCATTCAGCGCCCGATCAATATCCTCCTGCTGGCTTTGCGGATTTTTGCGTACATTTTCGGCCTCTTCCAGCGCTTTCTGAAGCGCCGCCCAGCTTTCTGCCGTATAATCTCCCTGTTTCAGACCGGAAGCGGCTTGTATCTGCTGCAAAAGCGGTTTCTTTGCTTCGGGCGTTTTAACGATAATTTCCACGCTTTGTTCAATGATATTGGCATTCTCCGGAGAACAAACCGTAATCGTTGCTTTTCCCTCTTTTTTCATGGTAATCCGTCCGTTTTTATCCACGGAAGCCACTGCTTCGTCGCTGCTGCTCCAGCGAACAGAGCCTGCTGCTGATGCGGGCTGCACTACGACCGGAAACTGCACAACTTCGCCCGGCTCAAATTCCGTTTTGTCTGGCTTCGGCAATTCTATCTCCTGAATACGGTCCGGATATTCCTGCGCAATGTAATCCTTGGTGAGATTATAAATCTCCTCTTTGACTGTTTTCATATCTGAAAGCATTAAATTTTTACCGTTTTCGGTCAGCCATTTTGCCTCACGTCCCCAGTTGTCTGTTTTAGCCATTGTACTGTATTCATAGTCGTTGATTCTATCGCCTTTGACATGGCTCAGAATCTCTGTCACTCCAGCCGCCATCTCATCCGATTTTTCCCGCATGAGATAAAGCTTATTAATGTCTCGAACGCCTTCGTCCAGCTTTGCCAGACGTAAGGAGAATTTACTTTCTTTTACTTCATCTTCCTGTTCCGACGGGTATACCAGGAAACAATCGCCCGCCGGGAATGAAGAATGCGTAGACTCTTCCAGCGGATCGGCCACCCACGCGTCATATGCCCACCGCAAAAATCCCGTCGTATTTAACGAGCCGGCATACATAATCGTCCAGTAGCTTTCCACCGGGTTTGACTTCGTAAAGCTATTCGGCACATGTTCTGTCGCCGTATACATCGTGAGCTTTTGGTTATTTTCTCTTCTTGTCGCAATCTGCTGCTTAAATCCCGCCAGGTTCTGACGAATCTGCTGAAGTCCAACAGAAGCATAATCCAGCCTGTTGAAAACGCCCAGATTGTCTGAAAAATCATTAAATGCAGCGGATTTTTTCAATGCTTTCCCGTCTTTATTTTTTACGGAATCAATTAAATCAAATGACGTTCCCATATTGGACCGTTCATCAAAACCTATGTAGGTCCGGTCAAACCAACCCTTTTCGTCAAGATGCGCTACAAAATCTTCCAGAAACGGCTGCCATACCTGTGCGTACTGCGTGGCATTTGCCGGATTGGCTGTCATAGATTTGACCGTATCTGTTCCCCTGTCTGTATATTTCACAATGCCATCCCACGGCATCATACTGTAACAAATAATCTTATCTGCGATTCCAATTTCAAGATTCAACTCAACCCATTTATCAAAATCTGTATAATCAAATTCCCATGTTCCGTCCGCATTCTTAATCCATTTGATCATAGACGGATAATGAATATCATTTCCACCGCCGTACGTCTGGCCGCCCCATGCTTCTTCTACAATGCTTGCCGTAATCGCATGGCCACCCAGGTCTTTATAGAGTTCCATATGCTGCTTTAACAGCTCTAAATGTTCCTCCGAAAATGGCTCTACCTCATAATAGTAAGCCACATTGTACGGATGGCTCCAATACTCAACGTCAAAATCATAATCCTGCGGATCCGGCTGCACCGCGTCCAAAACCTCAAGCGTATAGTCCAGCTCTATTGTCTCATCAGTGTTTCCGGCCGAAATGGTTATCGTGCCTTTGTAAATGCCCGCAAGCGCATCTTTCGGAACGGAGGCTTCCACCCATACAAGCTGCAGTCTCTCGCTGTCCATGGAGACAGGATCATCGGAATAAATGACCTCCGGATAATATTCTCTTGGTCCGCTCGGCATTGTCCCTGCTTTATTTTGTGCATACCATCCGGCATGACCGGTATATGCCTTGACTTCTCTGACAAAAGAAAGCTTTACCGAAGAAGCGGGAAGGACCGCGCCATATCCTTTTAAGTTCGATATGCTGACTGAGACGTCTTCCAATGCTTTCTGCTTGCTCATTACTGCGATTTCCGCAACTGCCTTGTCATTTTTCCATGCCCAAACCCGTTCGCTGAACTTTCTGCTTCCGGCTAAAAGACCTGCGTAAGCCTTCTGCTGATACTGGTCTCCACTGTCTACATAGGTCGCGTCGATGTCTCCCAGCTTCTCTAACACAGTTACTTCTATGCTGTCTGATAATCCAGCGCTTTCTGAAGACGCCGTAATGCGCGTCGCGCCAACTTTCTTTCCGGTAATCCTTCCGGATGTATCCACAGATGCCACAGATGCGTCGTCGGATACAAATTGCAAGTCTTCCGGAGCATATGCATTTTCCGGCTCAAGGACATACTCAAGATCTCTTGACTCATCTACCCGGATCGTGCAGGTTTCGTCTGTAAAGGCAAATTTCGTTGCCGGAACCTGTTCAATCGGGACGGTCACGACTGCCTTGGTCACTTCTATATGGCTGTTCGTCGCCGAAGCGTTTTTGCTTCCGGTTGCCTGAGCTTTTAACGTATGTTCTCCGTTATCCAATCCAACAATACTCCAAAGCAATACATCGCTGGCGCTTCTACTTTGTGCGTAACTGTCAAAGTCCGTTTTTTCTTCCCCGTCGATAAAAACTTTTACCGTTGCCCCATGTCCCGGATCTTTGTACCCATACAGCGCAATTCCCGTTCCAGAAAAATTAACCGTATAATAAATATCCGATGCTTCCGTGCCTTCCTCTACCTGTGTCTGTACAGATTTAGAAGTAAAATATTCGTCTATCTGCTTTCCCTGTCCCCATCCGCTTGATGGGTAATACGTAAATTTGTCACTTTCTCCCGCAGTAGTGACCGATTTTATCGTGTACTCCCTTGTAGCAGCCGCGTTTACCTCATGTTCCGGAAATGGTATCGCGCTAAAGCTAAGTATCAGCATCAGCAAAATACACAAAACCCTTTTAATAGTTCTCTTACCACACCCCATAGTATCCCTCCTGTTAAATCCGTGACTTTCTCCTTTTTCTTTATTATACTTAATTTTAGAGAAATTCTCAATTCTTTTTTATATCTTTCTTTATACTGGAAAAATAAGAACCCCCTTAACTTTATGGAGTCTGCATTATAATTCGATACACAAAAGAATATGACATTCCGGCGTGCCCCAATGCCATCAGTCACTTTATTACTTTGTAAATTCTTCATTTTCTTCTGAATCTAATAATAAAAGCCTATGCAGCATAATCATGCATAGACTTTTTAATCCATGATAGTTTCAAAACAATCTCCTAAAAATATCTTGCCGCCTCCTCTTCAGAAAGGCCGTACTCTTCTATGATAGTTTCTTTGATCTCTAAATCTCCGTGCCCAAATTTACGAAGCGCATCTATGGTTCCCTGAATTCCTTTCTGCAATCCTTTCTGCAATCCTTTCTGCAATCCTTCATTTATCTTTTCTTCGTCCCTTAATAATAACTGTGGTTCCATGATCTCCATTAACGCCTGGCACATACTAGCATCTCCTTTCAACTCTTCCACTATCTGCCTGTTTGCCCCTATGCTGACTTCGAGAACCGAATCTGCCAGTTCCCGGTCATTTTTTCCTGTCAGCTGGCGAATTTTCTTCAGCAGTTCCGTCATATCCTGTTTCTTCAGTTTTTCTGACAGCGCCCCAAGCCATGTATGCTCTGCCTTATCCAGCTCGCCCGTGGCAACAATCTGTACAGGAAACATATTTTTCCCTTTTATATAATATATCCCTTTGTACGGGTTGGATACCATATATCCATGCTCTGCAAAATATTGGAAAAGCCTCTCCGGCCTTGATTCCCGGAGCAGCGATACTGTAACGTCATCCTCTTTTCTTTCATCAACTGTTTGTCCATAAGCTTTATAAAGCCCTGCATATGCCAGAGCCTTATAAAAGGCATCAATGTCCAAATGGTCTTCCGGAGATTTGTATTCCATAATATTATGCCCTAAAAAGAAGGCCCCGATTTCATTTCCAATCTGCACAGACGCTTCTTTTTTGATTACCAGAAGGTCAATTTCCAGCGGCTTGGTATTTAAATTATATTCTTTCTCAAAGACCAGATTTTCCCTGTTCTCTGCAAGCTCCAGGCTCATAGCCGCCACAAATCCCGGATGCCACTGCACTTTCCTGTCCCTCATCGCAATCTCCTTTGTTTAATTGAATTATAACATACCTTTCATAACTTCCGCAACAGTCCAGTTTTTGCGTAAATATTCCCGCCCCAACTTTCTTGATAATATGCTCCAGCCCTTGGCACACACGGTATAAAAATTTGTTCTCAAATGTTCTCAAAAAACAGGACAGATTTTGAACAATAAAAAAGCATGGGAAACACTGTAAAATCAATGTTTCCCACACTTTTCAACCAGTCGATGCGACAGGATTTGAACCTGCGGCCTCTGCGTCCCGAACGCAGCGCTCTACCAAACTGAGCCACGCATCGAAATATTTACTTTCACACATTATCTCAAACATGCTCAATTATAATACCACATACTTTTTGTTTTGTCCAGTACAACATTTCTATTTTTTTCTTTTTTTTCTTTTACTTCTTCGCGGCCCTTTTACACGCACCATCAAATCTGATATTCGCAGAAAACAGCCACACAGCAGATTTCTCTGCCGAATGGCTGTATGCCTTACACCAAAATATCTTTTGATTTCAGTCCGTTTTCCTGCAATGGGGACTGATACCGTTCAATCACACGGATCGTTGCCCAGTCCTCTTTCTTTTCAGAAGAAACAGCCGCCCTGCTTTCCCCGCGGTCTGTCTCTTCTTTAGACTTTCCGGATTTTTCCTTCTTTTCCAACTCGTCTTTTATAGCTTTAAACACCATACTCTGCCACGCAGAGCCGGATAAAGCGTTTAAATACATAGAATTTCCATATCCGCCTCCAAGCCCTCCCGTAAGAAGCCCCGTACGGTAGTTGAGAAGAGCCGAGTCCAGATACCCGGAAAAATTCCGGTTCCCTTCACTGGCAGTACTCTGCTGCGTCCTGGCATGATCCGCCGCGTACATAGATTCTACAATTCCGTTTACATTTCCTACCATAAGCAATCACCTATCCCCAGAAATCATACATATTTTTAGTAAAAGAATTCCAAAAATCCATTCCGCTGCTGTTATAACCGCCCAATATACCAGCGGATGACGCTCTGGAATTTTCCGCTACCCTGCCGGCGACATAGCCCACTTTCTCAGAAAATCCGGAAGAACTGCCAAACGCTGCTTTTAAGCTGTCAAGATCCGCCGCCTTTAAAACATTCTCATCCATACTTATGCTGCCATCCTGATTTCTGGTAATTCCCACCTTTTTCAAAGCATCCGCATGGTCAGACAAATACGTTTTCAGTTCCTGCTGATAAAATTTATCCAACGCAGAATCGGAACCGTTTAAATATTTTATCGTTTTATTATAAGCTCCCGCCATTCCTTTGATATGTGCAACAAGCTCGGATGTGTCTTTTGACGCTTCTGCTTTTGCAAACAACGATCCTTCTTTATCATCATCCAGCCTGGACGCATAATCGCTCAGACTTTCCGCCGCTTCTTTCAGTTGCTTGTTGCTCTTGTTATTCAATTTCTCCAAAAAAGTATTTGTACTGCCGCTGCTTTCCACAGATGGCAGCAGACTGTTTGACGGAGAAGAACTCTTATTCAAAATATCAAGCAATGTATTCTGCTGGAGCGGAATTCCGGTTTTCTTTGCTGTTTGCTGCATCATTTGATTTGTAATACGCATAGTATCCCTCCCAGTGTAAATTTAAAATTTTATTTCCTGATATAAATATCGTCAGGAACCAAAAAAAATCCACCCGATTGTAACCAATCACTGCTTTTCTGTCATTAAATCTCGTTTACCCTGAAGCATTACGATCAGACAAAATTTTTCTTCTTTCTCACAAGCCTTAACGCTGCCGTAATACTTGTCTGCGCAGCCCTTGATGTTTTTTAAGCCAAACCCATGCAAAAGACCCGGTTTATTGGAAATTGGAAACTCCTTTTCCCAGGCAAGCGTGCCGGTAAATGTATTTTCTATTGTAAGCAAAAACATATTTCCCTTCTGTCTGGCAGACAGAGAAATCCGCGGCGCCACTTCCGCTTCGCAAGCCTCAAACGCATTGTCCAGCCCATTATTTAAGATAACGCTGATGTCAAAAACATCAATGCCCATATGGTAAGGGTAAATAAAATCGCTGGAAAACACAATATTTCTCTGCATGGCCAGCCGGAAATAGCGTCCCATTATCACGTCTGTCACCGGATTTTTCGTCTGATGCTTCAAATCCAGTTTTTCGAGCGACTCCTGCATGGAATCCACATAACGGCGCGCTTCCTCCTTTGCGGCCATATCGCCTGAAAATGCCTGTGCAAACAATGCATTGACGTCGGCAATATAATGCTTCATATCATGTTTCATCCCGCGAATCTGTATGTTAACGTTCTCCATGTCCCGCACATGCGCCTCCAGCTCTTCCATCCGGCTCTGATACAGTTCTGCCTCGCGTCTTTTTTCATGCTCTTTTTCCACTTCGCCAAGCATTTTTACGCTCAAAAGAATGGATGCGATGCAAAGCAGCGCCAATACCGGAATCAACAGATTTAATTCCAGATAACTTTCAATCAGGCTGTAGATTTCTTTATCATAATAAAACAGAATGCTCCTTAACATCATAGTAAATACAAACCCAAGCAGAGCCGGAACAAACAGAATCGCTTCTCCGTATACTTTATGGCAGTTTTCACCCAAAAAATACTGCCGATACTTTCGAATACAAAAGAAAAAAGCAAAAAAAGTCACAAGAAAAATCAATATATTCCATATAATTTCCGCCCGTTCCATTAACTGTTGATACTTTATGGCATCAATTGCCGCCTCTTCCCAAAACAACCGATTATAACGATTTGCAATCCAGTTGATACTCCCAACCGCCAGCGGATATAACGCAAAACGAATCAACTCATGCAACGCGTAAAATGCCGTTACCAAAGATAACAGGCGCATTTTTTTCCCATCATATAAGATCAGGCCGGCAAGCAGCGTAACTGCCATGCTAAAGACAACCGGGCCGATACTCTGTCTGCTGTTTACAATAAACATCTCTTTCCCGTAAAGAATCTGTTTCAGAAATACGGAATGGGAAAACGCCATACGCACGGCGGCATACTGAAAACACAGAACGCCAAACGTCATTCTGCTTTTTCCAATAAAACGTTCTGCCAGAGCATCCTTTAAAAAATAAGAAAGCGCCGCTCCAAACATCAGATATTCCGCAAAATCCATCCAAAAATAGAATTGTTCCTTCATGTTCTTTCCTGCTATTTCGTAAGATATTCCATATAGGCCGCCACAAAGGCCGCATATTTTTGTTTTGACAAAAATACAACATCCCCGCACTTTAACGTAATGCTCGTTCTGTCGTATCCGGAAACCTCCTGCAAATTTACAAGATAGCCGCGGTGGGATCGAAAGAACCCTTTCGTAAGCTTCTTTTCCAACGCTTCCATCTTTTCATAATAAGAATATTCCCCGTTTTTGGTGTGCAGCGCAACCTTTCTGCCGTCATTTTCCACATAACAAATATCCTCTACCGGAATCCGCATAAATTTTCCGTTCGTCTTAATCAAAAGCGAAGGCATATTTTTCTTCTCCTGCGCCCTTGTCACAGCGCGCGCAAGCACTTCTTCCAGCTTTTTTTCATCAATTGGCTTTAACAGATAATGAAATGCTTCCACATCATACGCTTCATATACATAATCGGGCATTGCAGTTATAAAAACAATCAGCAGATCCGAATGGGCCCGAATCTTTTTGGCCGTCTCCATTCCATCCAGCTTCTGCGCATCGTCCTCCTGTCTCAGACAAATATCCAGAAAAAGAATATCGTAATCCATATACCTTTTCAAAATTTCTTCTCCGGATTCATAAAGGTCGGGCTGTTCCCCTGTCTGTCTTTGAATCAAGGTCTGCAAATACTGCCGCATTCTTTCGTCGTCATCGCAAATTGCTATTTTTAACATAACATAGTATCTCCTGGTCAAATATAAAAAGCCGATATAATAAGAATATCGACTTTTTACAGGTACATTCTTTAGCTTTCCTGTCATCAATTATCTGCTTTTTGTAACGAAAAAATTACGAAATATTTTTTTCGGCAAGTTTTAATGCGGAAATCACCGGACAAATCAGGATACCGCAGAAAAAATTACTGACGCCATGGATCAAATCAAACGGCATTCCCGCCGCAATCCAGGCAAGCATCCCCTGCCAGCTTAATCCAAATACAACCGCCTGCACAGGGGCGTAGAGTATTCCAAATAAAAAACCATGAACTGCGCAGACCGCCATATAAACAACCGGTCGGATTTTTTTCGGCAAATTCCGGGGAAGCAGCATAACTGCTCCCCACAGAACGGTCCAAATATATAAATAAGGTATCCACCAGGAAGAAAATCCGCTGAAAACCCCATTTAAAAATACATAAATATAAATCGGATACAACGCCTTTTTTCGGTAAACCACGGTAAATGCAGTTGTAAAAACGCCAAGCAAGTGAATATTCGGCGCAAATTCCATCAGCATTTTCGAGATGTACATAACGGCTCCAAGCATTGCAAATACAGCAATCTCCTTTGTCGTCAGCTTCACAGTCTATTCCATTTTAAAGGAGTAGCTTGCCCCTTCTGTAATTGGTGTGGCGTCCACGCCTGACTCCGCGTATTCCCCATTGATATAAAACGCCCAGTATTTGCCGTCTTTTTCAAAATCGGCCGTTATACCGTTTACCGTTTGCACAAAAAGGCCGTATTCACTCTCTTCTCCTTCAATCACGCCAAGCTCCGCTAGCGCTTCTCCCACCGTCTCTTGATCAGTATGGATTTCAAATGAAGTCTCGTTCCCATCCGCATCAACCACGGTGAAATCAAATTCCTTTTCGCCTTCCCCAAGCGATTTAGCCGTTTCCGAAACGTTCGCTTCCTGCTCCGTTCCCTCGGGGGCTTTGTCACTGTTTTTGCCGTTACAACCGGTTGTACCCAACGCCATAGCCACAATCAGCGTCATACAAAAGAAGAACGACAATGCTTTTTTTCCACATCTTTTTTGCATATTTTTATCTCCTTGATTATTATTTTCCCGATTGCCGGCGCCCGCGGCTTTTTTCCGGGAATTATGCCATCCGGATATTTCGACTTGGCGCTCTGCCGGCCGTCCTTCTCAAAACCGTTCATCCCTTCACAGATTTTAGTTCCAATGGCTTTTCCCGGAATGTGGCTTCCGGTAAGGCGGGCAGCGATTCTGCGCCTCACGGCGACGGGCTCGTACAGGATTTTCACCTGTTTCCCCAAATGACATCGTTATTATCATAATCATTTTATTACGCCCTGTCAATTACGGCAGTTTTTTATTTGATGTGTCATTTTCCTGTCCCAAATTTCTTTACGCATTCAAAAAATACTTTTTACACGAACACTTGAATACTGTTCTTTTTTATGTTATTCTAAATACAAATTAACAAATTTCGCATTTTATCAGAGGTTCTTTTATGGAAATTATTCAATACAACGCAAATGCAAGCAATACACAGCGGCAATTAGGCATTGTTGCGGGCGGCAAGCAGAAATCTACAGAAAGACTTTCTTCCGGCTACAGAATCAACCGTTCTGCAGACGATGCTGCCGGTTTGACTATTTCCGAGAAAATGAGACGCCAGATCCGCGGTTTGAACCGTGCATCCAAGAATATTCAGGACGGCATTTCTTTAATTCAAACAGCAGACGGAGCTTTGGGTGAAGTACACGATATTTTACAGCGGATGAATGAACTTTCCACACAGGCCGCCAATGATCCTAATACGAAGTCGGACCGCGGCGCTTTGCAGTCGGAGATACATCAGCTCAAATCGGAAATAAACAGAATTTCAAGAACAACACAGTTTAACACGCATACCATTTTAAAAGCCAAACAGTTAGTGGAAATAAACGGAGATGATTACGCAGCGGCCACTATGGACGACGCATTTTACGGATTGGGAAACCGCCCTCCTTCAAGAGTTGTTTATGGCAAAACTTTAAATTTTTCTAACGTAAATGCCAACAACAAGCTTGATATGATCGGCAAGAAATTTTATGTAACCTGCTCTCAGAACTGCGGCCAGGTTTTTACATTTACCTTTTCCGATAAGACAACATCCGGAATCAGTATGCAAGGCGAAAACTTAACGGTAGACATCGGGATCAAAGATACTGCTATTAATGATGGAACTGATATTGTATCAAAAATTTACGATCTGATCGTTGGTAAACAGGCCGACTTTATCAGCCAGCTGCAGACGTTGCGCCCCAACTGGACCAATATATTTCAGGACACAATTATCGGTCATGCCAATGCGGTAACAGCCAACGGAGCGGATCTTACGTTTTATTCCACGCTTTTCGGCCCGACTTACGCTCCGGGAATGGGGCAGGTTCGCGCTACCGACCTTCTGCAGTTAGATGGGGCTTTCCGTCTTCAGGTAAACGACAATCCTTACCAGGAGATTACGCTTAATTTAAAAACGATAAATTCTGCCACGCTTGGACTGGGCACGCTTGACGTAAGCTCTTTTGAAACCGCAGGCCAGACAATGAAGGACGTTGCCACTGCCATTAAAAACCTTTCCGATTACCGTTCTTATCTGGGCGCAATGCAGAACCGATTGGAAAAAACAGTCACAATTGTAGACAACATTTCAGAAAATACGCAAAGCGCCGAAAGCAAGTTAAGAGACGCCGATATGGCCAAAGAATCTCTTCAGTTCTCCAAATCGAAGATTTTAGAGCAGTTCGGTCAGGTTATGCTCGCCCACAACACACAGGATAACGACAGCGTTCTACGCCTGTTAGCATAAAAAGAGTGTGCCGCAAAATCATCGCTCTGTACGATATATGGAATGGATGCTATCTGTCATCCTCTCCATAACGTATATAGCATGTATTTCGCGTCACACTTCTTTTATTTGCTAGAGAACCGGAATTTCTCCTTCCAGAACTTCCCGCTGCACATACAGCGTTCCGTCTTTTCTCGTTCCCATATACCATTTCACCAGACTTAACTGCATATTTTCAATTTCAATCGCTGTTATTCCCCACGGATGCACGCAGCTCCCTGCGTTGATATACAATTCCCGTTCTATTAAATGCGGCCTGTGAGAATGTCCGGCAAGCAGGTATATGTCTTTTTTTTGGGCAGTCTCCAACATGCATTTTTCATATTTGTGCAGTTTTCGATAATTTCTGGCAGCGCTGGTGGGATCGTTCACGCCAAACTGCTCCAATGGCTTCCATACATACCGCACCAGAAAACGGGAAATACGCCAGCAGACAGAATTGAAAAAATCTGCCTGGTGTCCATGTATGATGCAAATGTTGCGCCCACCCTCATGATTTTCTAAAATAATACTCTCAGGCAGCTCTTTTCTTAATTCCATATCATGATTTCCGTATATTTTACAAAATCTTTTTCTCCTTTTAAAACATTCAAACTGTTCGTATACATTGCGATGCGAATCCTGTATTCTTCTTAAAGACCTGTTTTCCCATAACTCTTCTCCGTCTCCCGGCTCCAGGTAATAAAATCCTTCCATGTAATAATGTTCCAGCGCCGCAAAATACAAATGCTGATTGCGCAGGAAATTATCCGACATATTTCCTGTCCCCCGATGGCAGTCTCCAAATACGACATAACGGCTGTGTTTATGAAGAGGCAGGATAACGCCGTTTGAAAACGCTTTTTCTATCCTCTCCCCACAGTTCATTTTTTCACCCGTATTTTTCTTCCAAACGAATGCAGCCGCATCATTTTGCGAAAACACCACGGAAGCTGTTCATACAAAAACAGCATTCGATCCGGCGTCTCGGTAAAAGGCCTCGTTACGATGCGATAGAGTCTGCAATAACAGCGGTTCAACCCCTGCACTGCTTTTCGATGCCATTTTGCAAGCCCTGTATATTTCTTTGTTTTGTCCAGCAAAATCGTTACGCGTCTGTTCCGGAAACGATATTGTCTGCCCGCATACCCCGATTCCTCAAGCCCCCTGCAAAATGCCTGTGCAGCATCCGGATCACGAAATGTAATGCTTGCGTACATGACCAGGTCTTTCGGATTACTGAAAGTCCCCATGCGAAAAGCTGTCAGCCACCAATGGTATCCTTTTCTTGCAAATATCATTTCTCCTTTTCGTTTGACGCACATGCCAATGAGCGGCATTTCTTCATCCGAAACCGCATTGTAGTGAACTTTTCTTCTCTGTTCTTTCGGCGCCAGGCGGTTGGCATGATAAACTCCAATTTCCGCGCCCGTGTTAATTCCATACTGGCCCCGCCAGAACTCTATCATCCATGTTTTATCCTGATAATCAAAATACACCGGATAAGCGTCAATGATCATATTAAATTTAGACGCAAGACGATCAAATAACGCCTCGTAGCCTTCTTTTCTCTGCCACGCGTCAACCCGGCTTACAAAGACGTCCTGCTTGGGCTCGTAAGTAAATCCAAATGGAGTTACCAGCTCATTTAAAAGCGTAATTTTCTCTGTTTTATCCATGCTGCGGATTTTCCATTTACACTTTGTGCGCCGCCACAAAAGCCATATCCATGCTAAAATTAGTAAAAAACCGACAATAACAGCTATTTTTTCAGCCATTTCCATCCTTTTCTCTATTCTTTTTTACTAGAATATGCATCCGCGGCCCATACGTTCTTTTCCACAAAAAAACAGCTGCCGGACTTTTCCAATCCGAACAGCTGCCCTTCTTGTTCCCGTATTTTACAGGAAGATATATTTACAGATAAACAGCAACGCCAACACATACATCAGCGGCGTAATCTTTTTAAATTTACCGCAAACCACATGGATCACTACATAAGAAACCACTCCGATTGCAATGCCTTCCGAAATACTGTATACAAGCGGCATGGCAATCATGCAAAGATAAGCCGGAACTGCTTCCATCGCATTTTCAAAATCGACGTTTAAGATGGCGGATACCATCAAAAATCCTACAAAGATCAATGCCGGAGCCGTTGCAAATCCCGGAATCGCCGTAAAAATAGGAGCAAAGAAAATTGCCAGCAGGAATAAAAATCCGGTTACTACCGAAGCAAGTCCCGTTCTCGCTCCTTCGCCGACGCCCGCGGAGCTCTCCACAAAAGTAGTCGTTGTGGAAGTTCCGAAAATCGCTCCCGCAGAAGTCGCTATTGCGTCTGCCAGCAAAGCGGGTTTAATCCTTGGCAGCTTATCCTTCTCATCCAGCATCCCCGCCTTGGAAGATACGCCGATCAATGTGCCGATCGTATCAAACATATCGACAAACAGGAAAGATAATAAAACTACAATGAAATTAAATACTCCCACACCGGTAAAATCTGCCTGGAAACACTGTCCAAACGTCTTGCCAATCGCTGAAAAATCCGTAAGGGCCATGGAAGGATATAACGAATAAAAACCATTGGCCTTATCAACCACATAAATTCCGGCGGCCTGAGCCAGCATTCCCAGCAACCATGTCGCAACAATTCCGATTAAAATGGACCCTTTTACCCCCTTGATATATAAAACAGCCGTAATGAGCAGCCCGATTAACGCAAGAACCGCGCAGATCCCTTCCGTATGCCAGTTTCCCGCAAAATCCACATATGACACCAGCGTAGACTCATTTGCCACTACAATATGCGCGCCCTGCAGACCAATAAATGCGATAAACAGGCCGATGCCAGCGCTGACTCCTTTTTTCAGGGCGCTTGGAATCGCGTCAAAAATTGCCTCCCGCACATTGGTAAGCGACAATACAATAAAGATCAAACCTTCAACAAATACCGCCATCAGCGCTACCTGCCAGGAATATCCCATCGCGCCGCATACCGTAAAGGAAAAATATGCGTTTAAGCCCATGCCCGGAGCCAGCGCAAATGGATAATTGGCCAGCAGAGCCATTGCCAGCGTTCCGACAAAAGACGCCAGAGACGTTGCAATCAGCACCGCCGTAGCGTCCATATTTGACCCGAATTCATTCGAAAGAAGATTTGGATTGACCGCAAGAATATACGCCATCGTCATAAATGTCGTAATTCCGGCAATCACTTCCGTCTTTACTGTTGTGTGGTTTTCATTCAATTTAAAATATTTTTCTAACATATTATACTCTCCCGTTTTTAATTGCCTTCGTATGTAATTACTGAAGCCACATCATATTTTCCCAGCTTATCCCTGCCCTTTAATCCGGCAAGCTCCATCAGGAAAATAATTTTGACGACTTCTCCGCCCAATTGCTCAATTAAGCTGATACAGGCTTCCACCGTTCCTCCGGTCGCAATCAGATCATCTACCAGTATTGCCCTCTGCCCCGGAACAATAGAATCTTTGTGCATTTCTATCTCTGCACTTCCATATTCCAAATCGTATTTTGCCGCAATCGTTTCACAGGGGAGCTTTCCCCTTTTGCGAACCGGAACAAAAGGTTTGCCCAACGCATAAGCAATCGGCACGCCAAAGATAAATCCTCTGGACTCCGTTCCCACTACTACGTCAAATTCCACTCCATCCAACAGGCGAATCATGGAATCGATTGCCAGCTTCAAACCTTCCGCATCCTGCAGAACGGTAGTCACATCCCGAAAGATGATTCCCTTTTCCGGAAAATCCGGAATATTTCTTACATATTCTTCGATTTTTTTCACATCAGCACCTCCTTCCCTGTCTAATAAGATATGATTTCATATCCGTCATCCGTGACCAGCACCTGAACTTCCCACTGCGCAGAAGGCATGCCATCCTGCGTATACACGGTCCATCCGTCTTTATCATCTATATAAATTTCTGCACGGCCCATATTTATCATCGGCTCTATTGTAAAAATCATACCTGGAACCATAAGCATTTCCGTTCCACGCTTACTGTTGTAACTTACCCACGGATCTTCATGAAATTCCAGTCCGACTCCATGACCGCCGATTTCACGGACAACCGTGTACCCATGCGCATATGCATAGTCGTGGATTGCCTGTCCCATGTCGCCTAAAAACCCCCAGGGCTTTACTTCCTTCAAGCCAACGTCAATGCACTCCCTGGCGACTTCGACCAGTTTTTTCTTTTCCGGACTCACTTCGCCGATGCAAAACATTCTTGAGGAATCCGAATAATATCCGTCCAGCCTTGTGGAAATATCAACGTTTAAAATATCCCCTTCCTTTAAAATGTCGCGTTCTGACGGGATTCCGTGACAGACCTGATGATTCAGGGATGTGCAGGAGCTTTTGGGAAAGTCCTGGTAATGCAGCGTTGCCGGATAACCTCCCATGCGCGTCGTCTTTTCATATACCATTCTGTCAATTTCTTCGGTGCTCATGCCCTCTTTGATCTGCTCCGATATATAATCCAGCACGGCCACATTTATTTTGGCGCTTTCTTTGATTTTCTCAATCTGGTCTTTTGTCTTTATCATATCGTGATCCGGCACAATATGTCCGGCTTCTCTTATTCTTTCTATTTTTTCGTCAAACGCCTGATGACAGGCTTTATACTTTCTGCCGCTTTTGCACCAGCACGGGTCGTTTCTTCCTATTTTTCTAGACATACTGTTCCTTTCACATCTTAATCGTAGATAATCTTCCCAAAATTCAGACGTTTCCAAAGCTTCTCATTTACCTGATACGTATGCTTTTGCAGCAAAGCTTCGTATTCGCTGCCGTTCACGTTGTATTCCCTGTAATCGACTCCTTCTTCCTCGGATAAAAGCTTCTGCTGTTTCTGCGCATATGCCATCTGCGAAAATGTCCGGCCGATTTCTTCTTCGGAAACGCCGATGCGCTCCCTGCCCTCTTCCTCCAAATCGCTCCAGAAATCCGTTTTCTGATTTTCCATGTATTCGATTTCCTGCTGCGTCAGCTCCGTTCCATTTTCCATCGCCATCTGATAAAAAATGACGTCATGCACAGCCATAGCCATAGCCTGGTCTTTTGCCTCCAACCGCAGAAAAGAGCCGTTCGCATGTGCATTCCAGTATTTATCCGTCTGCTCCAGATCATATATTTGCGCCTGATTTTGTATGGCCATTTCCTGATACGCCAGATAAAAAGCCAGATCCCGAAACTTATACTCTGTCTCATCCACGGTAACTGCCGTATCGTTTCTATGTTCCAGATAAGAAATCTTCCCGATTCTAACGGAGCGGCTTTTTGCCGCTATGCCGACTGCCGCCACCAAGGTCAGCATAAGCAGGGTGAACCGGACGGATTCTCTGGCGCGTTTTCTCTTTGCCATCGTTACAATACCCTTCGTACGGCCACGATGGTACGATATGTCGCTGAGCTTTTGGTAATTCCTACCGCCGTACTCTGCGCATGCACGATCTGCCCGCCGCCCATATAGATGCCCACATGGCCCGAATAACAGATCAAATCTCCCGGCTGCGCATTGGCATAGCTGACTGCTTTCCCACAGCCCTGCAGCGCCGCTGAACTGTGCGGAAGGCTGATGCCAAAATTGGCAAAAACACTCATAACGAACCCCGAACAGTCTGCTCCATTTGTCAGACTTGTCCCGCCCCATACATAGGGATTTCCTACAAACTGACAAGCATAATTGACTACATCACTGCCGCTTACGCCTGTGGAATAACCCGGATTTGCTCCGCCTCCGGAATTTCCGTCATTTCCCGAGCTGCCGGAACCCCCTCCCGAGCTGTTTTCGGACGAATCCGTGCCGGAATTGCTCTGGGAATTGCTGTTGGCTTTCTTTTGATTCGCTTCTTCTCTTGCTCTGGCCTCTGCTGCCCTGGCCGCTTCCTCCGCTTCTCTTTGTCTGCGCTCTTCCTCTTTGATGATACGGTTTTGCGCGTCTATCGTGGACTTATACTTATCCGCCGCAGCCTGCGCCGACGCCAGCTGGTTGTCATAATTGCCCATCTGGGAACGTTTCTGCGCCAGAACCGATTCCAGAGACGACTGCTGCAGCGCATATTCTTCCTGCATATCCTCCAGCTCCGCTTTCTCTGTCTCCACCGTTGTTTTTAAGTCCGCAATCTGCCGCACCGTAATCTGATACTGCGTCAGAAGATTTCTGTCGTACTCATAAATATCCGAAACATACTCCACTCTGTTTAAAAAATCGGACATATCGGCAGAACCAAGCAATGCGTCGATCATTGCCGTATCTCCGCGCTCATACATAAACTGGATTCTTTTTTTCATGGAAGCGTATTGTTCTTTTTCCGTCTCCTCCGCTTCCGAAAGCTCTGCCGTCACCTGCTCCAGCTGCGTATTCTTATTCGTAAGCTCATCTTCCAAAATCCCGATATTCACCAGAAGATTTACTAACTCCGCGTCTTTTTGATCTATTTCACTCTGCAAAGCAGACTGCTGCCGCTCAATATCTTCTATTTTCTGATTGGCCTGGTTTAATTCTTCTTCTGCTTTTTTCTTTTCATTTTTCGCCTTGTTCATCGTACTGGCGCCTACTGCCTGAAAATGCGCAACGGTAAGCGCCGAAACCAATATAACTGCCATCCAACGAATTTTTCTTCTTTTTATCACGCTCTTCCTCCTTCTTCTATTTGGAAAGGTTGTCTGTACCATTATAGCATTGCAATTTCAATTCTACAAGTAACTTTAAAAAGATAACGCGAACGGAAATCTTTTCCGAAACAACGAAATCCAAACCCCCTCTGTATGGGCTTGGATTTGGCGTTGTGCGAAAAAATATTATCCCACTGTTTTTATAATCAAAAGCTTTTCTCCCGGTTTTACAAATGTACCGGTCAAATGATTCGTTTCCACCAGGTTGTCAATTGTTGTATGATGCTCTTTTGCAATGCCGAACAGCCGGTCGCCTTCCCGCACAATATATCCGACAATGCCCGGGCTTTGCTGCAGCGCATTCAGGTCCAGATCGGCTTCTTCGATTTCCGTAATCATCTGCCTTTGCTGCTGTTCAAATACCAAAAGGTTTAAGCTGATTACCGCCTTGACATCAATTGTCCTGCTGTCGGATAGTACCGTTGTCACCTGGTCAATGCCTCCGTCTAACCAGATTTTCACTTCTCCCTGCGCCCTGGGCATCTCAATCGTCTGGGAAAACGGAATAAATGCCTTTGCAGAGCTGATGGGCATAGATTCGTCATTCGTCATATACAAAACCTCAACCGTCAAAATTCCCTCTGCAAGTATGCCTTCTTCCGTCACGGTCGTCTGTTCAATTGCCAGTTTTTCTTCATTGACGCAAATCTGCAGAATGTCTTCCTGCGCCTCATCCAGTTCGATTTTATCCGCAATGCGGCATTTTGCGTCATTTTTAACTAAAAGCTTTTCAAAACACGCTTCTTCAAATTTCGGAGCCACCTGCCTGTCGAGCGCATAAATATCCGAAACCATCTCTATCGCCTCTTCTTTCCAGAGGCAAATAGATAAGTTGATTGCCATTTCAAGCAGAATATTTCTTTCCTCTCCATCCTCGTCCGGCATAATTTCAAGGTCCGCCTGAGCCAGATTTGCGGATATTCGGTATATCTGCGATTCCTCACAAGTGTTGCACTCCACGCTCCCTTTGATCGGGACCGTCGTCTCAAACCATTGCAGCCGGTCTTCTTCCTCTGCTCCGGAATAAAGCACATAAATCAGGGCTTCTCCGTTCACATCAATTTCACCGTTTCTCATATGGCTGTTAATGCCGCGCAGTTCTACGCTGCTCCAGAGAATTTCATCCATATTGGGCTTATTGGAAGAAAGTGAAATTTCTTTTCGGATTCTTAAATTATCTTTTTTGTCCGTTATCAGCTCCAAAACTTCCATTTGTTCCGTTTCCACTTCACAGCCCGTCTCTTCTTTTATCCCCGTCAAAACAGGCGTTTCCTGCGGTTTTTCCACCTCTGCCCGAAACTCTGCAAGTGAACGAATGCTAAGCTTCCTTGAATTAATCACACTGACAGAAATATCCTCGATCTTTCCTTCCATTTTTACCGGATCCAGTTCCTGCGCGCCGTCGACGCTAAGGCTTTCCTGAAAAGGAATTTCTCCGGTCAGGCAGTTGATTTTCTTGCCGTCCAAATCCGTCCGGTATAAAATGTCAAACATCAGGATTCCCTTGAACCATACATGGCCGTTATTTACATGAATCTCATCAAAGCGGATTTCTCCTTTCTCCCTGATCACTTTTGTCAAGTCCGGCTTAAAATCCGGCAGATTATAATCATCATCCAGCGTTATCTGGCTGAATGCCCGGCCAACTTCCATATTCTTGTGCAAAATCTGTCTTTCTAATTCCACAAAAAAATCCTCCGTTCTGAATTTGTTCTATCTTATTCAGAACGAAGGAGTTTTATGCCTTAATTATTGCCGGATGGCATACCGGGCTGCCCGGAGGAGATTCCTTCTATTAACAAAGTTTCATTCGTATTTCCCTGGTGATAATGTCTGTGTAACTAAACGATAATAATTGCGGTGGATTACCAGTATTGTCATCTTCCACTAATATGGTAAATACGCTGGGATATGCATTTTGTATCACACCCTGTTGAACATCAATTTTGTTCCTTCCGCGATCCAGTTGAATCATTACCTTGCTTCCACACTGTTGGTGTACAGATGCACGAACTTTATGAATATCTACCTGCTGCATTCTAATTCCTCCCTTTTACTGTGGCTGCTATCGCATGAGTTGTCTGGTTATCTAACCGTTTTAGTATAGCACAGCGCTAAATAATTGTCAAAATATTTTAAAAACCAGAGCATACCAAAGGGCTTTTAAAGCCTTTTTAACAATTCTTCCCTCTGAACTTCATATCCCGGTTTTCCAAGCAGGGCAAACATATTTTTCTTATAGCTTTCCACTCCCGGCTGGTTAAACGGATTCACGCCTAACAAATATCCGCTGACGCCTACCGCAAATTCAAAGAAATAGAATAATTCGCCCAGATAAAATTCATTTTGTTTGGGAACATTTAACACAAGATTCGGCACGCTGCCATCGGTATGCGCAAGAATGGTTCCATTCATGGCATTTTTATTGACAAAATCCATGTCTTTTCCGGCAAGATAATTCAAGCCGTCCAAATCCGCCGCTTCTTCTTCAATAACAACATTTCCTCTGGCTTCTTCTATATTCATAACGGTTTCAAACAAGATTCTGGCGCCGTCCTGTATAAACTGTCCCATCGAATGCAGATCGGTTGTAAGATCCACCGACGCCGGAAAAATACCCTTTTGATCCTTGCCTTCGCTTTCTCCGTATAATTGTTTCCACCATTCCGCAACAAAGTGGAAACACGGCTCGTAATTGGCCAGGACTTCAATTGTTTTTCCTTTTCTTAACAAAACATTACGGATCGCCGCATATTTTAACGCGTCGTTATCCTCAAATTTCTGTTCTAAAGCCAGTTTTCTGCCCTCTGCCGCTCCGGCCATCAACTGATCCAAATCTGCGCCGCTGACCGCGATCGGCAGCAGCCCCACAGCTGTAAGGACAGAAAAACGTCCTCCAATGTCATCCGGAACAACAAACGTTTCATAACCTTCTTCCGCTGCCAGCTTCTTAAGCGCTCCTCTTGCTTTGTCTGTCGTTGCATATATGCGCTTTGCCGCCTCTTCCTTGCCGTATTTCTCTTCTATCTTCTTCTTGAACACACGAAACGCAATCGCCGGTTCCGTTGTGGTTCCCGACTTTGAAATTACATTGATGGAAAAATCCCTGTCGCCGACAACGTCCAAAAGCCCTTCGATATAAGCCCCGCTGATATTGTTTCCCGCATAATAAATTTCCGGCGTCTTTCTGATTTCTTTGGAAACATTGTTATAAAATCCGTGTCTTAAAAATTCAATTGCGGCTCTCGCCCCCAGATAAGAGCCTCCGATTCCGATTACAATCAGAACTTCCGAATCAGACTGAATTTTCTGCGCTGCTTTCTTGATTCTTTCAAACTCTTCTTTGTCATACTCCACCGGAAGATCCACCCAGCCCAGGAAATCATTTCCTGCTCCGGTTTTGGAAACAAGCTGATTTTTGGCATCCTCTGCCAGCTTACTCATATAACCGATTTCCTCTTCGCTGATAAATCCTGCCGCTTTTGAATAATCCAATGTAACTTTACTCATATCATACGCTCCTTTGTCCATGAAATTAATATTTCTGTAGATGATTTATATCAAACCTCATTTTAACAAACACTTCCATAATGTTCAAGAGCCTCATCTTTAAAAAACCTCTGAAATCACCTCCATTAATAGCCTGGCATCCTCTGCCTTCTTTTGCTCCTCCTGCTCTTTCTGCAGTTCCTCCTGCGTTTTATACACAGGTATTTGAACCTCTTGCGCCGCTTCCTTTACAGGCTCCGCGATTGGTTCTTCCTCTGTAAAAACCACATCAAAATATTTACGGATTCTCTTACAGATTTTATGTACTTCCCGTCTTGTTCTTGTAACCTGAAGCAAGACTAAAAGCAGCAAAAATAAGATGGAAACGCCCGCTGCCATTGCGGTAACCATCGTATTTTCTCTTACGTACAGCATAATTTGATCCAGCATAGCTCTGCCTCCTTTTTTTCTTATTATAAGAAAAAATGAAGGACAAGAAAAGAGGCTGATGCCATGTTTTCGCCGCAAGTTTTGACATAGGGCACGATTTCTGTCAATCCATATCTTCTTTTGGAATAATATAGCCGGAGATGCAGCATCCCCATCTTTCATCTACCGATAGAAATCGGTTATTTGATGAAGAAAGCACAATATCACTGACCACTCCCGCCGAAGTCATATCGTGTTTGCTGCAAATCCAATAAATCCTGTCCTTTGTTCTCAAAAACTCTAAAATCTGATGATTCCAGTCTTCGCCGTTTCCGCAATTGGGAACGCTGATCCCCCGTATTCTCGAAAGCACTTTTGAAAATCGTGTTAATATTTCCGGCAAATATCGGTTCAGATTTGCGTTTCCAAGCATAAACACGCCAAACCGGACATTCTTCGCATTTCCTTTATAACGCCGCATCATATCATGATCTTTTCTATGAGAACAGCTTATTACACAGGCGCAGCGTTCTTCCCTCGTACACCTTTCCCACGCTTCGCCGCCCTTTTTCCTGCTAAACTCTTTCTCTGTCATAAAGCAGCTGTTTTCCTGCGCCGACGCATACAGAGGACTTTCAAACATGGTGACTGTTGTCACGGGAGAATTTCCGAATTTGCGCATATATTCCTGAAGCAGCCGTTTCATCTGACTGGTGTAATCCTCACTGACATTTTCTGATATTTCATGAATATTCTCCAGATTACTGAAATACTCTTTTGTAAAATCAGATAAGACCTGTATATCCAGTCCATACATGCCAAAATAGAACAGAAAACCGTTTTCTACGAAATAACCGGCTTTCACTGCCGGAATGGCATAGCCTTCCATGTCCCGTATCAGGCAAAGCAGCTTCTCTTCCGTCTGTTCAAAGCAAAACCGGCTATCCAGTTCCTCCGGATCCCGATTCACTGCCGGACCGTTCCCATACAAAAAATAAATTTTTTCTATTCCGTATTTTTTCAAAAACTGAAATGGATCCTGCAGAAAACGAACCGCCTCTTTTCCTGCAATCGCTCCGCCTTTCATCTCTTCTACCAGAACCAGCCTCTGAATCGGCGCCAGATACGGCAGGATGATCATTTTAATTTCACAGTTCCTTACAATATCAATTAGCTTATTCACATATTTTGCACTATAAGAACCTACAACTAAAATATCTATCACATTCGGAATGCTTACTTCTTCCTCATAAAATACTTTTATTCTGTTTTGTGTTGTGTTTCTGTAGCGGCCTCCTGACATATATACCAAATTCGTGGTTTTCTGCCATTCTTTATCATAAATGCTGCCGGTATAAATCAGGCCGCCATCCAGATTTTCAAATAAATATCTATAATATTTTCCCCGCATAGATCTGCGTCTCTCCTTCTAAGGCTTCCCCTTATCATAGATAAATTATTAGTGTATCTTTTGAATTTTACAAGTCTTTTCTTGACATTTTGAAGCGGGAGTATAATATAGTTAATTATCAGCAAGAAAGGAAACAGGTATTCCACTATGAAAAAAATTGTTTTAACCGGCGGAGGCACCGCCGGCCATGTTACACCTAATATCGCTCTTCTGCCCGGCCTCTCTCAAAATGGTTTCGATATAAGTTATATCGGCTCTTATAACGGAATTGAAAAAGATCTGATTGAAGCCGAAAATATTTCTTATTATGGCATTTCCTCAGGTAAGCTCCGCAGATACCTGGATTTAAAGAATCTCTCCGATCCATTTAAAGTAATGAAAGGATTTGGGCAGGCTCTTCGCCTTTTGCGCAGACTGAAACCGGACATCGTATTTTCCAAAGGCGGTTTCGTATCGGTGCCTGTTGTTTTAGCGGCAAAACTCCGCCATATTCCGGTCATTATACACGAATCCGACATTACGCCCGGGCTTGCCAATAAAATCGCAATTCCTTCCGCCAGAAAAGTATGCTGCAACTTTCCGGAAACTTTAAAATACCTTCCAAAAGAAAAAGCCGTACTGACCGGATCCCCGATACGCCAGGAGCTATTATCCGGCAATCCGGAAAATGCGCGGGCCTACTGCCGCTTTGAAACAAAAAAGCCGGTGCTTTTAATCGTCGGCGGCAGCAGCGGATCCAAAGTCATAAATGACGCAATCCGCGCGCAGCTTCCTGTTCTTTTAAAGGATTTTCAAATCATCCATCTGTGCGGCAAAGGAAATCTTGACAATCATCTGCTTCACACAAAAGGTTATGCACAGTTCGAATACATCAGCCAGCAGTTAAAAGATATGTTTGCGCTTGCCGATATTGTTATTTCCCGCGCGGGAGCCAATGCCATCTGCGAACTGCTTGCACTCCGCAAACCTAATATATTAATTCCGCTTTCTGCAAAAGCCAGCCGGGGAGACCAGATTTTAAACGCCAAATCATTTGAAAAACAGGGATTTTCCTATGTAATTGAAGAAGAAAACCTGACCGCCTCCACTTTACTGGCCGCTATTGACGCCGTGTCCGGCCAGAAAGACGTCTATCTGCACAACATGAGCAGCAGCGGTCAAATGGATTCCATCCGGACAATTCTGCAAATCATTGAAAAGGAGCTGCATTAATGCAGCCCCTTTGCTATCTCATTACATATCTCCTTCATCTCATCTTCCGTAAAGTTTTCATGATTCCAAAGCAAAATATCACTGTTTTTCATATTCTTATATCGCGGGATCAAATGAAGATGGAAATGAAAAACGGTCTGCCCTGCCACCTCTCCATTATTCTGCACCAAATTAAACCCATCGCAATGCAGCGTCTCTGTCATATGAATGGCAAGTTTTTTCGCCAGCTTCATCGCCTTCGCTGCAATTTCCCCGTCAATTTCATACAAATCCGCGTAATGCTCCTTGGGAATGATCAGCGCATGTCCCTTCGCGGCCGGCGCGGCATCAAGAATGACGCGAAACAACTCATCCTCATAAATCGTATTTGTCGAAATTACGCCATTTGCCAGTTTACAAAATATACAATTATTTTCTTTCATACAGTTCCTCTTCCTTTCCTGTCGAATTTTGTACTATAATTATTATTGAAATACAATTTTTTCAATGCTAAACTAGTTGCAAGTCTCTTGGCGGGATAAATAGGAGGCAATCGCATGACAAACGAGGATTACGAGAAGATCTTTCACGAAATAAAAAATAATATCACATTTATCAGCAGCTCTCTCCAGCTTATTGAAAAAGGGCATCCGGAAATCAAGTCTTTTCCTTACTGGCAAGATTCCATGCAGGAAATCACCGCCCTGAAAAACATGTTGATGGAACTGTCCACGGCACGCCTGTGCAATGACCTTACGCTTCAAAAAGTTTCTCCGGAAATCTTTTTTCCGGAGCTGATTCATTCCTGTATCAAACTTTTTAAGTCCGATAATTTCAGCTTTCAACTGGAGCTTGCACCCTGTCTGCCGGAAATTTACATAGACCCTCACAAATTCAAACGATCACTGTTTAACCTGATCAAAAATTCTTTTGAAGCAATGGACGGTTCCGGAGAGCTTTTATTCCACTGCTGCCAAAAAGACGGCCGTCTGCATCTGGATCTCATTGATTTTGGCGGCGGCATGGCGCCGGAATATCTGCCGAACCTTTTTACTCCGTTTGAAACAACAAAACCAAACGGAACCGGCCTGGGCCTTTTAATCGCAAGACAAATCATTGAATCACACAACGGCAGCCTCACGGTAGAATCAAGAGCAAACGACGGATGTACCTTCCATATTTGTCTTCCATGCATCGAAACAACTGTTTAACCAAAATCAAATACCGTATCTAACATGCGAAGCGTTTTAAAATTGCCTTTGGCTGTCATGGTCCCTGTCATAAATGCCCTTTGGAAGGTCATTCTGCCTTTTATAATGCTTTCCATGACATCGGGGCTCAATTTTGCATATACGCCGATATTCTCTTTATTTCCATAATAGCATTCCAGCTCATCTTCCATAACATTTAAAAACAGAGGCTGTTTTCTCCCCTCTATCATAAACAAATAAGAGGCCTGAAAGCCTTCCACCGGCGTAAAGTGGCTCTTAAATTCTTTGATATAGAGCTCCTCTTCTTCGTTTCCTTTCCCCAAAATGCCTTTAAACATAGAAGCCAGCTCCTCTATGTCCTCCTTCTGCTTTTTCACATACGTATCATCGGATACGTATTTGGATAACTGCTCGCTCTCCTGCGGCGTCAGATCCATGGACTGTGTACGCAGGACAGTCTGCTTAATCGCCTGATTGCTGCTTGGAAGAACTTTGATTTTCTGGGAAATGGAACGGTATAAATCTTCCGCTTTCTTTTCAATAATCAGCGTATATTCCTGATTCAGTTCAAACGTAACCAGATCTTCCACATATCCGCAAAGTCCGCTGCACGGCTGTCCGCCGAGAATTACCCATGCATTCTCCAGCGTTACGGCGCCTTCACGCTCACCATACGTGGTAGACATAACGATCGGCTGCATATAAAGTGAACTCATCAGATCCTTGTCTCCATACAGCCAGCAGGCGTCCAGAAACTGCTGCATATACCCGCCTATGCCCAGCCATTCTACCGTAGTGGCAAGAATGATGCCGTCCGCGTCTTTAAACGTATGCGGCAATGTATAAATGTCATTTTTATGCTCAAATATATTAAATCTTTCTACCGTTACGCGCAGCTCGCTTAAAACATCTTCCATCTTGTTTAAAACATATAAGGTAGGATCATCCAATAATCCCCGACCGCCATAATATATATTAATCTTCATGATTGCCTCCATCCAAAGAATTTTGTGTCTGCGATTCTACATCTTTAGTATATTGTTTTCCTTTCCCAAAATCAATGATTTTTGAAAAGACTGCAAAAATGACGCCCAGCAGAAAACCTCCCAAAATCCCTCCGATATGCCCCCAATTATCTACTCCTGCCGTAGAAAATCCATAATAAAGGCTAAGCGCCGCCATCATGAGCAGCCCTCTGGTCGTAAGCCCCTCTACCTTTCCTTTGTTCAGGAGAGCCCAGGCAAGCAGACCTCCTACGACTCCAAACACCGCCCCCGAAGCGCCCGCGGAAACAGCAAATTCTTCTGCGCGCATTTCCTGATACAGTGAAAGCAGGCTGCCGGACAAACCGGACAAAACATATAAAATGCCAAAACGGACGCTCCCTAAAACATGTTCCAGCCTTGGGCCCATAAGGCCTAACATCAGCATATTGTTGCACAAATGCTCGGAGCCAAAATGGAAAAACATGCTGGTAAAAAGCCTCCACCACTCTCCCTCATAAACGATATACGGCAAAAATGACGCTCCATGTTCCACCATGAACAACGTATCATTTGAATCCCCCGTCGCTTCCAAAAAAATCCATACGCATATATTGAATCCCACCAGAACTGTCGTTACAATCGGTATTTTGGTCCAAAAATTTTGTTTCATGAAATACCCCTGTTTCTTTTTGCATTCTATTATAAGCGTTATAAAGATTTTTTCAAGTTATTTACACAAAGCGGTACTGCTGCTTCGCAAAAGAAATCCTGTCGTTTTTTTCCAATTTTACTTTTTCCTTATAATTTAGCGCCTCTCCGTTCCGATATGTT
This sequence comes from uncultured Lachnospiraceae bacterium, assembly GCA_910586725.1. Lineage (GTDB taxonomy): Bacteria > Bacillota > Clostridia > Lachnospirales > Lachnospiraceae > Roseburia_B. Next base: position 29,661 of record CAJUJL010000008.1, on the reverse strand, counting down.
CCATTGGTGGAATTCATATCCTCTAAATAATAACCGTCTCCCTCCCTCGTAATTCTCGCATGAATCCGGCTCACGGTATCGTCCAAAATAATCCCGTCCGCTTCATCCCTCTGGCTGCCAATCAAAAACATCGCAGACGTCACTTTCAGATTGGATTGCTCCGCCTCTCCCTCATATCGAAACTCTCCTATAATCTCTTTGACCTCGCTTCCAAGCAGTACGGTTGGATTCGACTGTTCCGTCGGACCCTCTTCGGGTTCAAACGCATACGATTCACCTGAAACAGATTTTTTTCCAAACAAAGTACGGTTTCTGCTCCAATCAGGTCTGCCGGGCAGACATGCAAGCAATTTCCTGTACTGCGGTCTTTGCAGATGGCATTTTTCTTTTGCTTCATGTTTCACCGGCTTCATTTCCGGCTCTTCTTCTTTTTCGAAATATTCCTCCTTTTCTTCTTCAAAAAGAATCTGGAGCAATTCGTCTATTGTGATATTTTTTTGCTGACACTTTTCGTATACCGCATAACATTTCTGCGTATCCGCTCTGTTATCATGCTGCATATGAGAAATAAAATATTCCATAAAACTGCCCAATGCCTCCGCAAACGGCTCCTTTTGAAACGGCCTGTAACAAAACAAGACCTGTGTTTCATTTGTATCAATAAAAATTTGCTCCGCAGACAGACAAATCCCGTCTTCACAAAGAAGAAATTCACTTGCCTCATCCAGGGTCTCCGCCAGCGCTGCCATCAGTTTTTTCAGCAAACCGCTCCCTCCCTTTCTGATTTTCATACGATCCTCCAGAGTCTGTCTGCCGCTGATGTCATACCAGTACTGCGTATACGCGTCGGCATTGGAGATTTTGACCGGAAGCAGCCCTTTCATCTTATTTTTTGTCAGCATTGCGTATTCGTATCCATGCGCAGCCTTGTCATCGCTTACGACCATATAGCTCTTCCCCTGATACCTTCTGTACTCTGTCATTTTAATCCCTCCCAAACGTTTTCCACAAACCGGATTTTCCTTACTTTCTCTTCCGCGCAAAATGCACCCTCCCATGCACTTACCGATTTTTGCTTTGTCTGTTCATACATTCTATAGCCCATATGTAACGGCGCAAACAGCACAAACATCACTACAGGCAATAATATAGCCAATTCTACGGTAAAAGACGCTTCCTGCCTCATATACACACCTCACAAAAAATCATCAGACTGTATCCAAAAAATAAAAACGGAACAAGCGGAATTCTTTCAGTCTTTTTACAATGCCGGACCGTAATCAGAAATAACGCCCAAAGGCCCGCCGCCGAAAAAGAAATCAACATCAGCAGAAGATTTTCTTTGAGTCCCAGATATAACCCGGTCAGCATAAACACCATGCCGTCTCCGATGCCGATTTTACCTTTTGTCAGGCAGGCAGCCGCAAGTACCGCCGCTCCCGAAAGCATGCCTGTCAGCATCATAAAAATACTTTGATTCTGAAACAGCAAATGAAGTAAAACTCCTAAAATTGCGGAAATCAACGTAAGATTCACCGTAATTTTTTTCTGCCTTATATCTTCAATGCTGTGCAGCCCCAATGTTCCAAGTAAAACACACGATTGTATCATAAATTACTCCCCTCCGCATTTACTGCACGTTCTTCTGTCACCAATCTCAGAAATCGGAACCGTAAACACCGTACGTTTTAATTTACTGCAGTCCCTTTTGCCGTGGTAACGGTTTCCATATTCTGTAATAAACACTGTTATGTTATTCTCATTTTTCTGTTTTATACATTTCGGGCAGGAATAATATTTGCCGCCATCCGCATTTCTCAAATCCGAAATCCTGTTTGACTGCGCCGTTTTAACAGATGGCCTTAAGTAGCTGCAATCCTTCTTTTTGTGATATACGCTGCCTGTCGGCGTAATGTATACCATCTCCTCTTTCCCATCTGCGCCCGTGCTGCCTGTCCACTTACGCAGCTTTAATTTCTGAGTAACCTTAATTTCCTGTCTGCCGAATAAGCCAAAAGGAATGGGTATCCCGTAATCTGCCTGCAAGCGGATATAATCGCCGGATAAATCGGATTTGCCAAGCGATATGCCAAATTTCCCGCCTCTGACAAATGTTTCAGCTACCGATTCTTTCGGCATATGTCTCATCAGCAGGGCCTTAGCAGCCAAAACGCTTACATCCGACCCTTTGTTTTCGCGGCTCTCCATTACCGACAGCTCTCTTCCCGCGATATACAGCGCATTGCCGACTTCCTGCTGTATCATCAAAACCTGAAAGAAAAACAACAATAATGCCATAAACCCGGCAAAAAAGGGGATTGCCACCGCTGTCTCCGCCATATAAGAGGCTTCCATACGAATACAAAGAGGCGCCTCTTTATCAATTTGTTTTGAAAACACTTTGCATTTTACAGGTAGAGAGATTTTTTTACTTTGCAAAGAGACACCCCCTTGTATTCGTATTTCGCCTGATTACTGATATACATACTCCGCCCGTTCCAAAAAATGGAAGTTAAAGTCATATTCTTTGCCAAATATTCCTGAAAACACCGCGTCCGCATTATACTCTCCTGTTATTTTCATGCCCGTAATCATACGGTCCATTCTGCAATTCTCGTATCCGTCTTCATTTCGCGTATTCCACTCCATCAAATCCATCGTGCGGTACGCAGCCTGTTTTACTGTTTTTGCATACAAAAAAACATCCAGATACGTTTCATAAGACAGTCCGCTTGACTCTCCTTTGTAATCCATTCCCGTGCCGCCGGCCAGATTGGATAACTGTGTCTGCCAGTTTCCGGCTTTTTTTACCAGAGGGATTTTACCACCGGAAAGCAGGGCTTTTACATCGCAGATGCTTTCTATATACGCCCATGCGGCTAAAATCCCCTGTTTGACCGCCGTTATGACCAGAGGATTTGCAGAGGCCCCCGCAATTGCTGTTGCCGCTGCCAAAGCCTCCGCTTTCTTTGCTCCATCCGTCTGCAGGTACAAAAAATTGATGGATTCCCGCAAAAGCAGCAGCATGTTTACGATTTTTTTTAAATTTTTCTCGTCACTGTCTTTTCCTGCGACTACGTATTCCACGCCATAGGAAAGCGCGCCGTTTTCGGAAGGATGAAGCGCGTTCCCCGCAAACTGCTTGATAAATTCCTGCATTAAAATCCTGTCATACCATGAAACGTCTGTCTGCGGATGAAAATTCCCTTTTTGCAGTTTTCTTTTCATCAGACACTGATCCACAGAAACGGTTTTCGCGGAAACGGTTTTTTCAGGAGGAAGCACAAGAGCCAGAACTCCGTTTTTGCGCACTGTTTTGATGGTATCCATCGGATTTTCTAATACTTCCTGACTTGGCGCAGTAGTTTCTTTTTGCTCTTTTACTTCCTCTGTCTGTGCTTTTGCGGCGTCCCCTTCTTTTTCTGTCTGCGCTTTCCACTCCTGCAATGTTTGATCGGCATTTTTGATTGCTTCCTCCGGATCCAGAGAATCTTTGTCCTGAATCCCCCGGATTTTCTCCAGGATTTCTTTTGCGGCGCGCTTTCCAATTTCCCGTTTCATGACGTTTGCGGCATGCGCTTCAAATACCTTACCGTTATCGTCGGTAGCCAGCCGGTATTCGGTCACTTCTGCATCTGCCGTACTCATGTGGTACAGAAACATCCCGTCCTTTTCTTTTGCGGCAATCAGATTTTCATAAAGCAGCATTTCCATCTCATCTTCGGCCGCCTCAAGGTTCAGCCGGTCCAAACCAAAACCGCCGTCCAGAAAAAACATCCGGTACTCTTTTAGCAAAAACGGCTGATAGCCAGCAAACAACGACTCTACGGCCAAATTTGTAACATCTTTTGCGTTTTCTTTCAGTCCATAATATCTTGCCGCTTCCACAAGCCCCAGGATAAATACTGCCAGGATGGTCAGCGCGATGCATAAGGGAACCGTAACGGACGCCTCCGCTTTTTGTCTTTTGTTTGCCGTCATTGCACTGCTTTTGCTTTCTTTTCCACGGAATTCATCAATTCCTGCACCAACGACTGAAGCTGTTTTCTGAAAATCACGACCGCTCCAATCAAAACAACAAGGATCAATATTACTTCTACAACCCCGTTTGCATTTTCTTCCTTTAAAAATTCTTCCCATGTTCTCATTTTTCTGTTTCCTCCTGTTCTTTTTCTATGTTCCATAAATGGATAAAAATGCGGGCACAATCACAATTGCCATCACGATTACTAACAGCAGCATCATCGGAAACAGCATTTTTGTTCCCGCTTCCTCGCCAAGTCTGCGCGCCGCATTTTTCCGCTCCAGAAATACCCTGTCCGCTTCTTCGTTTAATTTCTCCATCAACTTGCGGCTTCCGGCCTTTTGTCCCGCGGTCAGAAGCGATACGAGCTTGCGGTACGGCTGCAGATCACACCGCTCCGAAAAATCCTGATAGGCCCTGAATTCTCCCATTCCGTTGTCCATCTCACAAACCATACGGTGCAATTCCTCATAGACTTCTTCTTTTCGCCCGCCGGTTTCCTGCTTTTTCTGATACATCTGATTCATTTTCCTAAGCGCGCCGGATATTGTCATGCCGGCCCCCAAAAGCAGAGAAAGCTTGCTGACAAATTCCGGATAGGACAAAAGCAGGTTTCGCTTCCTTTTTTGCTTCTGTTTTTCCTTTTGTTCTTTTGCGGTATAAAAAGCGGCAAAAGACGCGATTGCTCCCAATCCTAAAATTTCCAGCTCCTGTGTGGCCTCTGCCCCTCTCCATGTTATTTTCTGTCCGGCAACAGAATCCGGCAGCCTGACAACCTTTTCTGTTTCATCCTGCATTGCAATCTGCTCTTTAATTTTTGAAACCGTCTTTTCTCTTTTGCTTTTCTCTTTTGAAACAATCCAAAACGAAAATTCGTGAAACGCTTCGCTGCCGCCGCATTTGAACTCAACAAACGCCTTGACTTTTTGCCTTTCCTTCGTCATTTCTTCCCAGAAGATTTCTCCTTCCATTGAAATAATATCCGTTTCGGAAAACATCCATTCCGCTGATACTTTCCCGTCCCGGTAGCTTTCCAAAACCCTGGGATTTGATGAAATCCGGTCAAGCGACGGATTTTCTCCGCAAAAAGAAGCTTTCATTTCTTCTTCCGCCTCTGCAAGCAGTTTCTGTTCCTCTTCCTTTTGGAACTTTCTCTCCGGAATCGCAATCGTAACCGGATACTCAGTCTCTTCTTCGTGCAGATAAACATATGCTTCCGTCTCAAGCATCCCATCTCCCGGATCATTTCTTGCCACCTGTCCCGATGCAATTGCGTCCGCTTCTCCATTTCCTGAAGCTGCCGCCAAAAATCCCATAAAGCTAAAGGCCCAAAATATATAACACGGACTTCGAACCCTTTCCCAAAAAACCTGTCTGCGCAGCAAAATCATGCCCGCAAACAAAATGACGCATAGTATGCCACATAAAATCATTGCTAAATTTCTACCTCCACAATTTTCATTCCCAGAAAAAATGCCAGTCCATAGAGCAGCAGCGCAGCCGTCATAATGCAAACGCCAAACAAATTTCCATACAGCCTCCCGATAAATTCCGGCGACGTCACCTTGAAAAACAGCAGAATGCCAAGGGGCGTTATGCACATAACCTTCTGTTCCAGCGCTTTTTCGGCCATGACCGTATGAATTTCCTCCAAAACTTCGATTTTGTCACATATTCTTCCGACGGAAGTCGCTATAATATGGATAAAATCTCCCCCGCCGCGTTTTGCATAACAAAAAATTTCGACGAAATTTTCTATATCCTCACTTTGACTTTCTTCTGCAAAATCCTTTAAAATATGTTCCACCGGCTCCTGTACAAAAAGCCTTTTTTCCATTCCCCCAAGCATCTTAAGCAGAACCGAATCTTCCCCATATAACAAACGCACATCCGCAAGCGCTGTCAAAAATGCTCTCTCTACGGAGTTTCCGGCTGCAAGCAGACCGCTGACCGCATACATATAATCTTTAAACTCCAAATTTAACCGTTTTTTCTCTCTTTTTCTCCGGCTTGTTTCCAGAACCTTATCTGACAGAAAAAACACAACCGGCGCGCTGCACATGCCCCACGGCGAATTATAAAACAGCGCTGCGATAAAAACGCTTATTCCAAAAGAAACCGCCGCTGCCGCGCCCCATCTTTTCAGTTTTGAAATCCGGCTGCTATCCATTTTTCTCTGTGCAGAAGCTCTCCTGTTTTTTCCCATCTTCCCTTTATGCTTCCCTCCTCTTCTCCTGTCTCCAAAAACCGGTATAAGATATGCAAACGGATCTCTCCGGCGACAACGCCTTCCAGTTCCGCAATTTCCAGAACTTTTCTGCTTTTATCGCGCAGCCTTCCTAAATGAACAAACAAATCTATGCCGGACGCAATCTGGCCGCGTATGGCCGATACCGGAATTTCCATCCCCATCAACACCATTGTTTCAAGCCGTCCGATCATATCGCTCGTACTGTTCGCATGACCCGTTCCAAGACTTCCGGAATGGCCCGTATTATTTGCGCTCAAAAGGTCTATCGCCTCTGCGCCCCGGCACTCTCCCACAATCAGGCGGCTTGGCCGCATTCGCAGCGCCGTACGTATCAAATCCCGGATGCCAATCGAATGAACGCCTTCAAATCCGGCTTCACGCGTTTCCAGACGCACCAGATTCGAAATTCCGTTTAACTGCAATTCTGCCGAATCTTCAATTGTAATCACACGTTCGTCTTTGGGAATATATTCTGACAAAGCATTTAAGAATGTGGTTTTTCCGGATCCTGTACCGCCGGATATAAAAATGTTGTATCCGGCCTTTACCGCTTTTTCCAGAAATAATGCGATTTCTTTGGACAAAGAACCGTAATTCAATAATTTCTGCATATTCATCGGTTCTTTGGAGAATTTGCGAATGGATATGGCTGAACCGTCCAAAGAGACGGGATTTAATACAATATTGACACGGGAACCATCCGATAATCTGGTATCTACGATCGGAGACGCCTCGTTGACCATTCTGTTACCGCCCGCGCAGATCGTCTGTATCAGATCCGCCAGTTCTTCTTCTCCCGAAAACGTTTTGGAAAACAATTGCAGGGCGCCGTTTTTTTCATAAAAAATATGCGCGGGTCCATTGACTAAAATTTCCGTAACTTCCTCATCTTCGATCAGTTCCTGCAAAACGCCAAATTTTCGAAATGCCGCAAACAGCCTTTCTTCATACTGTTTTCTCATGGAAAAGGAAATCAAAGCGCCTTTATCCCTTTTTTTCAGCTCTTGTTCAATACACTCTTTCAGTTCCTGATTGGAAAGTCCTCTGCTGTGGTCTAACTGCCTTAATATGGCTTCTTTCATGGCAGGATACATACTTTTTTCATCCAATTTGTTCCCCTCCATAAACGGATCTGCGGATATAATCTCCCATCCCGCCATATAATCCATTCTCCAAAGGGTTTGTATCTTCCGGATGCGCGATATGCTCAGGCATCTTAATTCGCCTGATGCGTTCTGCAATATGCGCTCCGTCTTTTTCCAGATACGCAAAGAATTCTTCCATTCTGTATCGGTTGACTACGCCTTCTTTATACAGACAGTAAAAACTCCCAAACACCGGTATTATTTTTGTAAATCCCAGACATACCGCTCCAAAATCAATGATTACAACGGCATACCCGCTGCGGTTTTTTAATTCCATCAAAAACCGCTCTAATAACGAGTCTGAAATTTCCGATAAATGTTCGGGGTTTACAACCGGCGGAATAAAATCAATATTGCGATATGTCTGCCGGATTCTGTGCAGTCCCGAAGCAAAATCCCCTTCCCGCTGCATCATGCCATAAAGCAGATCTCCAAGATCTTCCTGCGCGTCTGTGCGCACCAGTTGGTAAAACCCGCTGTGCCCCATTAAGTTTACATACAATACTTTTTGTTTTTCTCCTAATATCTGAGCCATTGTCATTCCAAAAAGCATTTGATTTTCATAATGAACGGGAGAATAAATGCCGATCAGCTCTGATGTTTTTTCCGGAAAATCCTTTTCTTCTCTGTCTTCCTGCCAAAGCATTGCGGAGATCTGGCAAAAAAGCTTCTCTGCCGACTGATGTTTTACCACATACGGACATTCTTTTAACCTTTCTTCTCTCACCCCCTCGCAAAGCAATATCTTCTTTGCTTCCAGAACGCTCTCTTTTAACGCTTCCCAAAATGGCGCTGTCATAACGACCGCGTCAAATGCCGCGTCTTTTGCCTTTTTCAAAAATAACTCCGTATCCGAAAACGTCCATATCTGAAAAAATGTCTCATTTCTGCGCATCAGATACCCTTTTAGCTGTTCCAGATACGCCTCTTCCGTATCTAAAAATGCAATTTTTAACTGAATCAACCATACACCTCCGTTTTTCGTATCTTACAAATACAAAACATATACGGCGCCAAACAGAACCGGAACAGAAAGTGCAAACGAAAAGCTTTCGGATGCAAAAGGAGGCAGATAGGGCTCTATTTTTCCTGTCCGTACAAAATCCAGTAAGTACCGTCCCGCATAATACAATTTCTGCCGTCTTTGTTGATCCACGACCAGGTAAAGACCTGCGCCCGCGCCCGCAGCAATAAAACTATATGCCATTATTGCAAACAATTCCTGTATTGTAAGAATACCGCCTATCATGGAAAATAATTTGATGTCGCCTGCCCCAAGGACACGCATTTGAAATAAAAGATATAAAAGAATTACGGGAATCGAAATGTTCCCAAGAAAGTAATAAACGCCACAGACCCGGCGCTCGTATATCTGAACGAAAACTCCTGTCATAAGACCCGTGGCAATCAGCCTGTTCGAAACCTTCCCGCTTCGAACGTCTTCTACTGCCGCCAAAACCAACAGGCAAAGCAGCAGCATCTGCTTTATCCCTCCAACGCATCACCTCACATCTGTTTCAACTGCTTTGCATTATATAGGCACAGCAGAAATTTGTCCATAGGTTTCTGACAAATTTTAGAATTTTGTGAACATTTCACAACATATTATAAAACAGAATGCCATAAATTAGCGCGAGGCCGCCTGTACCAAGGCTTCCCACTGTCAAAACACTATATGGATTCAGCCCTGCGGAAACTTCGATTCCCGCTCCTGCAAACGCTTTATTTATAATATAAATTGCCAGGATGCCAAGAACCGTACGAACCAGAAAATTCAGTATAATTTCTGCTTTTCTCCTCAAAAACCCAATTGCCAGAACTAAGATGCAAATGCCAGCCAAAACAATCATTCCCGTTTTTGTATCCATGTTCCACACCTCGTCTTATCTTGATACAATATATATTTTTTTTCATAAAATATTCCTGTTTTTTGTATACTCTGTATTTTTCTGACTATAATTTAAGAAAGAGGTAACTTTTGAGTTATAATGGAAAGCGGGGAATACTATGAACCGGATTCTTGAGAACAGCGTTTTTTGTGACAAGCGCTATGCCCTTCTCCTTGAAGATTTAGACCGTACCAAACACGATCTGGATTCTGCTTATAAGAATCTCTCCAATGCCGTAGAACCGGATTTGATTGACTGTTACATCTATGAAGTGCAATCCGTTCAGATGCGTTATAAATTTCTTCTGGGAAGAGTCAAACAAATAGAGGATTCTTACGCGAAGAATCCTCTGGAAGTTGGTTCCTGAAATGTCTCTGTCAAATTGTTTTTACCGTAGGTAATGCCGGCATATACCTGCTGCGTATTCTGCATCAAAGGGTTCGAATGATCCTGTTTGGCTGCCTCCACAAAAGCATCATACAGGTTCATAAGAACCTCTCTGGCCCCCTCTAAATCGTCCGTATTCTTTTTAACGACCGCTTTCGCGATGGTTTCTTTCACAAATACATACAACGAGTACAAATCCCTTGAGATGTCATACCGGAAATCCAGCGACTGCATCAGCTCGTCGACGCCGCGCTGCGCTTTCAAAAGCGCAGCCTTGAAATCTTCATATTGATCCATGGAGAGGCTTTCTTTGGCCTCATCCATGTATGCAAAAATGATTTCGTAAATAATAACCGTAAGGCCGCTCCTGTTGCTTTGGCTGATCCTTCTGGTAAAATCCTGCACCTGCTCCTGTTTCATAAAGACTACCTCTATTGTAATAACTGAAGAACAGTCTGCGGCATATCATTGGCCTGCGCCAATACCGATGTGCCCGCTTGCTGCAATACGGTGTATTTGGTATATTCCGACATTTCCTTTGCCATATCCGTATCGCCGATCCGGGAAATGGCATTGGTCATATCTTCATTTGAAGCATCCAGACTTTCCACAGCGTACTCCAGACGGTTCTGGTAAGCGCCGATTGCGGAACGGGCAGAAGAAGCAATGGAAATCGCCTCATCCAACTGCGAAATCGCTTTTCCGCCTCCATCCACTTTCCGCACATCCACTTCGTCTAAATAAAGCATTTCACTGGAAATCTCCGGAATGCGCACCTGCATCGTCTGATGCTCATTGGCTCCTATCTGAAGCGTCATAGTTCCTATATCCGTAACATTCAATTTCACGGTATCTTTCAAGCCTGGCTCTACCATGAAACTCATCTCGAATCCGCCTTTATCCGTAATCTTAAATTTATTGCCGTCCATGGAAACCGTAGCCTGCGCAGTGAATGAGGACGCCGAATTTAATTCAACATCTTTTGCGTCTTCTCCTGATGTCACACCTTCTTTTAATCCAAGGAACTGTGCCAGATCAGCATTGCTGCATGTTATATCAATTTCCGCTGATGATCCGTATTGATTTGATACAAATGCCAGTGTCTTGCCGAAATCGTATGGATCGCTGGAAACGTTAAATCCACCTGTGGTTGGATTCGCATCGAAATCCTGTACCGTGCCGTTTGCAACAAACAAATTTACATCCGCGATTTCCGCGCCCTGACGCAGTTTCTCAAATACGGTTGTTGCATCGTCTCCCGCCGAAATCACAACTTCCACGCCGTTAATCACTACCGATCCTTCCGGAATCGCTCCCGTATTGTTGGGAATTCCCGCACAGCCCGCCTGTCTTGCCGCGGTTCCGATTGTCAATTCATATTCCCCCGTTATTACGGAATCAGAAATCGCAATTCTGGAAACTTCTTCTGAATAAACGCGCACATCGGAAGAACCATCCAGCAATTTTTTTGTATTGTATTCCGTGTCTCTGGAAATGCGGTCTACTTCTTTTTTCAGAGATTCAATTTCCTGCTGGATCGCGCCTCTCTCTTCTAACTGATTCGTATCTGTCGCAGCCTGTACGGACAATTCCCGCATTCTCTGCAGCATACTTGTAATTTCTCCAAGCGCAGTATCCGCGATCTGAAGTACGCTGATGCCATTGGAAGCGCCTTCGGACGCCTTTGCCAATCCGTCAATCTGCGCCTGCATTTTGTTCGTAATTGCCATTCCGGCAGGATCATCCTTCGCACGATTGATCTTAAGGCCGGATGAGAGTCTCTCCATAGATGCGGCAAGACTTCCCTCTGTTTTTAAAAGCTGCGCATTTGTAACTACTGCTGACATATTGTGATTTACTTTCATATATGATACCTTCCTATTCTTCCGCGTCCGTGCCGTGCTGCTACATCCTTGTAATCTTCCTTATCTGCCTTTTATATCGGCCTAAAGTTCCAGTTCCTTAACATTTTCTATAAAGCCCTTCGCAATTTGATACAGCCTCGCGGTCTGAATCTCATACATCTCATTCCCGTCTTCTTCTGCGTTCGTCTTTTTGCCGGGGTGCGCCGAAAATCTGGCGAAATTAAGTTTGGAAACGCAGGTTACCTGCAAATCGCCCGCTTCTGTGCCAAAGCCTTTGATCATATCCTGCGCATGGGCTTCCAGCAGCTCCTTCATCTTCGGATCTTCTACTGCCACCAGACCGGAAATCCCTTTTTCTTTCGCCTCAATTGTGGCGGCTACCTTGCCGGCTTTCGCCGTTTCAAACATGATCTCTACCATGCCTTTCCGCTTTGCGCCGCGGACAATTTTAAGAGAAATATTCGTAACCTCATTGCCAACCAGAACAGGGATCGTATATTCTTCATCTCCGGCCATTTTTCCGGCAATGGAAATCTGAGCGTTCATCAGCTTCAGCTCCCGAATATCCATGCTCGTGATGTGCTCGTCATCCGCAATCATGGTCTTCATCACATTTTCGGCAGTCTCAGCCAGCGTCTCCTGCGCCGCCGCCATCTCTTTCGGCGTTTTCAGCGCATTGCCAAATCGGGCCAGAATCTCTTCTTTTAATGCCTCAAAATCAATTTTATCGCCCGAAAATACCTCTTCGCTGTTAAACATCTGGGAAAACACCTGATTGCGTCTGTGCACCATGCGGTTTGCCGCCAAAACATTTTCTACGGTATTGGGAATGTCATACTTCTCTAAAAACCGGTAAACTTCTTCATCCGAAGCGGCTGCCTGCTTTAGCTCTTCCAACTGGCTCTTCGCATATTCGTTGCTTAGCGCTTCCTCTTCCTCGTAAGACTGCGCTGCATAATCCGCCAATGCCTCTTTCAGCTGTTCCGGCGTATAATTTTCCCAGTCAGGATCAGCCAAAAGCTTCTGCATCGTCACCGGCGTAAGAGTCTCCATAACGTCTTTCATACAATCCTTCTGATACGCCGTTTCTATCTGATCTGTAATGGATTTTCCTGTTCCAGCCGCATCCACGCCGGCAAACTCATCATCTACCGTATAATCCATGCCGCTCTTTTTGGAGCTTCTTACGGCAGTCAGCAGGTTGCGCATCGTAAATTCGGCCCCCTGGCTGACAAGCGCTCCGATCGCCGCGCCGTCTGTCTTTTCGATCTGATGCATCAGGCGGTAAACACCGATAAACGCTTCTCTCTCTTCCTTTGAAATTCCGTGATTCTGCTCCAGCTTCCAGAGATATTCGCTGAAACGCTCTGTCTGCACGTCCCCTTCCTGTATGCGGATTGCTTCCGCTTTCTGATTCAGCGCATCCAGATCCATATCCAGCGGATTGCTTCCCTGCCGGATCAACTCCCTTACAACAGAAGGCGTAAGATTGGAAAAAACGCGCTGCACACGCTCATCCGCAGCTTTCATTTCCGTAACCGATTCTTCGTTAATCTCAAGACCATTGTACGCCAGAATCCGAACTGCGCGCCGGTTTGCTTCACCGTTATCCATGCCAAGATCCGCTAAAATATCGTCTACGTTCGCAAATGCTTTCTGAATGGAATCCCCCAGATCCTTCCTGGGCTCGGTCATCATCGCTTCATAGCTTTCTCCCGCTTTCACCATTGCTCCCTGCAATGCGCTTCCGGCTTCGTGCAATCCGTTTACGGTATTTAACGCGTAGCCTTTCATGCCAAGCGCATAAGCCGGCATCTGTTTTAAATCGGTCACCTTCTGCGCCGTCTCTTCAAACAACGCCGCCGCTTTGGCGTCCACTGCCTCGCCGCCTTCGCTTAGCAGCGCGGAATAATAGCTGTTTTCCTGCTCTTTTAATTTTTCAACCAATTCTTCTAACGGTTTTGTATCTATGGTAATGCCCTGTTTCATCAAGGCCCTGTTCGCTTCTGTCGTCATAGCAAGACGCGTCTCTTCCAGCACGCGCTTCGCCGTCAAAAAAGCCAGCCCTTCATCCGCTGCCGGCGCAGAGCCGCTTCCATCCGATTCATAACGGTTGCCGGCCTCTATGGCTGCCCTGGCCCCGGTTAAATCCAGCGCTCCCTGTTTTCGCAAAGCCGCCGTCTGCTCTAAATTCTCTATCGTAAGCTCCATATGATTGGAGGTCAGATAAGCAATGTCTTCATCTGTCGCTTCCGTCACAACTTCCACGGCATGCTGCGCCTGGGCCTTGAGCGTAAATTCCGGCAGCAGCATCGCGTCTTTGGGACGGTCGCCTTCGGCTACCGCGGACGCAATCGCCATCGCCGTCTCTTCTCCCTCCAAAGGAAGCTTTAACCCCGCAAGCTTCTGCATATAGGAAAAATTCTCCGGGGTAAAAGCAATGTTGTTTTGAATCATCCACTTGCCGGCAGAAAAAGCCTGTTCGTCCGCTTTCGCTCCGGAAGCTGCGATTACCTGCTCCATCTGCTCTTTTAACGCGTCAAAATCAATTTCCTCTTCGGACGGCACATAAGATGCGCTTCCTGAAAATTCCGCTTTATAGAGATTGTCAATACTTGGGCTTAAATGATTGTCCAGCATATATTTCATAGCGCCCTCGGATAAAGGGCCAAGCTCCTCTGCCTGACGCCATGCCTTGAGCCCTTCCGTCATGTTCTCTTCCGTCGCCGGAATATCCGACGCTTCAAAATAATGCTGAAGCTGATTTGCCGCTGCCAGGCTTCCTCCGATTTCCTCTAACTGCTCCCTGGTCAGAGAACCGCCCATATGCGAGACGTCCACACCTGCTTTTGCAAGCTGCGCCTTGATCTCATCCGTTACGGTTACAATCGTCCCGCTTGTCGTGCTTCGGACGGAAAACCCATCTTCCTGTGCCTTTCTATAATCCTCCGGCGTCATGGTATTTGATAATACGGCCATCTGATTTTTGCGGTCCGCCGCGCTCATCTGTCCACCGATTTTCTCTTCCAGTTCTTCCAGCGCGCTCTTCCCGATCAGCTCGTCTTTCTCATAACCCGTCTGTCCCATCGGAACGGATTTGTCAAGCGCATCTGTTTTTGCCCTGACTGCCTCTGAAAAAGGCACGGAGGCTTTGGCTTTTGCAAATGGCTGCTCATTTTTAACGGCCGGATCAAATAAAGCGTTGTTTTCTATCTTCATATGCTATCCCTCTTATCCTGCTTAAACTATAGACTGTTACATAATATGTCGGTTTATTGCGGCAAAAAATCAATAGGCATTCACAAGGAATTCATCAAACATCAGTTTTTCCAGCAGTTTCATTTTCTGTACTACAATGGATTTGTCTTTTGTCGGTCTGGCCTTTTTGGTCTTTTTATCGACGCACAGTTCATCATACGTCATATCTCCGACCCTCTTTTCATGCAGCGACGCGGAAAAAGCGGACATAAATTCTGTGAATTTCTCATCTTTTTGCCCGGTCTGCATAAACCGGAAAAACAGGCCGAACCAGAGAAAGCTGTCCCTTGCATGAAACAAAACAGCCGTCTCTTCCGTCAAAACGCGCTCCAGGCGCAGTACCATTTCCCGAAAATCATCAAAATCCTGCATCGACGCATGGTCTTTTAAAAACCCGCACATGATTTCCTGGTTCTTATTCCAGTGATCCAAAAATTTCGCTGTCATAACGGACTCGACGACTACGCGGGAAATCGTCCCGTTTTTAAATTCCGACGTCTTATAATTTCCTACATTTTTGAAAAAAGACATCCCGGAAATCTCCCGGACGGCTTCCGCAAACCGCGTACCCAGCCTGGCAATCCCTTTCTGAGAAGCCGTCATGGGCTTTCCATCGTTATACCGCTCAATATGATAGCCAATATCAGCTTCCGTACAATTCAAATACTGGTCATAATTAAAACTATAATCCAGAAAACGGTCCTTTAATTCTTCCGGCAAATCAGAAAATTTCTTGCCCCGTATATCAAACTCCGCCACCTTGACAAGGGGATAACCGCCCTCGTCCAAAAGCTCCCGGCCTTCCGCGTCTTTTTCAATGACCTGGTAGCGGATCAAAAACCGGCGGACATTCTTTGAAACTTTATAGCCGTCCTTATAAAATAAGTACGCGTTCGTACACCTCTGTTTGCCGTCCAGATCCCATATTACAGCCGTCCCGTTTACTATCTGCTCCGCAAAAATCAAAGGATGCAGCTTATTCCCCTGTAAAATATCCGAAATTAAATTCCCCTTCATCGCCATAGACCACTGATCGGATTCTCTTTGCAGCGGATGATCAAAACGAATCGTGCGTCTGTCTATTTTCTTTATAATAGAAGCAATGCTGATTTTATCCGTTTTGCAGCTCTCCATCGAATGTACCTGCGTATCTGCCATATCTTCTCCTTTCCTGCAATCTGCCTGTCTCTGACTGCGATAAAGCATCCCGGCGCTGGCAAAAGACTTCAATTCTCTGCAATGCTTCCGATACTGCTTATCGCTCAACTTTAACCTGGTCTTAATCATGGAAACCGGAATCCTCTCCATCTTCATCTTCACAATCTGACGCTGCACTTTCAGCAAGCCCCGCATATACTGCTCCACTCTCTTTTCCTGAAATCCCTCCGACCGGCCTTCTACCGCAAGCTCCAGATCAAAATCCCCCTGCAAACAGCTTACGTCCGCACCTTGACTTAAATCCCGGCCAAGCTCTTCCATAGAAAGCGTGCAGATATAATTGCCCGCGTCATCTTTTTGGATCCTTTTGCCGCGGTTCATATATGTAATTCGGGTTCTTATCCTGCGGCTGATACAGGGAAGCAGGTAGTTGTGAAACGAAATCCCTTTCGTCTCATCAAACGATTCTTCACATTCCCATACAACCTGGGCCGCGTAGGAATAAAAATCATCATAGTCTTTCTGCGCAATCCATCCAAAATCACGTTGGAGCATGGCGTTTACGATTTTCTTTAATTCCTTATTGTAATCTTTGCAATAAAAATCTACATATTTCCCCAATCATTTCACCTTCCAGTCTTATTTGCCATCATTATAGAACGTACGTTCTTCGTTGTCAATAGGTTTTTGGAAAAATATGGAACATTTGTTCTTGCTTGGAGTGGGCGCATTTAGAAAAAAACAGAGAACTTATAAGAGGGGGGAAGCATTCGGGGATGCGATGGGGTGTTGTTTGGGGACGTCCGCTGTACCACCAAGGACTGCAATTGGCCGCTGGGCCCGCTTGCGCTTATTGCCGCTCGCAGCGGTACGTAAGACGCCAAAATACGGCGTCTAAGTACCGGCGGCGGCAAACGGCCCTGCGTCTCAATTGCAGCCCTTGGTGGTACAACTACGTTCTTGAAATTAACAGGCTCGCAACGCCGAATGGCTTTGAGGGATCAGGGGGTTGCAGGGGGCTCTTTTTATTGGCTTCGTATGCTATTGGGGGAAACGATGGCTTTACGGGGACGAATGGTTTTGGGGGAGGTATTGCTATTTTTAGGATTGATGATTTGGCAATGCCAAATGACAACGAAGAATAAGGGATTGTGTAAAAGCCTTTTTAATGACTTCGCACCGTTGATTTTAGAAGCGATGAGCTTTTCACTCTGAATAGCGTTTTGGCAAAGGAGATTACACGGAGCCTTATGATCAAAAACCTCCCGTCCCCACAATCGCAGTTGAGTAGAAAATACGATTTCAGTTGCAGGGATTTTTGACGCCGCAGGTACTTAGACGCCGTATTTTGGCGTCTTACGTACCGCTGCGAGCGTCAACAAGCGCAAGCGCTCCCGGCAACGAAATTGTATTTTCTATTCAACGGACGTTTTGCTTCGATGGGATTTTTATAATTGGAAAGGAGATTTTTTATTATGAAAAACGAATATTGTAATACAACAATTTATGATGAGACACATGTTCATTATGGAGGAAAGATTTTTTTCAGCGACTTTGATTATCGAACAAGCCTCTCGGATCTTGCGGCCCGTATTCTTTATGATCTGGCTTTTGACCGGGAGTGCGAAAGGAACGGGGAAAATCGGAACCGGCGCCGGGAGGCGGAAAGGAGGATGGCATGACACAATATACGTTGATCAAAATACCGCTCAAAGAACTGATCGAACAGGACTTTTGCGTGTCGATTGACAGAGAGGAAGAAATTTGCCGCGATTATCTGGTTGCGCAGCCCCCTTCTCTTCTTTTTGACCAGTTAGAGAGGCTTCGCGGGAAATCTTCTATGCATATCAGCGAGGTCATTCTGGTCGTAGCGCAGAAAAGCATTCGGCAGGAAGGAGACTTAAAACGCGTTTTGGCGGATGGCTTTTGGTATAACGGCGTTCATTATAATCGTTTTGGCAAATCGGCTTCCCAGGCAAAGGACGGAATCACCGCCTTTGTGTGCGATGCGTTTTTTGATGAATTATATGCGATTACGCAAATGGATATTGCGATTGACGAATGCGTCATTTCAAAATACGAAGCGCAGAGATGCCTGGCTTTTAGTTCGTGTACGCTGATCAAGGGTTATATGCCAAACATTGTAATCATTGGTGAATTTCAAAAAATTTTAAAAGATCAATACATAAAATATGTAACGGAGAAAGAAAAATCGTTTACCGATCCGGAAACTGGCAGACAAATATCGTATAGGGCCAAAGAAATCGAAGAAGGGGTTCACGATTTAACCATATCTCCGTTTGATGGATGCGGATGCCACGAGCATGATTTTATGGAAGAAGCGGGAAGACAGATGGGACTTTCTTATGATGCGGCCGGCTTTCAAATCAGACTTCCGTTTATAAAGGGCTATTCCGTTTATGTCCCTTTCAGAAAGATCTTAAAGGAATGGGGCGTTTCGCACATTACGGATATTTATGGGAAGCGGCATCCGGTTGAAGAAATCGACTGCATATGGAACGTTTCCATGTTCAAAGGCCACAAACTGTTTTTTGAAAAATACGGAAACCAGGCATGGGTACAATATCAAAAAACGCTCCGAAAATATCAGTTTAAGCTTGGAATCAGCAAGTTCAGCCACCATATCAAATCCCTGAATAAGTATACGCGGATGAATTTTCAGTATCTGCAATGCCTGGATTTATGGAATCCAAATTATATTGCGTGTTATGAAAAAAAGGATCTGAAAAACTATGACATTCTGGATGAAAACAACGACGGAAAAATAATTCGTCTGGCCAAATACACAACCGGTCTTTATGAAAAAATCATTCGGGGAGACAAATTTTATACGTACAAATTTATGGGTATTTCGGACACCGAAACGTATGAACCCAAAAGCGTCTATTTAAAAGCTCTTCTTATGGATGATGAAATGCGAAACGATCCGGCCGTCCGGCAGTTTTTGTACCGGAAATTAAAAAAAGCAATTGACGAGGCAAAAGTGGGCAAAATTTACTGCTCGGGATTTTATCATACCGGGGTCGGGGATATGATCGGATACCTGCAATACGCTGCCGGGGAAGAACCGACAGGCTGCCTGAAAAAAGGAGAAGTATACAGCGGCAATTTCGGTTGCGGCCCTCTGCTCTCGTTCCGCTCCCCGCTTGTGGATCCGTCGGAAGTAAACCGGATTCAAAATGCACAAAGCGACGTGATCCAACGATGGTTTTCCCATTTCAAAGACCAGGACGTCGTGATGTTTAATATGCACGACATATCGGCTCCCCAACAGGGCGGCGCGGACTTTGACGGAGATATATTCTTTTTGTGCGATGATCCGTTTGTCATAGACGCAAAAATAGAAAAGCCTGTTATTTTAGACGTCCATGACAAAGCGACTGCCAAATCCAAACCGTATACAAAAGAAAATCTCATAGAATATGAATGCATGACAAGAGACAGCCGGATCGGAGAAATTACAAATACGGCGACCAGCGTTGAAAACAGATATACAACAAGCCAAACGATCCGCAAAAAATATGACGACTATGCTTCCCTGCTTCGCATTTTTCAGGGCAAAGAGATTGATTTTCTGAAAACGGGCTTTCGCTGGCAGATGAACCGTGGGCTGAAAAAATACGTAAAGCAGATTCCCTATTTCCTGCTTTACAACTATCCGGCCAAAATGGAAACGTACAAAAAGAACGCCTACTACTCTCCGTCGCCCATGAATGAGCTTTGCGACTATATCTGCACATGGGAGAAAAAACGCTTTTTGTGGAAAAACGACGACGCGGATTTTGGCGTTTTGCAGAAACGCGTCTTAAACCAAACACTGGATGTAAGCAATCCCGCATACCTTCGCGCCGCCAGAAGAGCCGTCAACACGTATGCCAACGAGCTTCGCGCCCATATGAAACAAAATCCCCAGAGCTTTCAAATGGAGGAAATCAAAAGACGCTTTCAAAAAGAGCTGGCAAAGCAAATTCCTCTTTCGGAAGAGCTGATTGCCAACTACGTCATCAAAGCCTCCTACAACACCCGCTCCATCAGCAAATCCCTTGCATGGACAGGCTATGGCGACTATATTCTCAAAAATTTAAAAGCCAACGCATCCGGTTCCAAAAAGATTTCCATCCGGGAATCCTCCTGCGAAGAGAACGGCGCTCTGGAATATCTCGGAAAATACTATACATACAGGGAGGTAGACGAACCATAGATCCTTACTTATACGAAATCATAGAAGATTATAAAAACGCCGCGCTCATTCAGGAAAAAGAAGCTATTTTTCGCTCTTTTTGCAGCCGGATCTGGTCCAACGGCAACAAACGGCGGGTCTATACCGGAACGATTCATTTTTTTGTCCAAAAAAACCTTCTGAAAACAGACGAAGGACGCTTTTTTGCCTCCTGGTCAAATATACCGTACAAAAAATATAAACGGATCTCAAAAGAAACGGACTGGCCCAGCCTGCTGCGCCAGAAAATCAACAACCTTTATTCCCGGTATTTTGATCCGGAAATTATTCTTACAAAAGAATATCTGGCATTTCTTGGAACGCCCAAACAGCTGTATTTTCAATGGCTGGACGGAAATCAGACCGATTTGGACGCATGGAATGCCGAAATCGAACGCGCCATGGACCTTGCCCGCCAGGAAAAACAACGCTGCCAGAAACAGAAAATATATTTACCATGGAACGATTTCAAGACCGTAATAGAATCTTTTTTCTGCAAAATATTTGAAAATTGTAAATTAACGGAAGAGTTTGAAACAGACCAGGATCCGCAAATTCTATACGATTTTATCAACGAAGACAATTTTTACGTCAAATATTTTTGCAAAAGCCTTGAAAATTATATGAAAAATTATCACATCGAATATTTTGGCATCAAACGAGGCAGAAACAAAAAATATACTTCCTGCAAACTGTGCGGTACGCTGATCGAAAAAACAAACAACCGGATTTTATTCTGCCCCGCCTGCGCAAAAGAGCAAAACCGGATCAAAAGCCGGGAAAAGATGCGGTATATAAGGAAGGTTTGATTTAGAAAAATTTGCATAACGCCTGATTTTACAGGCTCTGAACGCTTTTTTGCGTTGTTATGTTTACAGTAGTGGATTACAATGCTATTTTCATTTCTTCTGACAAATGACGGCGCTGCAAATATAAGCGCCGTTGTTTGTTCTTATCCCCATCTTACGAAAAACAAGCGCAGACAAAGGAGGCCGACCTTTTATGAACAACGCGCAAAAAAGCGATATAACGTATTTCGAGCTGCTGTCTTTTGACCCTATCTGTGTGCCGGGCGCTGGCGGCATTTTATGTCCCAGGCTAAAAGATATATCCGCCATTGGTTTTCAAACCTACCAATACTATCTTTCCATCCTGCTGCTGGATGAAAAATCAATGTTAAAGACGCTTACATCCGCCGGATACGCCGATGATTTTGTTTCACCGGAAAAAACGCCTCTGTTTCATGCATTTGACCTGTTTATGATGCATACATCGTCTGCGCTTTTATTAAAAGACGTTCTGGATTTTTTTATAAAAGAAGATGTGGTATACGCTCCGGAACAACATTGCTTTCTCATCCAGACAAACAATGGCATTACAGGAGCCGTCACAAATGAAAACTATGACAAAATATGCAGTGTAATCTTACTGCGCAACAATATCCGGCATGCGCAGAAAGAAGACGCGTCCAAAGTAAAGAGCAAAAAAGCATCTGAAATATTAAAAAAACTACAGGCGGGAAGAGACAAAAAAGCGTCCGAAACAGGCGCTGATGAAAATCTGGAACTGGGAAACATTATATCCGCCGTTGCCAACAAAAGCCTTTCCCTCAATATTCAAAACATATGGGATATAACCATCTTCCAATTGTGGGACTGCTTTGCGAGGCTTTCCAATAACAGTATTTATGATATTCAATCCATGAGCGTTGCGGCATGGGGCAGCAAAGACAATTCCTTTGACGCATCCGCATGGTATAAAAGAATATACACAGAAAACTAAAAACTTTTATTCAAATGAAGGAGGAATTATTATGCCGAATGCAAATATGGCAAACAGAGAGGTCTGCGACCTCATATTCGTAGACTACACGACAAAGAAACCGTTTTTAAATCTGGACTTTGCAAATGTCAGCACGACAGAATTGACCGGAGAATCCACTTTTGCCTACGGCGGCAAAGGCTATCCGAAAAGAGTCCGTTTCGCCGGAGAAAAGAGCGGCACGCTCACCATTGAAACACAGATTCAGACTGTAAAATTATGGCAGCTCATTACCGGCGGAGAAGTGAAAAATTCAGCAGAATTTGTAACGCGGACAGAAGCCGTTCTGGAAGCAAAAGAAGACGCTTTTTCCTTTACGCTGCCGGATACGCCTGTGGCGGGAAGCGTCGTTGTATATCCGATTGGCGATGATTGCGGCGCAGAAATCGCATGTGAAGCAAACGGTTCTGAAATCACGGTAAAACCGGACGCCTCTATGGCGCTTGCAGCCGGAGATAAGGTAATTGTCTACTACATGAAAACGGTATCGGAAAACGTCAAACGAATCAATGTCAAATCGACCAGCATTCCGAAGAACTTTATTGTTTACGGAGACACCGTTATGAAGACAGAAGACGAAGAGCTGCTTCCATATCGGTTCGTTGCCGCAAAATGCGCGCCGCAGAGCAATATGAGCTTGTCGTTTTCCAACAACGGAGATCCGGGCACAATTACCATTACCTGTGATTTGCTGGCGGATTCCGACAACAATATCCTTGACCTCATCTTAATTGAGGAAGCCTAACTTTATCTGTATGGGATGGCAGGAGCATACTCCTGTTATCCCATTTTTTTTACAATCAGGAAAGGAGATTCTACTATGGCGTTAAAAATCTCTGCAAAGGGAATCAATTTGATCAAAAAATTTGAAGGCTGCCGTCTTTCGGCCTACAAGGACGCCATCGGGGTGATCACGATTGGTTACGGATGGACGCAGCCCGTCGATGGAAAGCCTCTGACAATGGAAACAAAAATCACGCAGTCAAAAGCGAACGCTTTACTGAAAAAAGGGCTGAGCGGATACGAAGCAAAAGTAAACCGCTACGACGCCAAATACCACTGGAATCAAAACCAGTTTGACGCGCTTGTCAGCTTCGCATACAATATCGGCTCGATCGACCAGCTGACTGCAAACGGAAGCCGAAGCATCGCCGATATTGCAGCTAAAATGACTTCTTACAATAAGGCCGGCGGAAGGATTTTAACCGGTTTGACAAACCGCAGAAAAGCAGAAAAAGAGCTGTTTTTAACGCCGGATTCTTCTAATAGCCGCGCGCCTTTTGCAAAGACGGCGGTAACTTACATAACCCACCGCATTCCCGGCAATCAGTGGGGAAATGAGATTACAGGATATAACACGTCAAATTCCATGGGTTACTCCGGCGTCATGGGAAAATCAATTGACAAAATAGCCATCAAATTAAACCAGGGAACGATTACTTACACGGCGCATCGGATGAACCAGGCATGGGGACGGGAAATTACAGGATTTTCCAAAACTAACAGCGGCAAATACGCAGGCGTAAGCGGCTGTCCCATCGACGCGATCGCAATCAAAGCCAAAGGCATTACCGGTTCTTTAAAATATCGGGCGCATCGAAAAGATGACAAAAAATGGGGAAACTGGATTACCGGATACAGCAAAACAAACAGCAGTCAGTACGCGGGAATCCTGGGCAAAGAAATTGACGCCATACAAATCGGAATTCGATAGGAGGCCTACAAATGCACGAAATTTTTAAAGAGATTGACTGGAATCAGATTATTTTCACCATATGGAGCGTTTTGTTGCTGCCCGTCATCACATATGCCGGCACGCAGGCAGGAAATTACTTAAAATCAAAAAAGCTGGACAAATACGCGGACATTCTCTACAAAAACGTCACCGGCGCAGTCAAGGACGTCTATGAAACTACGGTAAAGGATATCAAGGGCACAGACGCCTGGACGATCGAAATGCAAAATAAAGTGAAATCGCTTGCAAAAACAAAAGCCGTTCTGGCCCTGACCGATTCCGCCTGTCAGATTTTAAAAGCCGCCAACCGCGATTTTGACGAATATTTAGACGGGTTGGTCGGCTCTGCGCTTTATGATTTAAAAAAAATTAAAATGTAAAAATCAGGTAATATTTTCCAGTTTATATATTGACATTTATTACTTTATATCTTATAAATTTGCATCTATTAACTTATGCAATATTCAATTTGTAGATTGTATATTCATTTCGAAAATCATTTGCAAAAAGCATATAAAAAGTGTATAATATAATTTACCATAATTTCTTATTTTTCATTAACAAAAGGCTATATATAAACCAATATTTATCTTCTAAAATTTATTTAAATTTAAGCAGTTTTTATACAAATTTCGACATGCGTATTTATTCTTATATGTTAGGATTTATGAAGAGCTAACTCTTCTATTTTACCTTTAAAAATACTAGCTGATTATTTGTAAAGTAAACCTGTTTAGTTATATTAATATTTATATAGTTTAATTTTATCAGTTATTATTAATAGTTAAAATCAAATTAAAAATATTGCAACAGTAACAAAAGAGGATGCATATACATGGAACCTAACAATAATAAATTCGTGACTTGGTTATTTGTAAAATGGGCAGCATTAATTAAATTTCTGCAGAAGAAGATAACTGGTTTAGAAAAAAAAGGATACATCATTCCTGCAAACACAAAAGATGGCGTATTATATACTCAAAATAAATTAATTAATTCTTTTGTTTTTATCGCCGATTTGATTTGTATAATTATAATTCTTTTAGGAATGAGCCAGCAAATAATAACTTTTGTTGGAATAATTACATATGCAATTTATACATTAACAGAACAAATTAAAGTTATTGATAGTCAATATTCAAAGAGTAAAAATAAAACAGGAAGTTTTGAAAGAAAAAGCTTAATAAACTGGCATCATGTTCCTCCAAATATCTTAAATGTTATAATTATATCTATAATATTTGTTATTTTAGTAGTTTTAGCTTTTATTAGAATAACAGGAGGCGCCATTGGCGATAATATGTATATAATATGCATCATAGCATCTATTTCTATATTATCTTATCTAAAAGTCAAATATTTGATTTTTGATACATTTGGAATAATTAATTGGAAATTCATTGAAGTATAATAAAGAGGTGAAAGTATGAATAATATAATAAATTTTCTAATTTATACATCTTTAACGGGAGCGGGCATTGTTTTAAGTATTTTCATTCTCTTTTTACTATTTTATGCAGTAATTTTAAAATATAATAGAAACAAAAAGGAAAAAACTTTTCACTATGTAAAGCAAAATGCAATTGATTGGAGCACAAATAATTTAAAAATTATAGACTATGATATTAAAGATTTACATAGTCCAATCAAAATGTATAATTCAGGAATAGGCAATAAAGGTTATAATATGTCTGTTCAGAACTATTCCAACTCTTCACTTTGGTTTATTAAAATGTAGGTGGTTTTATGAATATTTTGAAAGCAAATATTTGGAATAATGTAGAAGAACAAGCTAAATTTATAATTGATAAATATCCGGACAATTTTAAATATAATTTTGAATGTGAAAAGAATTTTCATAATGCTTTCGATCGTTACTATAATACCATTAAAGAAAATGTAATGTATGACAATGTGCAAGAATTAGACAGACACAAACTTTCTGCCATCATAATTTGTTCTATAATACAATCAAATCCACTTCAGGTAATATCTGATTATGAAAAAGACCGTTATGTTTTTGATGGAAATGAGAAGATTGCAGTTAATATAGGACTAAGTTATATGCACTCATCATTAAAAGAATTATTACAAAGAAGACCCGATGAAGCCGCTAAGTTTTCAGACTTTATATTTCCAATTGCATTTATGTGCAAAACTGATTATATTTCAATATTATGTAGAAATCTATGTTATGCAAAAAAATATTATGAGTTAAATCCTGTTGATTTAGCAAATACTCTTTTTTTAATAGAATATATAACACTTTTACAAATTGGAATTAACCCTGAAACTATGAAGCAATTATGTGATGAAATATCAAATAAAAAAGCATAAAACACACTGTATTTTTAATCCAAAAGCAGCCGGACATCACTTAACCCAAAGGCTTGCTTTTGGATTTTTTATTGTTTTGCAACAACATATTTCAATATAAATCTTTTAACAAAAAACGAGGTGATTTTACCTGATGGATGCAATTACCGCCTTGACAAAAACGGATTTTTCCTCTTTGATCCTTTCTGTTCTCATCGTTTTAACCGGATTAAAATCTTTCACTACCATTTTTGAATGGGTAATCAAAAAATTTGGGCTGGAAACAAAATGGAGCAGGATTAAACAGGAAGAACGCCATCTTTTGATGCAAACAGCACAAAATCTCAACACATTACAGAAAAAATATATAAAAGACATCGAACATTTAACGGCTGCCCAAAGGGAAGCCCTGGCAGACCGAATCAACGAAAAATACAAATATTACATTTCCATAAAAGGCGTACCGGAAGACGAACTGGATGAATTTACGCATTTGCATACGGCATACAAAGACATTGGCGGCAATCACAGCGGCGATGCCAAATATGAGTACTGTTTGCGACATCTCCCGGTTATTCCCGTGGAAACAACCTTGATTACAACAAAGAAAACATGAAAAGGAGACCTCACATGATCACATTATACAGATGGTATTTATTAAAAGCCAAAAAAATCAAGATGGCTCTGGCATTTTACAGTTTGCTGGAAGAAAGCTGGGACGTTGTCCGAAACAATTTAAAGTCCATAGATAAAAACTCCATTCAGGATTTGGCCAACATTATCCGGCAGACAGCCGGGAATGCAAATGCAGAGTAAACCGCAAAGTAACCGATTGCCTTTAACGGGATCGGTTACTCTCTTTCATGTTTACCAATTTTGCAACCAAATTGAAGAAGGAGGCAATGCAATATGAATCAACTACTCATTACCATAAAAGCCGTTCTGGATTCCGCTTTCTTCCAGAATCTAAAAAACAATTTAAAAGAGTTCATCAAGGAAAATGTTCGTCTGGCATTTGAAGATTTAAAAGAACTGAATACTATTTTGACAGAAATAAGCAAGACAAGCAATTTAACAAAGACGCAGTTAAACGAACTGGGCGACGCCGCTTTTGAAACCGCAAGTAAATTAGGCCGCAAAGCTTCCGATTTTCTTGCAGACGTCCGTGAAATGTACCATGCCGGATATAAAAATGCAGAAGAATTAGCCGAATTAAGCGCCCTTGCCCAAAACTCCGGAAACCTAAAAGCCGATCTTGCAAACGACTATATTATGGCGTCTGATGCCGCTTACCGATATTCCGGAAACATAGAAAAACTGACTGCCCTGCTTGACGCGCAAAACCAGGTCACAAACCGAAACGCCGTCACCATGGAAGAACTGGCCAATGCGACAAAAATTTCTGCCAGCCAGTTAGCCAATGTCAACATCGGCGAAAATGAAATGACAGCTTTGCTTGGAACCGGAATTTCCGCCACGCAGGAATCCGGCGCTATTGTTGGACGCGCTGTCAACGGCATTATTATGAGCTTGCAGCAAATTCAGGGAGAGACCGGATTTGAAACAGAAATCCTTGATGCAGAATCACTCTCTAAAGTAGAAGAACGCTGCAAAAGTCTGGGCATCGAATTAAAAACAATGCATAACGGCATGGTAAGTTTACGGGATCCCATGGAAATCTTGAAAGAACTTGCCTATGTATACAATACGCTTCCGGACGATTCCACACAAAAAGCCGGCATTCTTTCGGATATTGGCGGCAAATACCGCAGCAATGTCCTTTCCGGAATCCTCTCCAACTGGGATCTTTACGAAAAAATGCTGGCCGATTACGAAAATGCCGGCGGCTCTGCCTTAGATGAAACAATGAAATCCGCCGAAAGCTGGGAAGGTTCGTTAAACAGACTGTCCAACACCTGGACGGAGACAATTGGAAATATTGCCAATTCTGACGCTGTTATTACAATGATCAATAGCTTTAACAGTCTTTTATCGGTACTGAACCTTGTCACAAACGCTTTGGGACCACTCGGAAGCATTGGTCTGGGCGTCGGATTATTTTCCGGACTAAAAAACGTCGGTAGTCCTGAAACGTATGGACGAATTATTGTTTGAATATGCCGACAGCAGTATGTGTTCTTATGGATACATAAGTTTTCTTACTGCCCGATATGCGATACATGTCGGTAAACGAAGGGACAATATGCGGGGAAACTCCTACACTGGCCGGTACTTTTCTTACGAAAGTAACAATCCGGACACTGGAACAGTCCGCAGGGACAGCCTCCGTGCGAGGAAGCCCTCACAGAAGCGACAACTCCTGGTCATGGTTATATGAAACGATGCCATGATAATATGCGCTCGGTACTGGGTCCGCTGATGCCCCAAAATCAGTATGGATTGCTCCTTGGGCCATTGTGGAAAAACGGAGCTGTGATATGCTGTAATGCCGATTGGCAGAAGCGATATAATAAGTGCAGGAAGACAAAAATAGGATTTTTGTAATAATTAATCATTATTGTGAAATTCCCTTATTTCAAAAAATAAGAAACTTTAAAAATCTCATTATGGCAGACTTTTTAGAAAATTAGAATTATTATTGTTTAAACTATATTTATTTAATTTTTATTTCTACAATTGGATGAAAAATATAATATGAGCATATTTATACCATTCATATAACTTATAACTTTCAATTTGATGAATTTTCGTTAGGATCAATTTGCCAGTCTAATTAAATAATTAAACAAATATTAATTTTTTTATCTGCTAAATATTATTAATTTGTCAATTTAAATGCTTCTCCACAAAGCAGGAGCCAATCTCCATAATTGGCATAAAATTATAGTATGATATTCAAAACATTTAACAGTAATATAGACAAAGCAACGAATAAAATTGGTATATTTAATAAATCTTTTTGGGCAATGCAACAAGATTTGAAACATGGATACGGACTAATATTTAGCATATTTGGTGGTCAAAATGTTGCAAATCACGATAAACAAGCAATACTAGATCTAAATACACAATTACAGAATGGGGTAAAACCTGCTAAAGCATGGGCCAGAACCATGACTAATTGCAGCATTTCGGCACAAACCCAGACAAAAGAATGTTTAAAAGCAAATGGAAGTTTAACAGATCTTGCCAATGGACTAAATCTTACAACTGCTAGTGCAAAAGCCAGCCAATTAGCTCTTCAAGGCCTCTCAATTGCTGGAAATATGTTATTCATGTGGGTAATCTCCGGGGCAATCAAAACCATCCATTCATGTATAACTGCATCTGATAGACTTAAAGAATCCGCCAGAGAAGCAGGAAGCCAATTCTCTTCTACAAAATCTGATATAGAAAATTATAAGGCTAAAATTGATGATCTATATAAGACCATCAACGACGGCTCTTCCTCCTACGAAACTACCTATAACGCGCGAAAAGAACTTCTTTTAATCCAAGATGAAATGATTGAAAAGTTCGGCAGAGAAACAGAAGCTGTCCAAATGGTAACAGACGCAATTGTTGTTTGGCAAATTAAATGATGCTTTCAGCGTCACATTAAATGTAGCCAT
>CAJUJL010000007.1 GCA_910586725.1 uncultured Lachnospiraceae bacterium | reverse complement strand
AACCCGTGTTACCGCCGTGAAAGGGCGATGTCTTAACCGCTTGACCATGGAGCCGAAATTTCTATAATAAAGAAATGCGCTCGTCTTCTCGACAGCGTATTAATACTATCATAGTTTTTTATCTTTTGCAAGCATTTTTTTATAAAAAATAAGGAAAAATAAAATGAAAAATGATGAATGTGAACACAACCCGTTTACATTGGGACAAAAATGTTCTATAATAGAGTGAAAAATGATATATAAGGAGATTTCAGATATGAGTCAGGAAAAAGTCGAACGTTATAAAAAAGAAAAAGCCAATCGGAAACAAATCCTTAAAAAACAAAAGGCACAGACATTTGCTCTGCGCACTGCCGGCGTACTGGTCTGCGCAGCCTTGCTTGGCTGGATTGGTTATTCCGGATACAGCAAATGGGAGGCTTCTCAGCCGGCAAAGTCTACGGAAATAGCATTGGAGCCTCTGTCCGAATATTTAAGTGAACTGACCGCGGAAGAATAACATACAAAATCCCGAAATATCAAAGAGCCCCGCCAAAAGCTTTCTGATATTCCGGGATTTTTACAATTAAAATTCTACTCGGCGCCGGCCTTTTGCAGCGCATCATTTACCGCATTTAAAATGACCAAAGAAGTGTACTGATTGTCTTCACTGTAGGAAATATTTTCTGTAGACTGCTTCGATATAATCTGATCCGCGAGATTTTTAACTGCCGGTTCCATCAACGGATACATCGTTGTCACTGTTTCATCCAAATTCACCAGTGATACGGAATTGATTTCCTGTTCATCTACAATTACCTGTACATCTATCGTACTGTCGTTAAACTGTATTGTAGACGTATATACACCTGCAACATACTTCATGGTTTCTGTGGTTTTGTCTTTCTGCTTGGGAAGAAACATAAATATTAAAAGCAGAATCAATAATATACCAAGCCCCGCAAATATCAGTGTGTATATCATTTCTTTCATATGAAGGACTACAATTTTGGTTTTGGCGCTCACCTTGATTCCTCCGATTCCCCTGATTAATAAATTGTATGCTGCCTGGAAACAATTATACCAAAATCTTTCCGGCTTATTTCAAAGGAATATTTTTTGCCTGTTTACACAAACTAAGCACATGAACAAATATCGCATAGAAAAGAATTTTGCCATCTGCGGACTGACCGGATGGTGCATGGAAATCATATATACCTCTCTGGATTCCTTCCGCAAAAAAGATTTAACTTTAACCGGAAACACCTCTATATGGATGTTTCCGATTTATGGAATGGCATCCATCATTGGCGTAACTTATCCGCTGTTAAAAAAATTTCCGCCGCTTTTCCGCGGCGGATTATATGGAGCCGGCATCCTCTCTTTTGAATACTTCAGCGGAAGCCTGTTGAAAAAACATAAACTCTGCCCCTGGGATTACAGTAAGGCAAAATTAAACGTCAACGGACTGATCCGTCTGGATTATTTCCCTCTTTGGATGGGGGCCGGCCTGATCTTTGAAAAAATTTTGTGCAGAAAACAATAAGCTTATCTTGCCGCGCTATAAGAGCTGTACGTGCTTCCTTTCACGCCATTGCCAATCGCACGAACCTTATAGTAATAGGATTGATTTGTTTTACGGTTGCTGTCCTGAAAAGAAGTTGCCTCTTTCACCGTAGCAATTTTCTGATATTTACCATCTTTTGACGAGCTTCGGTATACTTCATACTTTGTAGCTCCCGTAACTTCTTTCCAATTAACTTTCGCTCTTGCGCTGGACTTGCCCTTGACCAGAACAGTTGGTTTTTTGAGCAGTTTCACTTTCTGAGCCGTGCAAAAGGCAGCCGTTATTTTCTTATTCTGCGTCTTTTTATAAGGCCGCACTTTGTAGTAAAACGTCTTTCCACTTGCTAATGATTTATCCGTGTAAGAAGTTGTTCCTGCTTTTTTCACCGTTGCAATTTTGGTAAATGGTCCGTTTTTGGAAGAGCTTCGGTAAATTTCATAGCCCTCGGCTCCCTTGACCTTTTTCCAGCTAAGAGAAACGCGCGATGATGATTTCCCCACTAACTGAATCAGTTTCGTTGCATCCAGTTCATCGGATACATCTTCCTTTCTCTTTAATCCATAACACGATGCAATTCCCTTTGCATCCGCCACGCCCAACTTCTTTAATGCAGTGCTGGAGCTTAGATAAACTCTGGCGTCAACAGGATTGGAAATAAAACCGTGTTCCACAATAATTCCCGGAAACCCGGCTTTTTTGGAACCCCGGATGACAGCATAATAGTCTGCCGCGGAACCGTCAAGATAAACAGTCGCCTTTGAATTATAAGTTTTCAGGCCTCTGTCGTGAAGACCAAGCGCCACAAGATTATTCTGAATTTTTCCGGCAAGCTTTCTGCCCTGCGCGCTAATGGAGGGCTTATAATTAGAATTCGGATAATATACTTCAGCTCCAACTGCCGATGCGTTTACAGCCGCATTGATATGTATGCTGACAAATACGTCCGCTTTATATCCGGAAGCTATGGAAACACGCTGATCCAGCCCCACATAAAAATCATTGGAACGCGTCATATACACTTTAACGCCCCTGTACTTTTCCAATTCCGCCTTGCAGTATTGCGCTATTTTTAATGTAAGCGTTTTTTCATACAAGCCGTTTCCGGACGCTCCCCTGTCGTATCCTCCATGTCCGGCGTCTAAAACGACTACCAGATCTGAATTTTTTGCCTGAACGTCTTCCACTCCAAAAACATGAAAAACAGCGGCCATAAGAAAGACCGCCAGTATCATTTTCAACTTACTCATTCTATTCCTCCGCAGTCTCTTTTTATTTTAACTCTGATTATAACATAAATCAAAATAATTTCAAGACAACGGAGGAATCCAATTTTTACTATTATTTGATTTTCACAGAAGAGCTCATTCCTGCTTTTTTAAAGTATTTTTTGTATTCTGCTTTCTTTTTCTTGGGAACTTTAATGACACATTTTTTATGTATGCCTTTCAGCGCTTTTTTCCCAACACTTTTTAATTTCTTGGAATTTACAACTATTTTCTTAAGTTTACCACATTTTTCAAATGCAGAGCTTCCGATTTTCTCTATATTTGTTCCTATGGTTACTTCTGTTAAATTCTTTGTCCCTTTCAACGCTTTAGATGCGATTTCCGTAACTTTGTAAGTCCGATTGTCAATCTGAATTGTATTTGGAATCTTAATCTTTTTCTGCGATTTCTTCTCCGGTTCTTTATAAGTTACCGTACCGCCGGCAGCAGTGGAAGAAGTAACGATATATTTTGCTTTATTGTATATCTGGATACTGCCGGGCTGCGGCAGCTTTTCTACGATTGGGTCCATAATCGGATTGTCATCTTTCTGGACTGGATCCGGTTTTTTCTCAAGCTTCATTGCTTTTTCCAGATCTGCCAGAGCATTTTTCAGTTTTTCCATCTCCAATTCTTCTGTGCTGTTTAAAATATTCTGCACCGACTGGCACATTTCTCTAAGCTTTTTGATGGATTCTTCCGTATATATGGTTCCAAGGCCACTCTGTTTCAGCAATACATCTGCATCTTCCAGCGTATCTTTCAAAATTTCCTGAACTTCCTGTGCGGTTCCAAATCCTTCAACCGTAATAAGATAAGTTATTCCGCTGATTGCGACGCTTGTGCTTCCCTCTGCAAGCCCTTTTACGATAAAATTCTGCGTCGGCTGATAAAAATACCATGTATTGTTATCACTTGAATATCCAGCCGCGCGCACATTTGCATTGGAATAATTATTCAGATAATAATCCCCTTCATTTAACGTACACCCAATTGAAAATCCCGATCCTTTCTTCGTAACATTCAGTGGCTGCTCCGTATCCGAAACCGTCACGTCACAGGAAGCCCCGTTTGGATTTTCAAAATTCAAGCACTGACCGGATTGATTCTGTAAGGAAAATCCTTCTCCCACCACTTTCAACGTCCACTCAAAATCGCTTAAATCATCTTCGTCAAAATCTACGGATCTCATAGCCCTTCCTGTCGGATTTTGCAGTTCGCTTCTGCCACTGGTAATAATGCTTGTTGCAGTTCCGATTACATAACGTTCCCCAGCCGTTAATTCACCTGCTTTTTTATAAGAACCCATAGACGTATTTTTCGTTACGGAAACAACGGAGGAATCCGCTTCTTTTTGAAGATTTGCACCCGGCAGCAAAATCTTCTGCCCTCTGTGCAGCTTAAGATTTTTTATATCATTTTCTACTATAAAATAGTATTTGGCGCTGCCAACCTGCATTTCACTTTTGCCTTCCTTGAGAGCCTCTATGGTCAATGGCGCAGAATCTTCTTTTACTTTTACAATCCTGTCATCCTGAATCCATATGCTATCTTCCCCTTCAGCCGGAATCGTGCAGGTATCTCCCATGCGCAGATTTATCACTTCATGCTGATCCCTGGAAGCCACAATGACCCGAATCCGGATCGTTTCCATTTTAGAGGACAACGTAACCGTTCCGCTTTCTATGCTTCCTGTGATCTTGCTGCTTGCAATCTTTAATTTGCCATTTTTTAAATCCGCGTTTAACAGATTTGCGTCATCCGAAACAGCCGTTATATCGTCTTCGCCCACCTGAAATACATTAAGTTCAACCGTACTTTCCGGCTGCATGCGAATATTTGTTACAACGCTTCCCTCTTCGTCTTCACACCACAGGTCACCAATCAACGCCCCCGGCGCAATATCTGAAATATCAATCGTTTCATACCGGATTGACGCCCCTCCGTCTTCAAACAACAATCCGATTGATCCGTCTTTTAATTCCGTCAGGCAGGAATAAGCATAATAGTCGCTTCCATTTACGCTATACTGGTAATCCCATGAAATCGACCCGTCTTCCTGAACCAGTCCTACAAACAGTTTGCCGGCGGAACGGCCGCCAGGATTAGAAGGCGCAGATAAAATAATGGCTGTTCTTCCGTCGATTTTTTTAGAGTAGGTAATAGCGCTTAGCTCACATGAGAGATGATAGGTAATGCCTTCAGGCATCTTTACTTCCGACCAAGTCTCACCCCAGTCCTCGGATACATTATAACCGCCATGGCGCGTAAAGATATACAGCTTTTCATCCGCTTCAACAACGGCTGCCTCTGAACTCACCTGCGGTACGGACTCTCCACGCTTCCAGGTCCGGCCGTCATCGTCTGAATAAATGCACGCACTGTTTCTGTCTCCATTTGTAAATTCATATACGGTAAAGACAATTCTTCCCCGGGATGTTACAATGCCTCGTCCCGGTCCTACCAAAAGAGTTTGTTCCGTCGGTTTTTTTAAATTTAAAAGAGAAGGAATTGACCAGGTCGCCCCACCATCTTTTGACGTTGTCAGATACAGATAATCCGTCGGATACACCAAATATGGAGAATTATCACAAAACAGATTTGTCTCTCCGGTACCGTCCTTGATATTAAAGTAAGCGTCAATCGTATAGCCTTCCACAATATCTCCGCTCGTATTATCTTTAATCACGTAATACGATTTTTCATCCGCGTCTTCCCCTGTATTTTTTTCCAAATGGTATGTAAAGGTACCGCGTTTATCACCCGAGAGCAGGAGATTACCATTTTCATCAAACTCATTTCCGGTTCTCGGCCCGTTTGGCGCCGTGTTAAGGCCATACCCTCCGGGAAATATATCTGCGATCATATAAAGATTTTCTCCATCTGTCGTGATAGACGGATCAATAAATGCCGTTGCCTGAAGATGTTTCTGGTTTCCGTAATCTCCCAGATAATTGGCAAACGTATAGCTCCAGTTCTTTCCATTGTCAGTGGACCGGGATACAATTGTATCCAGACCGCAGGCGTCTCCCCCATGATCCCATCTGGCGTCGCTGGACGCCACCAGCGTACCGTCGTCTAACGTTACAATACCCGGAATCCGAAAATTCCGGCTTCCGCCGGTTCCTGACGGAAATGGCTGATTCTTTGTCGTTCCATCCTCAGGTTTTGTTCCCCATGTAATGGATTCAATCTCCGCGGCTGCCGTCAAAGGCATATTTGTCACAGTTAATGCAGCCGCAAGCAGACCCGCCATCAAGTGTTTTGCTTTCTTCATTGTCCCATTCTCCTTTGCTTAAAAAACAATCCGGCAATTGCAAAACATTTGGTTTCACAATTGCCTTAACCCATTGTTCACCTTCTATAATATGGTTTTATCATATCATGATTTAAAGCAATTCACAAGCCTTTTTCCTGTGCCTTATATGCAAGCGGCAATTCCATCCAGCGTTTCCTCAGCAGATACGCAGCGTCTTTTGGCTGGCGCTGCCTTGTAAAAACGCCTTTTTTGTTCCCGTTTACACGCAGAATTCCTTCTGTCGTCTGGAAATCCGCAAAATTCCAGATTTGCTCGCCCTTGATAAAATCATAGGAATCAAATACATCGTTTGTCATTTTTAAATATTCGTCCTGATATTCCTGGCTCCACATCACCGATGGAAGCTTGTGGTCAGACCCCATTGTATCCGCTCCGTATTCCGTAAAAAGAAACGGTTTATTTAATTTAAGCGCTTTCCATGCATCCATTTCTTTACGGAATAAAGCTTCCGCTTCGGAAATTTCATAACCGCCCTTGACATACCATCCGTAATAACGGTTCAAAGAAATTATATCGCTAAATTGATAGCATTTACAAACGCCCGGCACGGAATTCATAATCAGCGCAAATGTCCTTGGACGTTTCTGTACGTCCAGTTCATGAGCAAGCCGAAAGACCTCTTCAAAATACGGCACAGCCGCTTCGTTGCTTGTCTCCGGTTCATTGAGCAGACTCCATGCGATTACGCATGGATGATTTTTATCCCTGGCTATCAATTCTTCGACCGCTCTTTTATGAGCTTTTAAAAGCACAGGCGTTGTTTCCTTTTCAAAAAAAGCCGTCCGTTTTCCCGTACTTGCCTCCATAAAATTCATCAGACTCTCAAACAATCCGACTGCCGCCACCTCGTCGATCACCAAAAATCCTTCCCGGTCGGCCATCTGATAGATTTCTTCACTATACGGATAATGCGCCGTACGGAAAGAATTGGCCCCTATCCACTTCATCAGCTCAAAATCCCGTTTCATTACGCCGCTGTGAAATCCCCGTCCTACAATATCGCAATCCTCATGCTTTCCAAAGCCTTTCAGATAAACCGGTTTTCCGTTTAACAAAATAGATGTTCCCTCTATTTTCACCGTACGTATTCCAATTTCCTGCTCATACTCATCCAGAATCTGCTCTCCGTCTCTGATCCGAATCACAAGACGGTATAAATATGCGTTTCTGACCTGCCAGAGACGCGCGTCTTTCACTTTCATAACGCCTTTAAATCCTTCCGCCCGCGCGGCTACTTTTCCGGAGGCATCAAGCAAAGAAAGTTCTACGGGATGCTCTCCTGTCGTCTGTACATGGTAATGTATCAGTGCATCCTTTCCGGAAATTTCATAATCCAGGTCAAAATCAAAGACAGATTCTTTGGGAATTGCCATCAAAAAAACAGACCTCTGCAAACCGGAATAATTAAAAAAATCAAAATACGGCTTGTTCATCTTTTTTCCGTTTGGCAGCAAAATCGTTTCTCCACAGGGAATGTTGGTGACGGTTAATTCATTGTTTACCCTGACCACAATTTTATTAAATTCATTATAATGCACGGTATCGGTCACGTCTGCGGCAAAAGGAAGAAAGCCGCCTTCATGCTCCATGATTTTTTTGCCGTTTACATACACAACCGCCCGGTGGGTCGCCGCTCCAAAACGGACAAAAACTTTGTTTCCTTCCCACTCGCCCGGCACAAACACATCCTTTTCATACCAGACGTCCCCCGCAAACTCACGAATCTCTTTTTCCGTATAAAAATCCTGAAAACTGGCCGGAACCGGAATAAAGTCGTTTCCCGGAATGCCGTTTTTAAAACCCGCCTCCCCCTGGTCCCCATTTTGGCTTCCTATATGAAATTTCCACATACCGTCTATTGAAACGCTGCGTCTTAATTTTGTTGTTTTTGGATAAAGCATGGAATACTCCAACA
Organism: uncultured Lachnospiraceae bacterium; assembly: GCA_910586725.1. Taxonomy (GTDB): domain Bacteria; phylum Bacillota; class Clostridia; order Lachnospirales; family Lachnospiraceae; genus Roseburia_B. The sequence goes on along the minus strand of CAJUJL010000007.1, from coordinate 71,278 downwards.
TTGTCATAACCTCCTGATTTTATCTTTTGATTAGTATATCCATGCCGTGCGGTTTTTATAATTTTACCGTATCCAGCAAACGAATTTTTCAAATCTGACGTCAGTTTTTCAGAAACGCATCCATTACATGAATGCCCGCCGCCATTTCTTTTAGCTGCATCAGTTCCCTTCCCATATAATCTTCCAGCTGTATTACCTCGTCTTCTTCAAATCCCCTGTTTGTAAGAATCTTGCATTCCGGAATTTTACCCTCTGCCATCCGGATTCCATCCGTAAACGACACAAACGCGTATTTTTTGCCGTTCTGTTTAAAAATCTGCGATACCGACATATGTAATGTTTTATCCATAACTTCAAACCTCTTCGATTCCCTTATAAAAAACTTCTGTTTCCGCATTCCTGTATTCATGCTTCTCATAATATCCGATCAGTTCTTTGGATTCGTTTCGCAGCGCAACCATATAAACGTCTTTATTCTCTTTTGCATTGTGAAACGTATATATCCTGTTGTTTTCACTGCTTTTTAAAAACCAGTCGGTTACTTTTTCAATTTTCTGTCTTGAAAGCGCATTATGGCAGTCTGTCAATTTTTTTCCAACCAAATCCCCGCCGCCCCATTTCGCATAATTTTTCTCTGCCGCCGGATTCATATAGATAATTTTATGTTCTAAGTCGCAAATAACAACAGCAGACCGGTCCATATCTACAAGACTTTTCAAAAACGGATATAATTCCATATTTTTGTCCCTCCCACTTATACAATTTTCATTATCGTACCACAAAAAATTTTACAGATCAATCGGTGGAAATTAGCGAAAAACAGGCCTTCTTTTCGAACACCGTCGAAAATGCCCGATAAAAATCCAGAAAATAATGATCGGTTTTCATTTGATAACAAAATAGAGAAATTCAAAAAGCTGCCCATTGGGCAGCTCCCTGCATTTATTTTGCCGGTGTCCGAAGCAAATGATCTAACATACTCCCATCCATTTCAATATCCAATAAATCAGCCCCAATACCCAGCTGGAAAAAATCCCATACAAAATCACCGGTCCCGCAATCGTAAAAATCTTGCACCCGATTCCGAATACCTGCCCCTCTTTTTTAAACTCAATACTGGGAGCCGCCACGGAATTCGCAAATCCCGTAATTGGCACCAATGCGCCCGCACCGCCAAATGTAGCCAGTTTCGGATAAATGTTAAAACCGGTTAGAATTACGCTAAGCAGAACCAGAATCAAACTGCACCAGCTTCCCGAGGTGTCCTTATCCAAACCGATACTGCCGCAATACTGCAGGATACCCTGCCCGATCACGCAGATGATGCCTCCAATTAAAAATGCCTTCGCCATATTTTTTGGCAGCGAATGCGTCGGAGTCACTTTTTTCACATATTCGTTATAAGCTTTCTGCTCTTCCGCCTTTTGGGGACTGATTGTATTTTCCTTTGCCATATTCGCCCTCTTTTCCTGTTTAGTTTGCCCTCCAGAGCATCTCTTCCTTTAACCCCCACATGAAAAGTTCTTTCATCTGTTCGTCATAATCTTTTGACGGCACATAATCCAGAAGCAATTTTACAAGATATTGTTCCCTATTATCCTCTCCGCAAAACGCCTCTAACTTTGCTAAAATCAATTCCTTTAAATCGTTTGGCAAAATATCTTCCTCTGCCGTTATCCCCTGCAATTTGCAAAACAAACCCGCTCCATAATAGAACTCATAATTTCCAATCATGACCGACGCCTGCATATTACACTTTAGAATCACGCTTTGCCTGGCTACCAGCGCCACCATATGCATATCCCCCATATTCTCAAAATTTTCCTCTATTCTAACCCCGTTTTCTGTTACGGTCAACCTTTAAGGGTCTACTGCCCGATCTGGCGGTAAAAATACCACAGACCCCCTATCACCTTGCCCGCAGCCATAGAAGTAATCACCCAGGAAAGCCCTGTTTTTAAATGAAATCTGCGAAACATAATCGGAAAGACATTCATGATTTCCGCCAGAGCCATAACAAGGCACCCAACCTGGATTCCGGCAAAAAGGCCGTATGAGATCAGAAGGGGACTTCCCAGAGGAATCATCAGATCCGGAAACACGGTTGCAATGCATCCTAAAATCCCGCCTATGATTATAGTATTTTCCAGAATCAGTATATGTTTTGCAGATTTTCCCTTTCCGATCAGCCTTGGAACGATTTTCAGTGAAACAATCAGCGCAAACGTCCCCGCAGACACGGCAAGGCCGCTTGTCAGTCCGATAAACCCCAAGAAAAGATGGTTAATTAACATCTATTTCACTGCCTCCTCTGCCCGCATTTTCAATAAATGTAGTATCTACGTCCTGCTCGTATTTACGCATTTCCACCTGAATCGGCGTCGGATCGGGCGTAATTTTTTTTCTTCCAAAATGATTAAAAAACACGATAATCCCTATGGAAATGCCAATGCAGTAGCTTACCTCCAGCTCTGTCATTCCGCTTGACTCCGTACCCATTACCTGATAATAGAACCTGCCAAATAATTCCGTAATGCCTATATCATTGTTAAACGACATAATGGTAAAAGAAGCCCCGAAAAACACCAGCACGCACAAAAGAGCTGTTTTTGCCGCCTCAAGAAATGTATTCGGGGACGCTTCTTTCTCATATTCAATAATAAAGTCCGCTTCCCCTTGATTGTCTATTTCCGCATTGGGATAGTCTTCGTGTATCAATTCTATGATGTGTAAAATTGAGAAAATGGCCCTCTGTATTTTCGGAGACTTTCCTTCCGGATCATGGTCTTTGAAAGAATATATTTTCTTTTGTTTTAGCTGACGCACCATTGCCTCATTCGAGCTTGTAACAGACGCAATGTCTCCCAACGTCACATTTCTGTCGTTTACGATGACATTCTGGTTTATTTTCAAATATATTGTCTCATCATTTGCGCTCATACATCTGCACGCCCCATCCCGTTTTCCCGCACAAAAATTCCATCCTGCGGATTTAATTCTTCTTTTTGAACAGAACGGTAATAATAAATACCGGAAATCATGGCTGCAATGATAAGCATAATCAGACAAATCCGATATGTTTTCCGATTCATACTGCTCACTTCCTTCTGCTTTTCATGTGAGTAGTATGTATCTTTTTCAAAAACTTATGCAAAATGAGTAGAAAAAAAATGAAAATGAATTATAATATGAAATACCCTATCAGGAGGTATTTGATTATGTCAGACAGCAAAGAAAAACTCACTCTGGCAGTGGAAATCGGCGATGCTCTTCTTCGAAGCGGAGGGGAAATCTATCGTGTGGAGGACACAATTCTGCACATACTTGACGCTTTTGGCCTTGAAGATTTCGACGTCTATGTACTGTCTAACGGTATTTTTGCAAGCGCAAATGAAGATAAAGAAGACAGCTGCAGCATTATACGCCATGTCCCTTTAAGCGACGTCCATCTGGGAAAAATAGCGGCTCTCAACCAGCTGTCCCGGGAGATCTGCGATCATTCCTGCTCCTTAGACGAAGCCTGGGAACGCTTACGCGAATGCCGTCGTCTGCCCGCTCCAAAACCATGGATCCAGGGGCTTTCCTGCGGCATTGGATGCGCATGCTTTTGCTACATTTTCGGAGGGACTTTTATCGACGCCATGTGTGCGCTTGTACTTGGCATCTTTCTTCAATACATGCGCATGGATCAGGAAAAAAGAAAAACATCCAAATTTATGACAAATATCATCGGAAGCGCCTTTTTAACGGCTTCAAGCCTTCTTTTCCTCAATTTAGGCCTCCCCGTCGGGCAGGATAAAATTGTAATTGGAGGAATTGTCCCTTTGCTTCCGGGAATTGCGCTTACAACTTCGATCCGCGACTTATTTAACGGAGACTATTTATCCGGAGCCATCCATTTACTGGACGCGCTTTTAACGGCTATGTGCATTGCCGTCGGCGTAGGATTTATTATTATTATTTATCAACATATCCCGGGAGGTATCAAATTATTATGATCTTACAGTTTCTTCTCGCCATGGTTGCGACTTCTTCCTTTGCAGTTTTATACGGCGTGCCCAAAAACCAGTTTGTCTACAGTTCTCTGACCGGCGCGCTCGGCTGGATCAGCTATCTGTTTTTCTGCAAGCTTGGCGCAGGCATTGTATTTGCGTCTTTATTTGCATCATTCTTCCTGACGATCGTCTCCCGCTTATTCGCCTCCATACGAAAAAATCCGGTGACGCTTTATCTTGTCACCGGAATCTTTACGCTTGTGCCAGGCGCTGGAATCTACTACACTTCTTACTATTTCATTATGAATAACATGAATCAATTCGCGGCAAAAGGAATGGAAACGTTTAAAATTGCCGGCGCGATCTCCATCGGCATTATTTTTGGTTTCTCAATCCCGCAGAGGCTGTTTCAGTTAAAAAACCGCTGATGCGACTATATTACAGCTTCATCGTCAGCTGAATTCTCTGCTTTTTCAAATCCACGCTCATAACTTTGACTTCTACAATATCCCCCACGCTGACCGCTTCCAGAGGATGTTTGATAAAACGTTCCGTCATCTGTGAGATATGTACCAAACCGTCCTGATGCACGCCTATATCGACAAATGCGCCGAAATCAATGACGTTGCGCACGGTTCCTTTCAAAATCATGCCCGGCGTTAAGTCTTTCATATCCAGAACATCGCTTCTTAAAATCGGCCTGGGCATATCTTCCCTCGGATCCCGCGCCGGTTTTTCGAGCTCTTTTACAATATCCTCCAGGGTCAGTTCCCCGACTTCAAGTTCCAGAGCAAGCTGTTTATAATCTGAAATCTTTTTTGAAATGCCTTTTAAATTGCCTTCTTTCAGATCATTCATTGTAAATCCCAGTTTTTCCAAAAGCTTCTTTGCCGCATCGTAACTTTCCGGATGCACGCTTGTCGCATCCAATGGATTTTTGCCTTCCGCAATCCGTAAAAACCCCGCGCACTGCTCATAGGCCTTTGGTCCTAATTTTGCAACTTTTAAAAGCTGCGGACGCGACGTAAAGCGACCGTTTTCTTCCCGGTAAGCCACAATATTTTTGGCAACGGCCTTACTGATTCCGGAAATATATTCCAACAGAGACGCAGACGCCGTATTTAAATCCACGCCGACTTTATTTACACAGTCTTCTACCACTCCGCTTAATGCTTCTCCCAGTTTTTTCTGGTTCATATCATGCTGATATTGTCCTACGCCGATTGATTTCGGATCTATTTTTACAAGCTCTGCCAGAGGATCCTGCAGACGCCTTGCAATCGAGGCCGCGCTGCGCTGCCCCACATCAAAATTCGGGAACTCCTCCGTAGCAAGCTTACTCGCGGAGTAAACGGATGCGCCTGCTTCATTGACTATGACATACTGCACGTTTGGACGCGCTGCCGAATCATTGTCTGCGGAAATTTCTTTTAACAAATCCGCAATCACCATCTCGGATTCTCTGGAAGCCGTCCCGTTTCCGACGGAAATCAGAGAAATCTGATATTGACTGATTAATTTTTTCAAAACTTTTTTTGATTCTTCCACTTTGTTTTGAGGCGCAGTCGGAAAAATCACCGTTGTATCCAGCACTTTTCCGGTAGAATCCACAACGGCAAGCTTGCATCCGGTACGAAACGCCGGGTCCCATCCAAGCACGGTCTGATTTGTTACCGGCGGCTGCATCAAAAGCTGTTCCAGGTTCTTGCCAAATACTAAAATTGCCCCGTCTTCCGCTTTTTCGGTAAGCGCGTTTCTGATTTCCCGCTCAATTGCCGGCGCAATCAGACGCTTATAGCTATCTGCAATCACAGCCTTTAATACAGGCTCCGTAACCGGATTTCTGCGGCTGATAATTTTTCGTTCCAGATAACGGAGCGCTTCCTCTTCCGGCGCTTCGATTTTGACCGTCAGAACTTTTTCCGCTTCGCCTCTGTTTAAAGCCAGAATCCTGTGTCCCGCCAGTTTCGTCAAAGCCTCGTCAAATTCATAATACATCTCGTATACGGATTCCATGTCTTTTTCTTTCGCAGTAGAAACCATCCGGCCTTTTTTCATTGTAAGATCCCGAATCCGGATGCGGTAATCCGCTTCATCGGAAATATATTCCGCTATAATGTCTTTGGCTCCTTCCACCGCTTCTTCCGCCGTGTTTACCCCTTTTTCCGGATCAACAAACGCCCTGGCTTCCTCCTCCAAAGGCTTATCCGTCATCTGAAGGGAAATAATATTGGCCAGCGGCTCCAGGCCCTTCTCTTTTGCAATCGTAGCGCGCGTTCTGCGCTTGGGCCGGAAAGGACGGTAAAGATCGTCTACAACCACCATTGTTTCTGCCGCAAGTATCTGATCCCTAAGCTCACTGGTCAGCTTACCCTGTTCTTCAATACTTGCCAGGGCCTGATTTTTCTTTTCCTCTAAATTACGAAGATAATTTAATCTGTCAAACAGATTACGAAGCGTTTCATCATTCAACGCCCCTGTAGCTTCTTTCCGGTAACGGGCAATAAATGGAATCGTATTTCCTTCATCAATTAATTTGACAGCCGCATCGGCCTGCTGCTTTTTAATTCCTAACTCTTTTGCAAGCGTTGTGATTATTTCCATAGTTCTATCCTTTCTGCTTTTTGTAAAATAAATTACCATATAGCAGTTTATAGTATCTGCGGCTTTAATTCAAATGTTTTTTCATTCTTATTACATGAAACTTCCGTTTTTTTGCCGTTGAAATGTTGCCCATGATAACGCCCCATTCTTTACATTTCCATTTCCACATGCTATACTAAAAAATAATTGCGAAACAATCCCTTTCATAACAACAGTTGTGCAAAACATGCTTTCGCAATCATACGTAAATTAAAAATCAAAAAGGAGGCCCACATTATGTCACATAATGCAAACGCCATATCGGCAGAAGAAGCTTTGCAGAAACTGAAACAAGGCAATGAAACCTACTTAACGGCCAAGGCTAATCCTGGCAACGTTTCCCCGGAAATCCGCAAGGATACCTGTGACAACGGACAGCATCCCTATGCCATCGTTGTAACCTGTTCTGATTCCAGAGTCATTCCGGAAAGCATCTTTTCCGCAGGAATCGGAGAACTCTTTACTATCCGCGTGGCTGGAAACGTCATTCATGACTTTGAACTCGGCAGCGTAGAATATGCGGCAGACCATCTCGGTTCCAAACTTGTCGTAATTCTTGGCCATACCAACTGCGGCGCCGTGGGAGCTGCGATTGGAGGCGGTGCGGAAGGCTTTATTAAATCGATTACCGATGAAATCAAAGCCGCAATCGGAGACGAAAAAGACGGCTACAAAGCAAGCTGCCTGAATGTCAACAACAGCATAAAACGCATTACGGATTCTATTGACATTCCCGGTTTAAAAGTAATTGGCGCAATTTATGACATAGAAAAAGGAAGCGTAGAATTTATGGAATAATATACGTTCCCGTCTGCCGGAGGAAATTATGGACTTTCAACAGGAAACTTATACGCCCGATCCACCCTGCCCTGACAAACGTTCCGTGGGCATGTCGCTGGCGTCTTTAATTTTAGGAGTTGTCGCACTGGTCACATGCAGCTGCATCTATGCCGCAGTAATCTGCGGTTCCTTAAGCATCCTGCTTGCACTTTTATCAAGAGGCGGCGAAACGAGCATGAATGTCATGGGAAGGACAGGCCTGATTCTGGGAAGCATCGGACTGGTCATAACTTTTTCCATCTATATCGCGGCATTTTTGATAATGCTGCGCCAATACGGCGGAATCGACGGAATTTTACAGAACTATATGAATCTTTACAACGTAGAGACGATAGAAGAATTATACCAAAGCATGGGCATGATCTAGCATTTAAATAAATCAATACGCAAAGGCCGTCAAAGCAATGTCTTTGACGGCCTTTGGTAAAGGAGAAACAAACTATGAAACTTACATCAAAAGAACTCAAACGCCAGGCAAGAGAATCATTGACCGGACATTACGGCGTCCCCATGGCGGCTTTTATCCTGATCCAACTGATCTCATTCGTTGCCAATTCCCCTTTTCAGCTGTCTGTGCAGAGCCGTCCAAATACATTTCAGATTGTAATCTTTCTGCTTGCTTCAGCCATTATAGCGCTGCTCGCTTCCATTTTACACTGCGGGCTGATTCATATTCATCTAAACCGGTCAAGGCAAAAGAAATGCAGGGCAATCGACATCTTTTATTTTTTCACAAAACGTCCCGACCGTATCCTTATTACGGAACTCATGTTAACGGGACTTTTTTTGGTAACCGCGATTCCCGCTGTTGGCATTAGCTTATATGCCTTTCTTATGGATACGCCTCTCTTTTACCTGTTGGCCGCCGTCGTTTGGCTTGTGACATTTTCGGCGCTTACCATACTTTCACTGCAATACCATTTAACTCGTTATCTTCTGGTTGAGCAGCCGGACGAACGCCCGGTAAACATTATGCGAAACAGCCGTAAATTAATGTCCGGCAACAAAGGGCGGGCCTTTTATATCCGATTAAGCTTTCTTGGTATGTCGTTGCTGTGCCTCTTTTCCCTGGGCATCGGCTTTTTATGGTTAGACCCTTATATCAATCAAACCCAGGTAAAATTTTATCAAAATATCACTGGAGAAATTTAATCCAAAAAAACTGGCAGCAGAACTTTCGTTTCTGCTGCCTTATGTTTATTTAGTTCTCATCTCCTAAATACTTCTTAATTTTCTCCAGAATCTGGTTTACACATTCCTCTACATCACTCTTCTGGGTATCCACCACAATATCCGGACGTTCCGGCTTTTCATAAGGACTGGTAATGCCTGTAAAATCATAGATCTTTCCGGCGCGCGCCGCCTTATAAAGGCCTTTGACATCCCTTCTCTCACATTCCTCCAAAGGCGTGTTGACATAAACCTCTATAAAGTTCTCTCCGATAATATCTTTCGCGCTGCGTCTGTCTTTGCGGTAAGGTGAGATAAACGCCGTAAGCACAATCAAGCCCGCGTCATTCATCAGCTTTGACACTTCTGCAATTCTGCGGATATTCTCGATTCTGTCTTTTTCACCAAAACCAAGATTTTTATTTAAGCCCATGCGGACATTATCTCCATCCAAAAGCATCGTATGCTTGCCCATGGAAAACAGTCTTTTCTCAAGCGCGTTGGCAATCGTTGATTTGCCGGACCCGGAAAGACCGGTCATCCAAACTGTCATGGCTTTCTGGTTCAGCTGGCTTTCCCGCAGCTCTTTCGTCACATCCATGTTGTGCCAGTACAGATTGTTATCCTTCTTGATGTCATGTTTGACTACTCCGCAGGCGGACGTCATATTCGTGATCCTGTCTATCAAAATCAGAGAACCCAGGTCTTTATTGCCGGAAAACTCATCAAAAACAATCCTGCTGCCCGTTGAAATCTCACAAAATGCAATTTCATTCTTGGATATGGTTTCCGCTTTCACTTCCGCTCCGGTATTCACATCAATTTTATATTTGATGCTCATAATTGTAGCCGGAACCTGCTGCGTCCCGATCTTTAAAAGGAAGTTTTTGCCTGCCGAAAGGCTGTTGTCATCCATCCACAAAATAGAAGCCGCAAACATGGATCCGACTTTCAATCCATAGTTCTTTTCCAGTACGCAGCCTCTTGATATATCAATCTCCGTATCCAGAGAAATGGTAACGGCGCTTCCCTTTTCGCTTCCGGAAACCTCCTTATCTCCCTGCAATATGGAAGTAATTTTGGCTTTTTCTCCACTCGGACGTACGGTAATCGTATCTCCTACCGCAATACTTCCGGAAGCAATCTGTCCCTGAAATCCACGAAACGTATGATCCGGCCGGCAGACTCTCTGCACCGGCATTGAGAAGTTCTTATTGCCGCCTTCTTCGGAAACATCCACATTTTCCAGATATTCCAGAAGCGTCACGCCATGGTACCACGGCATCTGGCTCGATTTCACCGTAATATTGTCTCCTGCCGTGGCCGAAAGCGGAATAATCTTGATGCTCTCATAACGAAACTCCGCCATCAGCATCTTAATGTCTTTTTCTATTTTCATAAAGCGGTCCTGGCTGTAACCCACCAGATCCATCTTATTTACGGCAAACACAAAGTGCTTGATTCCCATCAGGTTGCAAATTCTTGCATGGCGCTTTGTCTGAATCAATACGCCCTGGCTCGCATCTGTCAGGATCACGCTCAAAGAGGCAAACGAAGCTCCTACCGCCATATTTCTCGTATATTCTTCATGTCCCGGTGTATCGGCAACGATAAAGCTTCTGTTCTCTGTTGTAAAATAACGATACGCGGCATCAATGGTAATTCCCTGCTCACGCTCTGCGATCAGTCCGTCCAGAAGCAGAGAATAGTCGATCTCTCCCCCGGTGCTTCCAACTTTGGAATCCAGTTCCAGCGCTTTTTCCTGGTCTGCAAAAAGGAGCTTTGCGTCGTAAAGCATATGGCCGATCAACGTTGATTTTCCGTCGTCTACACTTCCGCAGGTAATAAATTTTAATAAATCATTCTTCATCTAAAAATACCCCTCACGTTTTCTCTTCTCCATACTGGAAGCTCCTCCGTCAGAATCAATGACGCGGCTCGTCCGCTCTGATTCCACTGCACCCAGCGTTTCTTCAATAATTTCATCTAATGTCACAGCCGTTGACTCCACGCCTCCCGTGAGCGGATAACAGCCCAGCGTACGAAATCTGACCATTTTATTTTCCACGGTTTCACCGGGTTCTAACTTCATCCTGTCGTCATCCACCATGATAATGTTGCCGTTTCTGTTTACAACCGGCCTTTCCTTCGCAAAATATAAAGAAACAATCGGTATGTTTTCTCTTTTGATATACTGCCAGATGTCCTTTTCCGTCCAGTTGGAAAGCGGAAATACCCGAATGCTTTCGCCTTGATGAATTCTCGTATTAAAAAGCTTCCACATCTCAGGCCTCTGGTTTTTGGGATCCCACGCATGATTAGCGTCGCGGAAGGAGAAAATCCTCTCTTTTGCACGGGATTTTTCTTCGTCTCTTCTTCCCCCGCCAAAGGCTGCCGTAAATCCATATTGATTCAGAGCCTGTTTTAACGCCTGGGTCTTCATAATATCCGTGTACGACGCTCCATGGTCAAAAGGATTGATGCCCTGGGCAACGCCTTCCGGATTAATATACTCCAGCATTTCAATCTGTAAATCTTTTGCCATCTTATCCCGGAACGCAATCATTTCCTTGAATTTCCAGGTAGTGTTTACATGCAGAAACGGAAATGGCGGTTTCTCCGGATAGAAAGCCTTCAATGCCAAATGCAGCATAACCGACGAATCTTTCCCGATGGAATACAGCATAACCGGCTTTTCGCATTCCGCAGCGACCTCCCGCATAATATATATGGCTTCCGCCTCCAATTCATCTAAATGATCCATACTTTTCTCCTTATCCGTATACTATCAAAATCCTGATCTTCCTCTATTTTTTGGATCTTAACTTACGTTTGAAATATTTAAGCATTGACCGAAACGGATGCCGGATCATATTGATCTCCCGTCTCAGCTTTTGATTCTCTTCATATAAATAGATGCCCATCGCTCCGGTAAACCGAATCACATCATCAATCATATAAGGATTGTCTTTCTGCCATTTCGGCAAATCCTTGATCGTATTGTCAAACAATTCCGCTCCCGGTTCGTTTAAATATTCCGCCGCTACTTTGGGGTTGTCCGCTCCATATGTTTCGAGCAGATTCGCAATCTCTTCCTTTGACATCATCTCGCATGGATAATTTTTAGCGGAAATTTCCGAACATTCCCACAGCCTTTCTTTTACAAACTGATGCACCTTTGCGTTTCCCATGCGGGGAAGTCCGTTTAATATGCGTTTGATTTCAAATGTGTTTCCAAACAATCCCAGATTTCTGACTCCCTGGGATATTTTATATTCATCCGTCAGCGTAAGTCCGATTGCCTGAAGGAAATCCGCGTAAATGCTTCCCCCTTCAAATTTGCCTCCGTCAAAACGCCGGACCGTAATATTTTCTTTACCGAGCACGCCCGCCATTCGTTCCAGTTTATCATAGTATTCCAATCTGGCGGGAACATTAATCATGTCTACGAAATCTTCATAAGACATCTCAAGCCTTCTTTTTGATTTTATTCTCTGATTCCAGAGAGAATACAAATACTTGTCCTGTCTCCTGAGATATACGATAACCCGAATCGAAAAACCTCTGTTCTGCGCTTCTTTCTTCAGGTTCTCCCATAAATCCTTTCGAATCGTATCCATACTAAGCCAGATATTTTCATCCGACATCACGACATGATCAAACTTCTGAAATAAATCCTGTATTATTTGAACGCCTTTGTGAAAATTCTTCTCCGCCTCTTCTTCAAGGACATTCCCGTCCTTATCCGTGATCTGCGCCACAAGAAAATGAGCGTTGCGGGCTTCCGAGGCGTCCCAGAAAGAAAACGGAAGGATTGGATAGCAATATCCTTTTTTCTTCAATATAGCTGCGTTTTCCACACAAAATTCCTGAATCGCAGTGGTACCGGTCTTCGGTGTCCCAATGTGAACATGCAATATCTTCATTACGTACTCCTTCTGCTTTTAATCTGTAATTCATTGTCCAGACTTTACCAATTCAGAAATCATTATACTATACTTTAAAATCAAACGCCACTATAATTTTCTATTTTTTCCTGTTTTTCTATTATTAATAAACCAGCGTATTGCCTGAAAAGGATGCTTAAGATAGTGGAGATTCTGTATTATATTTGATGTTTTCCTCTCCTGCACTTTTAATTTCTGTTCCATCGTTTTTATCCTGCGTTCCAGTTCTTTCTGCCGTAAAAACAAGTCCATGCCCACCGTCCCGAAAAAGCGAATCACATCATCCGTCATACAGGGATTGTCTTTCTCCCACTGCGGTAAATCTTCGATCGTCTCGTCAAACAGTTCCGTTCCCTGCTCATGCAGAAATTCCTGTGCGACTTTCCGGTTTTCCATCCTGTAATGATCTAAAAATTCTTTCGTCTCATCCCCTGACAACAATGTGGAAGGATAATTCATGGCTGAAATTTTTGAGCAGGCTTCCAGACTTTGCTTCATAAATTCCTGCACGTCATTGTCTTTGATCAAAGACACTCCGTTTAAAATGCGTTTCATCTCCAGCGTATTTCCATACAGGCCCTCATTTCGAACGCCTGCCGATATTTGATATTCTTCCGTCAGAGAAAGTCCTATGCCCTCCAGAAAATCAGCATAAATACTGCCGCCGATGAAGCGGTTTGGCTCAAAACGCCGGACCGTGATATTTTCTTTTCCGATTATTTCGGCCATTCTTTTCAGTTTCTGATAGTAATCCAGCCAAAGCGGCACCTGAATCGTTTTTACAAACTCCTCAAATGTTTCCTGAATTCTTCTTTTTGCCTTGATGCGCTGATTCCAGACGGACTGCAGATATTTATCCTGTCTTTTGAGATATACGATCACATGAATCTTAAACCCTCTTTTTTCCGATTCTTCCTGCAATACTTTCCAGAGGCTTGTCCTGTTATAATCCATACTAAGCCAGATGCCTTCATCAGAAAGCACGACATGATCGTATTTTTGAAATAATTTATTTGCCTGCTTCATTCCTTCCCAGAACATCTTCTCTTCATTTTTGTGTGAAATTTCACCTTTTTCATCCAGTATTTTCCCTATTAGAAAATGACCGTTACGGGCTTCGGAAATGCCAGGATAGCCAAACGGCATCAAGGGATAACAATACCCTTTTTTCTCCAATACATTTCCATTTTCCTGACAAAAAACCTGAAGTGACGTTGTAGCTGTCTTATGTGTTCCAATGTGTAAATGTAAAATTTTCATTTTGCACTCCTGCGATGTAAATAGTCTCTTTATTTTTTGCTATTTTAGACACAGAAAATTAAAAACACATTAAAATTGATTTTTAGGAAGAATTAACGTAAACGTGCTGCCCTTTCCCAATTCGCTGACAACCGTAATTTCACCGCCATGTTTTTCCGCAATTTTTGCCGAAAGCGGAAGCCCCAGTCCAAATCCCTCGTCGTTTCTTGATTTATCGCATTGATAAAAACGCCGGAATACAAGCTCCAAATCCTCCGGCGCGATTCCGATCCCATAATCTTTTACCGAAACATAAACATGGTCTTCGTCTTCTCCCGTCGCCACATCAACAATTCCTCCAGAATGGCTGAATTTCACGGCATTCGATATAAGATTCTCAATGACAATGGAAATCAGGCCAATATCTCCCCCGGCAACCGCTTTTTCCAAACAGGTTCTGATGGATACCTCATTCTCTGCTCTCTCCTGCCACTCTTCACAAATCACAGAAACAATTTCCACAAGGTCCAGCGTTTCATTTTGCACCTCTACTCTGTCCTGATCCAGCCTTGAAAAATTCAACAGCTGCGTAATTATGGAATTGACTCTTTTTGACTGACGGTAGATCACCTCTAAAATCTCGTCAAACTCCTCTTTATCACGGACTTTTTCCATTGCATACTGGCATTGCGCCAACACAGTCGCCACAGGTGTGCGAAGCTCGTGCGCCACATCTGACGTAAATTGTTCCTGAAGCCGAAATGTCTGGTCCATACGGTCTAACATACGGTTGTTGGCCTGTATCAGGCTTTCGATTTCATAAAAACGACTGTTGCTTTCCATTCTCTGTGACACATCCAGATTTGAGCCTATATTTTCCGCCACATTGCGCATGTTTTTCAATTCTTTTGAGATTTTTTTGAAAAAATATATTTCGCAAATCAAAAAAAAGACCAAAAAACCTATGATGCTTAGATATGCGATCACCTCTATCCTGCGGTAAAAGCTCTCCGCATCCGACTGTCTCATTACGCCGCGGATAAACACGCCTTTTCTGTTGTATCTCCCGATTCGAATATCCTGCACATAGTACTTTTCATATCCGAGTTCAAGCAGCTTATTTTTCTTATTCACTTTCATTTTTGCCAGCTGATCTTCGACTTCCTTTGGATATTTGCCTTTTATAATTTCTTTGTTTCTTAGGACAACCAGATAATAAACATTGTCTTTTTTTGTGGGAAAATCTTCGTCAATCACCAATTCTCCGTCTTCAATATTAACTTTATGGCAATACGTCTCCACACTTTTGCGCAGGTCTCTTTTCAATTCATAATCCACCGCTTCTTCGGAAAGAATATAAATAGCAATATACATCACGTTCGCCATAATGATAACCGCTATCACCGGAATGACCACGACATAGCGAATGATGGACACCCGCTTTATTGGTTTGCTTTTAATACGTATCCCACCCCTCGGATGGTTTGAATCATTTTAAAATCAAAACCATCGTCTATCTTTTTTCGTAAATATCGAATATAAACATCGACGAGATTAGACGCGCTGTCCCGCCCGAAGTCCCATATATTCGTTTCAATCTGTTCTCTCGTCACAACAATATTCTGATTTCTGATCAGATATAAAAGCACCGCGTATTCTTTTGGCGACAATTCAATTGTTCTGCCGGCTCTTTTCACAGTACAGTCATTACAGTCTACCGTCAAATCTCCGCAGGTATAAATATTGCCGTGCACATTTGCTTTTTTCCGCGTTATCATGCGAATTCGAGCCAGCAGCTCCTTGAATTCAAACGGTTTTACCATATAGTCGTCCGCACCAAGGTCAAGTCCGCACACAATGTCATTTACATCACTTTTTGCGCTCAAAAACAAAATCGGCGTTGTAATTCCTTTGCTGCGGACTTTTTTTAATATTGTAAATCCATCCATTTTAGGAATCATAATATCCAAAATAGCGCCATCGTATTCTGACATGCACAAATAATCATATGCACTTTCTCCGTCATAACAGCTATCTACAAGATACCCTTCCGATTCCAGCTCTTTTACAATAATTCGGTTCATATCTTTTTCATCTTCTACTACAAGTAACCTCATTTACCCTCCCGCTATAAATGTATCTACCAGCAAAGTATCTCCATTGTATCTTCTTTTATTTTTATTTTACAGCAGAAAGATTAAAACTACATTAAAAACCGTTTATCTTTGGCTCGCAATTACCATTGTCCGGTACCCCATCTCACGCAGCTTTTTCTGCATTTTCAGGGCGTCTTCCAAAGAATCTTCTTTTCCGGCTATGACATGAAGCATACCGTCCTCTTCCATCACGTAACTGGCAAAGCCCTGATCCATCAGCTGCTCAGCCAGAAAGTTAGCCGTTGTCCGATAGGCAAATCTTCCAACCTCCACGCCAAATACTGCATTCTCATCGTCGTCATTGTCGTTTTCTTCGTTTTCTTCCGCTTCCACACTGTTTTGTCCGGCTGCATTTTGGCGTACCGGCACAACGCGTTCAACGGCCATTGCGATCGCGCCTGCAATTTCATTAAAATTATTGTCAAATATTTCATTATCTCCATCGTGATTGATAAACCCCGTTTCTATCAGCACGGCCGGCATCTCCGTTCTTCTAAGTACGGCAAGGCCTGTTCTCTCTTCTATCCCAAGGTTTGCAAACCCCACTTTTTCGAGCTCTTCGTTGATCGCTTCCGCCAGCCTTCTTGCTCTTTCATCATCGCCTCCGTAAATCAATGTCTGCACGCCGTTATACGTGTTGTCATTTTCTCCCGAATTTCTGTGAAAGGAAATAAAATAATCCGCTCCCGTCTCATTTGCAATTTGCGATTTCTCATAAGGCGACTGGTAAACATCCGATGTTCTTGTGTAAATAACCTCATATCCCTGTTGTTCTAAAATTTTTCCTACTTCCAATGCCAGACGCAGATTATCGTCTTTTTCCTTTCTTCCCTGATACATGGCGCCATTGTCAAATCCGCCATGTCCGGCATCTATTACAATAATTGCCAAAGCCTCTGCTCCTACAATGATTTTCTCATTATTGTATGCGGAAGCATCCAAAATGTGCATCCGTATTCCATCAAAAAAGATGCCCGACTGCTCAGGCATCCTCTTTATTTATTCATTCATTTGTTTTTCAACGGAAAGGCAAAGCTCTTTCAATTGCTTTTCGTCTACTTTGCCCGGCGCTTCTGTCATCAGACAGGAAGCGTCCTTGACCTTTGGAAATGCAATGACGTCACGGATGGAATCTGCATGCACCATATGCATTACCATGCGGTCTACGCCATACGCCAGTCCGGCATGCGGCGGGACGCCGTATCGGAACGCATCCAGCAGAAAACCAAACTGCTCATAAGCGCTTTCCTTCGTAAATCCCAAAACCTCAAACATTTTCTCTTGTATATCGTTCTGGTGGATACGGACGGATCCGCCTCCAAGCTCCGTGCCGTTTAAAACGATGTCATACGCTTTTGCACGGACAGCTCCGGGATCCAAATCAATCTTATCCCAGTCTTCCTCCATGGGCATGGTAAATGGATGATGCATTGCCATAAAGCGGTTCTCTTCGTCCGACCATTCCAGCAGAGGAAAGTCTGTAATCCAGAGAAAATTATACTGGTTTGGATCCAGCAAATCCAGCTCCCTGGCCAGTTCAATGCGCAACGCCCCCAATACGTTCCAGACAATCCTGTTCTTATCGGCCGCAAACAAAAGCAAATCTCCCGGCTCTCCTTCCATAGAAGACGCCAGGGCAGCAAGCTCTTCTTCTGTCATAAATTTTGCAAAAGAAGATTTGTATGAGCCATCCTCGTTGATTACAAGATACGCAAGCCCCTTTGCGCCGTAACCTTTGGCAAATTCCACCAGCTTGTCAATTTTCTTTCTGGGCATTTTGCCCTGCCCTTTGGCATTGATGCCCCGAACAGACCCACCGTTTACAATCGCATCCGCAAATACGCCAAATCCGCAGTTTTCCACGATCTTAGAAACATCCCTAAGCTCCATGCCAAACCGCGTATCCGGCTTGTCCGAACCAAAACGGTCCATCGCCTCCTGCCAGGGCATTCTCGTAAGCGGAAGCTTAATCTCTACGCCGATTGCCTCACGAAACACATATTGCAGCAAGCGTTCATTGACGTCAATCACATCGTCTATATCCACAAAAGACAGCTCCATATCCGCCTGCGTAAACTCCGGCTGGCGGTCCGCCCTTAAATCCTCATCCCGAAAACACTTTGCAATCTGAAAGTACCTGTCATAACCGGAACACATTAACAGCTGCTTGAACAGCTGCGGAGACTGCGGAAGCGCATAAAAATTCCCCGGGTGCACACGGCTTGGAACCAGATAGTCTCTCGCTCCTTCCGGCGTGGATTTGCAGAGTATCGGCGTTTCAATTTCCAGAAACTCCTCTTTTGCCATAAATTCCCGCATCAAATATACAACCTTGCTGCGCAGCATCAGGTTCTTCTGAATATCCGGCCTTCTCAAATCCAGATAACGATACTTCAGACGCAGCTCGTCTCTCGTCTGAATATCGGCTTCAATCGGAAACGGCGGCGTATCGGATTCGGAAAGAATTCGGATCTGCTCCGCAATCAGTTCAATATCCCCCGTTTTTAAATTTTCATTAACAGCAGCGGAACGCTTTTGCACTTTGCCGGTTACGGCAATAACAAATTCGCTTCGCAGCGTTTCCGCCTGTGAAAACCCTCCGCTTCCTACGTTATTTTCATCAAACACAATCTGAAGCAAACCGGAGCGGTCCCGCAAATCGATAAAAATCAGCGCCCCTAAATTGCGTCTTCTCTGAACCCAGCCCATTACGGTAACTGTTTCACCAATATTTACATTGGACACTTCCGTACAGCGATGCGTCCGTTTCAGTCCTTTCATGGATTCTGCCATTTTTTCTCTTCCTTTCGCTCTCTATTCAGACCTGTTATAAAACTCTTCGAATGAATCGTAGCCTTCCGCCGCAAGTTTTTCTTTCTGGAATTTTTTATTTTTATTCATCCTTACGACCAGGATTTGCTGCCCTTCTTTTCTGGCTTCCTGGGCTTTTTTTATAATATCGCAGAGTTTTTCGGCCGGATAATTTTTTTCAATCAAATAAGCGGTCTTTTGGGGCTGGGAGGGGATTTGGAATTTCTGTTCCATCAACAACAAAATAATCCGCTCAAATCCAATGGAAAAGCCGCATGCCGGCACGTCGTTTCCGGTGAAGTTGCCAATCATCTTATCATAGCGTCCGCCTCCCCCGCAGCTGCCGCCAAATTCCGGTATCGCAATTTCAAAAATCGTTCCCGTATAGTAACCCATTCCGCGCACCAGCGTCGGGTCAAAAACCATTTGAAAATCCGCTGCTTTGGTCTGCTCCACGCTGTTGATAATTTCCAGCAAATCCTGCCTGACCGCATCGTCCAGAAATCCATCCAGCTGCTCTGACAGCTTTTCGATTGCCCGAATGCTGTCTTTTTCATCTTCTGCAGCCCGGAATAATTCCAGATATTTTTGAACGGATTCTTTTGCAAACCCGTTTTCTTCCAATTCTTTCGCAACGCCGTCCAGTCCGATTTTATCCATCTTATCCAGCGTAATAAAAATGCTCTCATAAGAATCTTCCGGAAATCCGCTGTAAACCGCCATTGCCTTTAACATGCCACGCGCATTGATTCTGATTTCAAATCCACGAAATCCCAGCTTTCCAAGCGTCGTAGTCGTAGCTAAAATCAGCTCTATTTCAGACAGGTTTGTCGGCTCGCCCAAAATATCAATATCACACTGGGTAAACTGGCGGTACCGTCCTCTCTGCGGCCTGTCCGCACGAAAAACATTCCCAATCTGCAGCGCTTTAAACGGTGACGGAAGACTGTTGGCATGATTGGCATAAAATCTCGCAAGCGGAAGCGTCAGGTCATAACGCAGTCCCATATCTACCAGATCCGCTTCACACTCCGCACTCTCAAGCTTTAATTTCTCGCCTCTCTTTAAAACTTTAAAGATCAGTTTTTCATTCTCGCCGCCCTGCTTGCTGCACAAATTCTCAATATGCTCCATATACGGCGTGTCAACCGGCGTAAATCCAAAACTCCGGTAAGTGTCTTTGATTACATTAATTACATAATCCCGGATCTGCATTTCTTCCGGTAATATATCCTTCATCCCTGTAACAGGCTTCTTCGCCAATGCCATAAAAATTCCCCTTTCCATACCATCTCATTTCACCATTATATTTTTGTCATACAAAAATGTCAATCTAAAGTTCCCGCCAAACCGTTTTATATCCGCATAACGCACAAAAGAGTGTTCCGATGATTTTCGAAACACTCTTCTTAATCTTAATGGGACGCTTCCACAATGGCAATACCGGAATCCCCTTTCCGCGCCTGTTCCAAAACAGCCTGGGCCAGTACCTGAAACGTTCCGTGAGAAGACGACGCCCCTGAAATCGCATCGATGCCGCCCTCGCCCTGCCCCTCCAGAAGCTGGCTTGCATAATTGCGTGTATACTCGTTGGGATACGTACCGTTTGTATGAAGCATTGTCTGCATATATGCATTGTCCCAGCTCTTGATAAATCCGCTGGCATTTTCGGCATTGTACTCTACCGAAACAATGCTCCCGCCCTTGACCAGAATCGTGATAAATTCCTTCCAGCCATGGCTGAACTCGGATACCTGAGCGGTATAATAACCGTCCTGAAGCCCTGCCTGGTCCCCGCAGGACGTCAGCAGCGACGCCAGCAGCAACAGGCTTAAAATCATGGTAATAATCCTTTTCATCTGCTTCATCTCTCCTTCAAATTAAATTTTCTCACTCTGGACTGAAGCGCTTCGGCTTCTTTCGCCAGGGAACCGCTGGACTGCTCCGTATCTCCTGCATTCTGCAGATTGCGGTCTGCAATGGCGGAGATAGCGGCAATCCGTGTCTCCATAACAGTCAGTGCAGCCTCCTGTCCCTGCACAGCCGCCGCCAGTTGATCTGAAATGGCGCTGATATGTGTAGAAACATCGGAAATTGCATGAAGGGAATCGGCGGTATCCGCAGTCAAAGCCACGCCGTTTTGAATAATTACCTTCGTATTGTTGACCATTTCCGTAGCGCTTTGCGCAGCTTCGGCGCTCTTTTCAGCCAGCTGTTTCACCTCGTCCGCCACAACGGCAAAGCCTTTGCCGGCAGTTCCGGCGCGAGCCGCCTCCACAGAAGCGTTGAGGGCCAGAATATTAGTCTGAAATGCAATATCTTCAATGTCCTTTGCTATTTTTGTAATCTGCTGTTCGTTAACGCTTATTTCGTCCATCGCAGAGGAAAGAGCCGCCATCTGTTCATTGGCGCTTTGAATGCATCGAATAATCTCCTCCGTCTGAGACCGTGTCTGATCCGTGCTTTCCATAACGTCCGACAGCCGGTCTTTCACATGCCCTACTTCATCAACCAGTTCTTCGGTAGACTGTGTCTGCTCCAGAGACGCCTGATGCAGCTGCACGGACTGTCCGCTCAATTGTTCCGCCATATCGGTAAGGCGGTCTGCCGCAGAGCGGAATCCAAGAATCGTTTCATTCATTGATCGTATAATCTCATACAGACTGTCACGAATCAACTCATAATCACCCTTATAAACCACCTGAGGCTCGGTACGCAGGTCACCGCCCGCAACCCTGGTCAATACCTGCTGTATATCCGATATGTACCGGTTCACGCTTTCCAGCGTAGTATCCAGCGTATGCGTCATAACCTCCAATTCGTCGCCCGTTTTGATATGGCGTACATCCGTATGCAAATCTCCGTCGGAGAGAGCTACCATCCGTTCCGTTACGCACTTTACCGGACGGGAAATAGAACGGGCAAGACGCAGGACAAGAAGCATGGAGACAAGCAAAACCGCTAACGTCGCCAGAATTGCAACAATCATTGCCCCATTAATAAAATGGTTATAATCCGACTTCGGAATTTGAATTACCAGTGACCACTGCGTCCCCCGGATAGGAGAAAATGCCACAAGCATCTTTTCCCCGTCAATGGAAAATTCCGTAGCGCCTGTTTCTCCGGTAGTGACGCGCTCCACGGCTTCCCCGTTGCCGTCGCTAAGCTGCGTCAGAGTACTCTTATTAAGAGCCAGGGACTGGTCGGGATGGCCGACAACGATTCCTTCCCGGTTTGCCATATAGGCCGTACTGCTTTTACCCAGATTAATGCTGCTGATCACATCGTTTAACATGTCATATTTAAATACGCCCATTACATAAAGAGCCGTCTCGCCATTCTCTTTGACCGGCATCGCCATCGAAACACCCAGTTTATCCTGATAAATAGTAGAGGAATCGGCGGTCAGATTATCCGTCTCTTTCAAAAGAGCCAAAAAATCGCTGCCCAGGCTTTCCGGCGCATCGTCGATTCCCTGTATCAGCTGACCTTCCAGGTCATACAAAGCAATGGTATAGAGTTCATAAACCTCTGCCGCTTCTTCCAGTACTGCCATGCGGTCTTTATCCGTCTTAGCAGCGCCGGCTGCCCCTTCCGTTTCGGCGTCATCCTCTACATTCACCCCAAGATCTCCGGCAATAATCATCATGCGCTCCGCCAGCATATGAATGTTGGCCTCCACTGTTTTAGCCGACTGCCGGGCCATTGGCTGAAGACTGTCCAATAAAATGTTGTTGACAAGTGACTGCATAGAAAGGGCCATAATCACACAACATATGACCACCAAAATAAGGATATTCAGTGTAGTGTTTCCCAATATCTTCCCATTCAGGCTCCTTTTGATCCCTCGTCTGGCGAGAGATTCCGTTTGCTTTCCTGCCACGTTGCATTCTCTCCTTTTCTTATGATTTTTTTGTCAATACATAGAAGAAAAGCCGCTCGTTCGTTTGTTCAAGGCTTGATGCCGTACTGAACCGATGGACGATAGACTTTTAGAAAATTATACCATGAATTTTCCGCAAAGAAAAGTTCTTTTTTATCTATCGGCAAAGATTTCTCTATAAGAAACGGGAGAGATCCCAAAGAATCCCTCCCGCTTATACAAACCGGCACATCGCTTATTTTATCTTTTACTTACCGCTGATGCCATCCTTTTTAAGTTTTACGCTTTCATCCGCGAGAAGTTTCCGCTTCCTCTCAATCATTTCGTCTATTTTTTCTATATAGAGAGCCACATCTTTCACATTTTCACATCTTTCGATCCTTCCGTCAGGATGTACCCTTTTGCTGATAGAGCCGGCTCCACAGGCTATAATCGACTGTTTTTCCTCCATAATCAAAACATTATAAATTCCCGCTTTGCCCGGCGCCGCATATCCTACGTTTTCAAAATTACCCGCCATATTCTTCTGACGATATAAATAATAGGGTTCCATACCCATGCGTTTCGCATAACCTGCTGTCAGCCCGACGGTTTTTTCAGTGCTCTCAAACACCAGATCCCGGTACTCCTCCCGAAACATAGACAACCGGGCCGCACGCTTCAGCGCCAGAGAATGCACAGTCAGATTATCCGGACAAAGCTCTGCAATGCACTGCATCGTATGATTAACGTCCTGGTCCGTTTCATTGGGCAGCCCGATAATCAGATCCATATTTATATTGTCAAATCCCAGCTCTCTGGCAAGATGAAAACTTTCTACCGTCTGTTCCGCGGTATGGTTCCTGCCAATCAATCGCAGCGTTTTCTCATTCATCGTCTGTGGATTGATCGAAATCCTGGATACGTTCTGCTCCTTCAAAACCGCAAGCTTTTCTCCTGTAATGCTGTCCGGTCTGCCCGCCTCTACCGTAAACTCCCGGCAATAAGAGAAATCCAGATTTTGCTTAAGATAACGAATCAGACGATTTAACTGCGCAGGTTTGAGCGTCGTTGGCGTTCCTCCTCCAATATACACCGTATTCAGATGCCGATTTCCAAAACGCTTTGCCACAAACGCAATTTCTTTTTCCAGCGCAAGCAGATACTCGTCTACTCTCTTTTCCCATATCCCAAGCGGATATGACGTAAAGGAGCAGTAAAGGCATGTGCTTGGACAAAACGGAATGCCGATATAAAGGCTGTATCCGTTTTCATAGTCTAATTTACTTAGCAGCTCCTTTTCCCTTTTTGCTATATCTATACTTAATCGAATCTTCTCATCCGACGCAAAATACGTTTCCTTCATATAATCCCGGATAAACGCTTCACTTTTACCTGCATTCAAAAAAGCCATCGGTATTTTCGTGGGACGGATTCCCGTCAGGTTTCCCCATGGAAGCGTGCGTCCCGTATATTCCGACAGCATCTTATAACAGATCTGTTTCAATCGGTTTTTCGTCTCTTTTCTGTCTGAAAAATCCACCTCTGCCGTCTGCTTAAGAAAAGGCTCCTGCACCTGCGCGTCAGAAGAAAAAAAAGACACCTCTATCTCGTTTTCTCTGTATTCCGTAACAATCCGAAATAACGCCTCCTCCATGGCCCGCTCCTTTGAAACCGTTACGGATACGTCTTCGGAGGGAAAAAATGCTTTGACCAAAGAGTGAATGTCGTATTCAAATCCTGTTTTATTTAATTGTACCGTAATCATTTGTTTGTCTTTCTATATAAAGGGATTATACTGCCGTTCCCAGCCAATTGTCGTCGTATCTTCATGCCCCGGATAAACTTTCGTCTGCCCCGGAAGGATCATCAGTTTTTCCCGGATCGAACGCAAAAGCGCGCTCATGCTGCCACCCGGAAAGTCCGTTCTGCCAATGGATGAATGAAACAGCGTATCTCCCGCAAACACAGCCTGTTCCCGTTCGATATAATAACAGCAGCCTCCAACTGTGTGCCCGGGTGTGTAAAGCGCCTGAATGGAAAATCCCGCCAGATTCAGTATTTCGTTATCTTTGACATAGACGTCTGCATGATACCTGCTTCCCTGCTCTCCGATCATACCGCAGAGATTGCAGGACGGCGTCTCTAACGTCTCTTTTTCCTTCTCATGCGCGTAAATTTTGATGTCAAATTCGGATGCAAGGGCCTGTGCAGCCGATGCGTGGTCAAAATGCCCATGCGTCAAAAGCACGGCCACAGGCGTCACGTCTCTTTCTTTTATTTTTTCAATCAGCATATCCGCCGCATCACCCGGGTCAATCACCAACGCTTCATTCGTATTCTCATTTACTGCCAGATAACAGTTGGTCATCACCGGACCAACGACGTATTGTTCTACTCTTAATCCTGCCATATTCTTTTCTCCGTTTAACTTGTCGTACGCTCTATGTCGATGACGCTTTCCACCTGGCGAATTTTATCAACCAGGCTTTTCAATTCATCTCTTCCTTTCACGTTAAAGGAAAGCTCAATCGTAGCGACTCCCTGCTTATTTGTGTTGGAATGCAGACCGTTTATATCTATGGAGCGTTCCGTAAATATCCTGGAAATGTCCACCAAAAGCCCCGTCCGGTTATTACCGTAAATCTTAAGCCCTGCAAGGTAGCGTCCGTTTTGTCCTTCTTCGGCCCCTTTCTGCCATTCCGCTTCGATCAGACGCTCTCTTTCCACATCTGAAAGATTAATCATGTTGATGCAGTCGGTCCGGTGCACGGACACGCCTCTGCCCCTTGTCACATATCCTACAATTTCATCGCCGGGCACCGGGCTGCAGCATTTGGAAAAATGAACCGCCACATCATAAAGCCCCTTTACGATAATGCCGCTCTTGGAATGCGCCGTTTCCGCCCTTTCCCTGCTTCCGGACGAAACCGTATCCATAATTTCCTGATCCGTCATTTTGACGACATGGTCTTTTTTGTATTCCTCATACATCCGGTTGACCAGCTGGCCTTCTTTCAAACCGCCGTGTCCTACTGTCGCCAATGCGGAATTCCAGTCATGGAATCCATATTTATTCAAAACTTTATCCTGATATTCCGGTTTATTAATATCAGAAAGGCTGATCCCTTTGGCTTTGCAGTACTGGGCGATCAGCTCCTTGCCCTTTATAATGTTCTCTTCTTTTAATTCACTGCGGAACCACTGATTGATCTTGTTTTTGGCCTGAGTGCTCTTCACAATTTTCAGCCAGTCGCGGCTGGGCCCCTTGGAGTTCTGCGATGTGATAATTTCTATTCTGTCTCCGTTCTGGATCTTATAATCAATATTTACCAGTTTGCCGTTTACTCTGGCCCGAATCATCTTATTGCCCACGGCGGAATGTATGCAGTAAGCAAAATCAATCGGCGTGGAACCGTTCGGCAGATTCTTTACGTCTCCCGTCGGCGTAAAGCAAAACACCATATCGGAAAACAGATTCAAATCACTCTTAAGCAGACTTAAAAATTCTTTATTATCGGATAAATCCTGCTGCCACTCCAAAATCTGCCTTAGCCAGCTCAATTTCTCTTCTTCCCGGTTGGCAACGCTCATTCCTGACCTGCCCTCTTTGTATTTCCAGTGCGCGGCAATTCCATACTCGGAAGTCCGGTGCATCTCGTACGTACGAATCTGTATTTCAAACGGCTGACCGGCCGGACCGATCAAAGTCGTATGAAGCGACTGGTACATATTGGGTTTTGGCATTGCAATATAGTCTTTGAACCGCCCGGGAATCGGACGGTACATCTCATGAATAATGCCAAGCGCAGCATAGCAGTCTTTTACCGTATCCACAATGATGCGAATGGCAAACAAATCAAAAATCTGATCCAGTGTTTTATCCTGGCTGACCATCTTCTTATAAATACTGAAAAAATGCTTTGCCCTTCCAACTACTTCCGCTTTGATATTGGCTTCTCTCATCTGCTCCTTGACTTCGTCTACAAGCTGCCGTACGTATTTATCCCTTACATTTTTTCTGAGTGCGACTTTTTCTACCAGGTCATAATACGCCTCCGTCTCCAGGTATTTCAAAGACAGATCGTCAAGCTCCACCTTGACTTTTGAAATGCCAAGCCTGTGGGCAATGGGAGCATATATATCCATCGTCTCCCTTGCTTTTTCTTTTTGTTTCTCCGGCTTCATGTACTGCAGCGTGCGCATATTGTGCAGACGGTCTGCCAGTTTTATTAAAATCACGCGTATATCTTTTGCCATAGCCAGAAACATTTTGCGGAGATTTTCCGCCTGTATCTCTAACTTATCGGCGTCATATGACAAACGTCCCAGTTTTGTCACGCCATCGACCAGAAGCGATACTTCGCTGCCAAATTCCTGCTCAATTTCTTCATTCGTCATCACGGTGTCTTCTACCACGTCATGTAAAAGTCCCGCGACAATCGTTTCTTTATCCAGCTCCAGTTCCGCCAGGATAATAGCGACGCAGAGGGGATGAATAATGTATGGCTCTCCCGATTTGCGCACCTGATTTTTATGTGCCGCTTCCGCAATATGGTATGCTTTATCAATCAGAGATATATCTGTAGAAGGATGATATTTGCGGACGCTTGCGATCAATTCCCCATACAGTTTTTCCGGTTTTTCAAAATCCTGCGTTTCCCGAATATTGTCTTCCCCATTGTAAAATGCTTTTTCCATCTGCTCCAGTTTTCTGTTAGAAATATCTGACATACCGTTATCACCAACTTTTATCATCTTTTGAACTCTCCATATAGTTAGTAAAGTATTATAAAGAATTATGCGTAAAAATGCAACGATTAAAACGAATAAATAAGAATTTTATTTGTGTTTTATTGAATAGAAACAACATATTTGCACATCTTCTTTCCGTCTGACATACAGCTTCCCATATGCGCAAACCCCAGTTTGTGAAGCAAAGCCATTGACGCCTCATTCCCCGGCTGCACAAAACAGTACAGTTTGTCAAATCCCAGATCTGCGCATTTTGCATAGTCTATGATCGCCCGGCAGACTTCCGCGGCATATCCCTTTTTCTGGTAAGGAACGCCGACCGCATACCCCATTTCAAGCACGCATTCCCCCTCCGGCTCACAGTGATTCAATCCCGCCCTTCCGATCAGCCGATGCGTCATACGGTCTTTTACAAGCCACATTCCATAGCCGTAAAAGCGGTACATATTTTGAATATATGCTTTCGTATACTCGGTTTCCTCCTCCCAGTCAAAGAGCGGCTCCATGTACTTTGTCATGCCATCTCCCGCATACAGTTCATATAAATCCGGCAAATCCTCAATCGTCATCTCCCGAAGATAACAGCGCTTTGTCTCAATCACCCTCCATGGAATATGATGCTTCCTCTGGTAAACCCTCTCCAGAAAATAATAATCCACTTCCTCAAATCCTTCCGCCACATAATCCGTATCCCTTAAGCTTTCCGATGCAAAATCCGGATTATTATACCCAAGCGCCGCCGCGGAAATATCTTTCGCTTCTTTCAGCGTTTCATCCCTGGCTGCGACGATTAAGATTTCTTCCGCCAAAATATGATGCTCCTCTATATACTCTTTCAGTGACTGACAATTTATAACTGCAACGGTAACGCCCTTTCTTCTGACTTCTCCCAAAAGCCTTCCTGCGCCTTCGCAAAGCCGCCCGTTTTGCTCAAGCTCCTTTTGCTTATAAATCAAATATCGAAATCCCATTTCTTCACTTTCTCCCGTTTGCGCCTTTTGCGCCCGTATGCTATAATAAGTGTATTCTATCATAAAAGGAGGTTCCTTTTCCATGAAAAAAGTAGGATATTTTTTCTTTTGCTTTTTACCAATTATTGCCTCTGTCGGCTTACAATTTGTGGCCGCTTTTCCCATTATGGGATTTCGTCTGCTGCACATTTTCTTTTCCTGTATCTTTTCGGGCCGTAAAATACCATACACAGACCTCATCTGGCAGTTTTCTAATGAACTGAACGATTCATCTGTCTTTACGGCAATTTCCGTTCTCTATGCGGCGCTTGGGATTTTTGTCTTTGGATTCTGGTATCTGAAACAATTTTCCGGAAATCTGCGTTTCCCTCTGAAAAAGTTTGCAAATCCATTTCTGGTTCTGGGCATTATTTTCATGGTCCCGGCTCTGCAGATGGCTTCCGCTTTCTTAACCAGCATATCCGCGGCCTTTTTTCCAAAATGGATGGATTTTTATGAGAATATGATGGAAAGCGCAGGATTTTCACAGGAGCCTTCCCTGCTTTTGGTTTTATACGCCGTTTTGCTGGGTCCGATCGCAGAGGAGCTTATTTTTCGGGGCGTCACTTTATCGTCTGCCAGAAAAGCCCTTCCGCTGTGGGCCGCCAACCTTTTTCAGGCCTTTTTATTCGGCGTTTTCCACATGAATGTGATACAGGGCATTTACGCATTTTTTATCGGATTATTCCTGGGCTATATCTGTGGAAGAGGCGGCTCTGTCTGGCTGTCGATTTTCCTTCATATTTTATTTAACTTCTGGGGGACTTTTGCGTTTGAGGCATTGTATTCCATTCCTCTTTTGATTGTGTTTTTACTTCTTGGAATCCTTGGAATTATTTTGTTTCACAAAAATACTTCTTCCTCAGGTGTTAAACATTTAGCAAATTTTTCCGATATTTAATTTGAATGCATTCATAACTTTCTTAACAAAACCAGGGACGGTGCTTTTAAGAAAAAGGAATTTCTTAAATTCGCCGTCTTTTTTATTTCATTTTACAGGGAAGCAGAATGAAATGAGCGGAATTACAAAACAGGAGGAGTACACGTGATTATACAATCCGGCAATGTAGCCATGACGTCACGCAGAAGTTATAACCGTACGACGGCTGTCTCTTCTTCCCTTTCGCTCTGGGGCAATGGACTTATGCAAAACCGTAATGTACAGGTAATCAACCGTTACAGTGAAAAATCAAATTCGGGAAAAAGCAAATACGCAAATTCCAGACAGTCCAAGAATAATCTTTTCAACGAATTTAAACAGGCGCAAAGCATTGGAAGTCCGGTTTCCATTACGCAGAAAACCCCTTCAGACTCGCACAGCATAAAAGCGCAGTCCATCAGCTACCTGATGATGCTTTTATTCGGCAGAGGAAACGTCCTTAGAGACACTTTTCTAAGCAATATCCAAAACCAGCTTTCCTCCGGCGTCCCTCTGCAGGTACAGGGTGGAAATTACATGGAATACGGCTACCAGTCTGAAACGGAAGAAACTACATTTTCCACAACCGGAACCGTAAAAACCGCCGACGGAAGGGAAATCACTTTTGATCTTTCCATGACGATGAGCCGTTCTTTTGAAGAAGCTTATTTCAAATCCGAATCGTTCTTCACTCCACAAAGCCAGTCGGTTTTATGCGATCCTTTGGTGATCAATCTAAATACCGATGCGGCAAACGTTACGGATCAGAAATTTTACTTTGATCTGGACGCCGACGGCGAATTGGATGAAATCTCTACGCTTGCCTCTGGCAGCGGCTTTCTGGCTCTCGATAAAAACGGGGACGGAATCATCAACGACGGCAGCGAATTGTTTGGCACAAAAAGCGGAGACGGATTTGCGGATCTTGCAGCTTATGACGCAGACGGAAACGGCTGGATCGACGAAAACGATCCGATATTTGATAAATTGCGCATCTGGACCAGAGACGCTTCCGGCAAAGACGTATTGTGCGCTCTTGGAAAAGCGGGCGTAGGAGCGATCTATCTTGGCAATGCCCATACGGACTTTGCCCTGAATTCATCAAAAGATAACTCTACCAATGCGCTGATCCGAAAAACCGGCATTTTCCTCTACGAAAATGGAAGCTGCGGAACCGTACAGCATGTTGATATGGCGAAGTCATCCGCATCTTCAAAGACGTTCGCCTTTGATCGCCAACGATAAAAAATAAGAATATCCTTTGGAAAACCGTATGCCTTACAGCGCTGCGTTCCATCGGATATTCTTATTTTTATTCTCTAACCTCTGGCCGCTTCCAGAAGCATTTTGACGCATGCATCAATCCCAAGCTTTCCGCTGTCGAGGCAAAGTTCAAAAAACTTTGGATTTCCCCATTCCCAGTTTGTCACGGAATTATAAAATCCGCTTCTTCTCTTGTCATTTTTCTTTAAAACGTCCTCCGCCTCTGACGCTTGGATTCCCTCACGCTCAATGGCGCGCGCAATGCGCCTTTCCCTGTCGCAGTGAATAAAGACGTTCAGACAGTCCGTCCGTTCTTTTAAAATATAACCGGCCGCGCGTCCGACAATGACGCATCCTCCCTGTTTTGCGGCTTCTTCAATGATGCGTTTTTCTTCCTGAAAAAGCTTATCGGACATGGAGAGGGAGTTGCTGTTGGAGCTTCCTCCCAGCTTCGTCTTGGAAAGATTGAACAAAAAGCCTCCGGAATGCGTCTCCTCCAGCCCCTCGATATACATGGAGGATATTTCAAGAGCCCTTGCCGCTTCCGTCAGAAGATTTCTGTCATACAGCTTGTAGCCAAGCTCCTTTGCCAGCTTCCTGCCAATCTCGTTTCCTCCGCTTGCGTACTGACGCTCAATAACAATCACATGATACATAATTCACCGCCCCTTTCCTGTTTGCAAAAATACCGTTCTGTCCTGATAAATTCAGTATAATTCCTTTTATTGGTTTTTGCAAGCCGGAACAGGCGTCTTACTTCTCATAAATCTCACGAAAATAGTCGTTCAGCTTCGCCAGCGCGTAAACTAAGACCGTTGTTTCCTGTTCGCTGATTCCGTCTTTGATTCTGGCAATCATATTCCGGTGAAAGGATTCATGATGAACATATGCTTCCCTGCCTTTTTTGGTCAGCGACACAAACACCACGCGTTTGTCTTTTTTGCCCCTCTCCCGGTCTACGTATCCCTTTTCGGAAAGTCCGTCCATGGATTTTGTCAGCGTTCCCGTTGTAACGGACATCAGCTTTGCCACCGTAGACATGCTTTTGGGCTCTTCTAATCCGACCGCTTCCATGATATGCATATCGTTTACGCTAATGTCTTTGAATTTCGGCGTGATCAGATATTTTTCCTCAATCTCCATAATGTTTTTAAATAAGGTCACCAGAAGTTCGTTTAAGACAGCATCCGGATTCTGTTTTTCCATCGTCCTCATTTTTCCCTCCAGCAAATTACCATGTCAACACCGACGCTCCCCAGGTCAGGCCCGCGCCAAATCCGGCAAGCACGACGCGGTCTCCCCGCTTAAGCATTCCCTTTCGATTTGCGTCGTCCAGTAAAACCGGAACGCTTCCCGCGGAGATATTGCCGCATCGCTCCAGGTTCGTCGGAAATTTCTCCATCGGAACCTTTAACCGTTTTGCCACCGACTCAATAATCCGGATGTTGGCCTGGTGGAGAATAAATAAATCAATCTCTTCCATTGCAAGCCCTGCTTTTTCCACCGCTTCCATAATCGCTTTCGGCACGGTGCGCACCGCAAATTTATAAACCTCCTGGCCGTCCATGGAGACAAAAGAAAGCCCGGCGTCATTTGTGACGTAAGGGTTGTTGTTCTTTCTGCCCGGGCAGGATAAAACGCCTCCCCTTGCGCCGTCAGAACCCTGTACGCTGCTTAAAATACCGGACGCCTCATCCGGCATCACAACCGCGGCTCCGGCTCCGTCTCCAAACAGCACGCACGTGGAACGGTCATTCCAGTCCATCAGCTTAGAAAGGATTTCGCCGCCTACGACTAAAATCTTTTTGTACTGTCCGCTTCTTATATAAACATCCGCCGTCTGCAGTGCGAACAGGAAGCCGGAGCATGCCGCGTTGATGTCAAACGCAACTGCGTTTGACGCGCCAAGCTCCCGCTGCAGCTCGCAGGAAAGCGTAGGAAGCACGTTATCCGCAGAAAGCGTCGCCGCCAGGATCATATCCAAATCTTTCGGAAGCACGTTCGCTTCTTCCAACGCCCCTTTTGCAGCGTTTGCCGCAAGACTGACAAGGGTTTCTTCTACTGCAAGATGCCTTGAGCCTATCCCGGTACGGCTTTTGATCCATTCATCCGAGGTGTCCATAATCCTGCTCAAATCGTCATTGGTTACTTCCCGTTTCGGAAGCGCGCTTCCTGTTCCACAAATTCTGGTTTTCATCTGACAAACTCCTTTTCAAAAGCTGCGGAACCTCTGGTAACGGTCTTCTGCCAGCTTGCATCCATCCATCTTACTGTATTTTTCCAAAAATTTTTTCATGTGGTATTTCATAAACATAGCTATGTCGAAAAGAGCGTCTTCGTTTGCGCCGCCAAATTCCGGTATGATTTTTTCCACCACTTTTAAGTCGTACAAATCCTGCGCCGTGATTTTCATCACTTCGGCCGCTTCCTTTGCCCGCTTTCCGTCTTTCCACAAAATAGACGCAAATCCCTCCGGGGAAAGAATGGAATACGTCGCGTTTTCCATCATCCAGACTTCATTTCCAACCGCAAGCGCAAGCGCGCCGCCGCTTCCTCCCTCTCCAATCATCAGACAGAGAATCGGTACTTTTATGCCGGACATTTCATAGAGATTTCTGGCAATCGCTTCTCCCTGTCCTCCCTCTTCCGCTTCCATGCCGCAGAATGCGCCGGAAGTGTTGACGAAAGTAATGATGGGACGATGAAATTTTTCCGCTTCTTTCATCAGGCGAAGCGCTTTGCGATACCCCTCCGGAGACGGCATGCCGTAGTTGTGCTTCATGCAGTCTTTTAAATCTTTTCCTTTGTGTACGCCGATTACCGTCACCGGCTGCCCGCAAAGGCTTGCAATCCCTCCGACTACCGCCGGATCGTCTCTGTAACAGCGATCGCCGTGAAGCTCCATAAAGTCGTCGAATATGGCTTCCATATAATCTACGGAAGCAAGACGCTTTGTGCTTCTGACAGACTTTACTTTTTCCCAGGCGCTCATGCTCCTGCTTTTTGCCGCGCGCTCCCGCATCAGCTCCGTCGGCTTAAAGACGAAATCTGTTCCGTCGGCAAAATTTGCAAAGCCTTCGTTTTTGTGGTGCAGCTTTAAAATCTGGTACAGCGTCTTTTTCAGATTTTTCCGTTCTACAATCGCGTCCACAAATCCATGCTCTAACTGGAATTCCGCTCTCTGGAATCCTTCCGGCAGCTTTTGTCCAATCGTCTGCTCAATTACGCGCGGTCCCGCAAATCCAATCAAAGCCCCCGGCTCCGCTAAAATAATGTCTCCCAACATGGCAAAGCTTGCCGTTACGCCGCCCGTCGTCGGATCCGTTAAAACCGGAACATACAAAAGGCCCGCGTCGGAATGGCGTTTTAACGCCGCGGAGGTTTTGGCCATCTGCATCAGAGAAATGATTCCCTCCTGCATTCTGGCTCCTCCGGAGCAGCAAAACAAAATTACGGGAAGCTTTAATTCCGTCGCCCGCTCCACTGCGGACGCAATTTTTTCGCCTACGATGTGGCCCATGCTCCCCATTAAAAATCTTGCGTCGCAGACGCCAAGCACGACGGATTCTCCGTAAATTTTTGCTTCGCCCACCGTTACGCCCTCTTTCAGGCCGGTCTTTTCCCTTGCGACAAAGATTTTCTTTTCGTATTCCGGAAAATCCAGGGGATTTTTAAATTCCATTTCCTCAAACCAGGGCGTAAAGCTTTCTTTGTCCGCTACCATTTTAATTCTGTTGGACGTGCGCACCCTGAAATAGCTGCCGCATTCGTAGCAGACATATTTGTTGATCACAACTTCTAATTTCTCCAGCTCTTTTTTGCAAGCCGGACATACAATCTGATCCGCAGTATTCTGCGGCCTTTTTACATCAATAAATTTCTTCCTTTTTAAAATCGGCGCCATAATTTCCCTCCGGTTATTCTCCATTTCCGATTGCAAATGTCAGTTCTGCAGATGCTGCAATTTTCCCATCTACCCTCGCAGTTCCTCTTCCGATTCCTATAGGACCTTTTTCTTTGATAATTTCAAGCTCTAATGTCAGCACGTCTCCGGGTACGACTTTCTGTTTGAATTTTGCGCTGCTGATTCCCGCAAAATACGCCGTCTTTCCTTTATTTTCCGGTTTACTTAAAATCGCAACCGCCCCGGCCTGCGCCATCGCTTCAATAATCAGTACGCCCGGCATGACAGGCTCGTTTGGAAAATGTCCTGCAAAATAAGGCTCGTTGTAGCTGACGCACTTTTTTCCCACGGCTTTTACGCCGGGTTCTAACTCCTCAATCGTATCAATCAGCAAAAACGGCTGTCTGTGCGGAATGATTTCCATAATCTGTTTTGTAGTAAGAAGAGACATATCAGGCTTCCTCCTCATATTTGCCAAGCAGAATGCTTGCGTTATGCCCGCCAAATCCCAGGGAATTGCTCAAAGCATACGTGAAATCTCCTGTCGCCGGCTCTTTGCAGTAATCCAAATCCATCTCTTCATCCGGCGTTTCGTATCCGACCGTCTGATGCAGATAACCCTCCGTCAGCTCTTTGACGCAAGTCACAAATTCAATGGCGCCCGCCGCGCCTAACAAATGTCCTACCATGGATTTTGTGGAATTGATCTTTAAGTCTTTTGCGTGGCTGCCAAACGCAAGCTTAATCGCTCTTGTTTCAAATAAGTCATTGTGATGCGTTCCGGTGCCGTGCGCGTTGATATAGAAAATATCCTCCGGCTTTAATCCGGCGTCTTCGATGGCGTTTGTCATCGCTCTTGCGGCTCCGGCTCCGCTTTCTTCCGGAGAAGTGATGTGATACGCGTCGGAAGAACAGCCGTAGCCTTTTACTTCCGCATAGATTTTCGCTCCTCTTGCTTTTGCATGCGAAAGCTCCTCTAAGATTACGACGGCCGCGCCTTCTCCCATTACAAATCCGCTTCTGTTTTTGTCAAATGGCAGAGAGCATTTTGCCGGATCGTCTACGGTAGAGAGCGCCGTAAGCGCGGTAAATCCGGAAATTCCAATCGGCGTTACGCTTCCCTCGGTTCCGCCGGATACCATAATGTCAGCTTCGCCGTACTGAATCGCGCGGAACGCTTCTCCAATTGTATTGGTTCCGGTCGCGCAGGCCGTGACGGAATTGATGCTTTTTCCTTTTAATCCAAACTGAATGGAGACGTTTCCGGCCGCCATATTGGAAATCATCATCGGCACAAGCAGCGGATTGATGCGGTTGGGGCCTTTTTCCAACAGCTTTTTATGCTCCCGCTCCATAGCCTGTAAGCTTCCGATGCCGGACCCAATCGCGCAGCCTACGCGGTAAGGATCTTCTTTTTCCATATCGACGCCGGAATCCAAAAGGGCTTCTTTTGCAGCCGCCACGGCGTACTGTGAAAATAATTCCATGCGTTTCGCCGCTTTTACGTCCATAAAGTTTTTGCCCTCAAAGCCCTTTACTTCCGCTGCGATATGGCATTTATATTCGGACGCGTCAAATCTGGTAATCGGCGCGAATCCTGTCTTTCCCTCTTTTACGGACTGCCAGAATTCCTCTGTGCTAAGTCCGATGGGCGTAATCGCGCCCAAGCCCGTTACAACAACTCTCTTGCTCATAGCATCCTCGCTTTCTAAATCGTCATTCCTCCGTCAACCGCAAATACCTGGCCCGTGATATAATCCGACTTTTCCGAAGCCAGAAATACAGCCATGTCTGCAATTTCTTTCGGGGTTCCGATCCTGTTTAATGGAATGGCCTTTGTCATGTTTTCTTTCGCCTCGTTCGGCATGGCTTCCGTCATATCCGTAGCGATAAAGCCCGGCGCAATGGCGTTGACGTTGATTCCCCTGGAGGCTAATTCCCTTGCCGCGCTTTTTGTCAGTCCAATGACGCCCGCCTTGCTTGCGGAATAATTTGCCTGGCCCGCGTTTCCCAAAATTCCGGAAACGGAAGATATATTGATGATTTTTCCGCTTTTCTGCTTTAAGAAATAACGGGACATATGGCGTATGGTGTTGAACGCGCCTTTTAAATTGGTATCCGTCACAGCGTCGAAATCTTCTTCTGACATTTTCATCAAAAGTCCGTCTCTTGTAATTCCCGCATTGTTGACAAGAATGTCGATACGCCCGTATTGTTTGATCAAATCTTTGATCATTTCTCCTGTAGCGTGAAAATCAGAGACGCTGCACTGGTAAATTTCCGCTTTTCCGTTTGCCGCTTTGATTTCATTCGCGACCTGTTCTGCTTTTTCTTTGGATCCGTTGTAATTGATAATTACAAAAGCCCCTTCTTTCGCAAGCTCTTTTGCTATGGCCGCGCCGATTCCGCGGCTGGCTCCTGTTACAAGCGCGATTTTATCTGTTAACATATTTTTCAAAATCCTCCATCTTGTCGATGCTGTAAACGGTTACGCTGCGATTGATTTTCCGCATAAATCCGGTCAGGGTTTTGCCCGGCCCGATTTCCACAAACGTATCCGCGCCGTCCGCTATCATGCGCTCCACTGTCTGCTGCCAGCGGACGCTTGACGCGACCTGTTTTGTCAGAAGCGGCTTTACGTCTTTTGCCTTTGTCACGTAATCTGCCGTTACGTTTGCCACATACGGAATGAAATTTTCTGCAATTTCAATCTCCGCTAACGCCTCGCCAAGCTGCGTCCCGGCTTTTAAAAGCATCGGCGAATGGAACGGCCCGCTTACGTTTAGCGGAACGACGCGCTTTGCCCCGGCTTCTTTTAAAGCCGAAGACGCCGCGTCTACCGCGTCTTTTTCTCCCGTAATGACAATCTGTCCGGGACAATTGTAGTTGGCAATGGAGACAATTCCCTCTGTCTCTTCACAGATTTTTTCAATGGAGGAAGCGTCTAATCCCAGCACGGCGCTCATTGCGCCGCCAAAGGGAACGGCATTCTGCATATAGATGCCCCTTTTGCGGATAATGGAAAACGCGTCTTTCATGCGCATAACGCCGGAAGCAATCAACGCTCCGTATTCTCCAAGGCTTAAGCCGGCCGTCAGATCCGGCGTATATCCTTTTTCTTTTAAAGCCGCATAAATCGCCGCTTCTGTCGCAAGCATGGCAATCTGCGTATATTCGGTAATGTGAATCTGTTCATTTTCTTCAAAACAAAGCTTTGCAACGTCCAGTCCGGACGCTTCTGACGCCATCTCATAAACTTCTCTGCACGCGCCGATTGCGTCGTAAAATTCTTTTCCCATTCCCACATACTGGGAACCCTGTCCCGGGAACATAAATACCAGTTTGCCCATTCCGTTTTCCTCTCTTATGAAAATTTTCTGTTCAGAAGCGTTTCTGCTTCCTGCATCATTTCTTCTATCATTTCTTTACAGGTCTGTTCTTTTTTGACCATGCCGGCAATCTGCCCCGCCATCAGGCTTCCGTTTATGACGTCGCCCTCCATAACGGCTTTTCGCAGAGAGCCAAGCGTCAGAACTTCTAGCTCCTCTAAGCCCACGCCGTTTGCTTCCATTTTCAGATATTCTCTCGTCATTTTGTTGCGAAGCACACGGATTGGATGCCCGGTGCTTCTTCCGGTCACTTCGGAGTCAATGTCTTTCGCCTTTATAATGCGTTCTTTATACTTCTCATGCACGATAGATTCTTTCGCGACAATAAAGCGCGTTCCCATCTGCACGCCCGATGCCCCAAGCATCATGGCCGCCGCAATGCCTCTTCCGTCGCCGATTCCTCCGGCTGCAATTACCGGAATCCGGACAGCGTCCGCAACCTGGGGAACGAGTGTCATCGTCGTCGCGGAACCGATGTGTCCGCCGGATTCCGTTCCCTCCGCCACAACTGCGTCCGCTCCGGCGCGCTCCATCATCTTCGCCATAGCTACGCTGGCCACAACGGGAATTACCCTGATGCCGGCTTTTTTCCACATTTCCATATATGCCGCCGGATTTCCGGCCCCTGTCGTCACTGCCGCCACGCCCTCTTCCACAACGACTTTCGCCACTTCGGAAGCGTTGGGATTCATCAGCATGACGTTTACGCCAAACGGCCGGTCTGTCAGTTCTTTTACTTTTCGAATCTGCTCCCGCACGATTTCAGGCGGCGCGCTGGCCGCTCCAATCAAACCAAATCCTCCGGCCATTGATACGGCCGCCGCAAGGTGATATTCCGCAACCCACGCCATGCCGCCCTGTATTACCGGATATTGGATTCCAAGCAATTCCGTAATTTCGGTTTTCATCTTAAACTTCCACACCTTTTGCTTTCAAATATTCCATAACGTCGTTTACCGTTGCAATTTTCTCTAAATCCTCAGACGGAATTTCCACTTCGTATTCCTCTTCCAGACTCATCACAAGCTCAAACAAATCCAAAGAATCCGCTCCGAGATCGTCTTTGAAATTACTTTCCGCTTTTACTTCATCCTCGCCGATTCCAAGCTGCTCCGCAATGATTTCTTTTAATTTTTCCAACATATAAATTCTCCTTTTGAATTTTCGTTTTTAGTTTGATTGTCAAATAGTTTGATAGTCAAATTATTTGATGGGCAAAGTATATTACAAATGGGAAGATTTGTCAATTGGGTTTTTTGTATTTTTTATGAGAATTTTTCACCCTGTTTTTCCGACTGATTTTTAACATAAAAAAACGATGGCTATTTCCAGAAGCCATCGTTTTTTATTGCAGTCTGTTTAACAACATCTGATAATGTCTCTCACCTATATGTCTGCCTGAGCTTTGCAGGCCGTCGATACATTTTCTTACTTCGTCAGATGACAGCAGCTTATCCTCATAAGAAGACATCAGAAGTCCAATTGTTCCCATTATTGTAATCCCCATCTGTCCGGAAATTGTTCTTCCCTTTGCTTCATCCATCAGCAAAATATCTGCCTTTTTCTCGTCCGCAAGCACAATCGCTTCACTTTCTCCCTGATCCAGCCCTGTTGCCATCTTTAAAATTCTGACTGCTTCCGGATTCAATACTAAAACATTCTTTATATAAGAAGCGTTCTGGATCAATTTTGCTTCCTCAGCGAATCGTTTATCGGCTGTAAGCTCCTCATACACAGCATTTGGAATCAGAACCTCTCCAAATGCCTTTTCCAGTAAATCAAGTCTGTTAATTTTCAACAGAGAAATAATTGGCGTAGTATCTGACACAACAATCATGCTATTTCACCTTTTTCTTTCACATTCCTGTATGCTTCCAATTCCGCGTCCAGATCGTCTATTGAGAAATCCAAATAAGAAAAGCCCAGTTTGTCATAAATATCAATCAATTCATTTTTACGTATCCCTAATATTTCAGCCGCGCGGCCATGAGAAATCGTCTGTTTCAAAATATAGGGATATAATAACAACGCATTTCTTTCCAGTTCATTCACTTTGCCGGATGGTTTTACATAAACCGCCATTTCCATCGGCACTTTAATATTTACATCTACAAATGCCATAAAGTCTATCCTTTCTGTAAATCTCTTTCTTTTAAAAATTCTATCCTACATGATATGTTTCATTATATTAGCATATATCTCCATAGTTCTCAATGAAAAACAAACAGATGCAACTCCAAATACGGATCCCGCCTTATCCCTCCCTCGTAAACGCCATGCGCATAAAAATCAATAAAACGCGACATACTAACAAAAACACAACAAGGAGGCCCTTATGGAAGATCCAAGAAAATGCGCAGACTCCAACTGCCACAGGCAGCATTCCGACGTTCACAGAAAAAAGGAGGCCCCGCCGTCTCCGGACGCGCTCAGACAGCAAAGCCTGTACAATAAAGCAGATAAGCCCATTCCGGACAACAGCCCATTTTTTGAGGGAAGAAGCAATCCCTTAAGCAGCAAAGGAAACTGATAATCTTGCTTTTCGAAAGAAACGGAAAAATCCGGCCCCGCGCCAGAAACGCGCGATATGGGCCGGATTTTCGTATGCCGCGCCATCAGGAGGATACGGCCATATCCTTAATGTGCAGCAAAGCTTTTCTGACCGGAGGAAGATTCACAATCAAAACGGTAAGAACCGCCTCCGCGCCCAGGTAAGACGCGTTATACAAAAAGGAATATACCGGCGCGCTTATGCCATAACCGGCCGCATATGTACCAAAGAAAATCCATCCGGACAAAAATGAAAAAAAGCATCTGCCGGCCACGCCGACCAAATACCCTGCCGTAAGACCGCCTTTTTTGTTTCGGAAAAGCCCTGAAAGCCCAAGCGCGCCAAACGCAAGCGGGTAATCGACCAACACCTGCGGAATGGAAAATACATACGGCTCGATGATAAACTGCAAGACGCCGTACGCAACGCCCGCCGCTATGCCTGTCGCAGGTCCGTACCAGTAGCC
This sequence comes from uncultured Lachnospiraceae bacterium, assembly GCA_910586725.1. Classification (GTDB taxonomy): domain Bacteria; phylum Bacillota; class Clostridia; order Lachnospirales; family Lachnospiraceae; genus Roseburia_B. The sequence continues at coordinate 30,358 of CAJUJL010000007.1, read as the reverse complement.
GATCAGGACTACAAACAGCATGCTAAGCAGCGTAACGGAGCCTCCCATCGGCATTTCAAAAAGCTTAATCAGCGAAGCCGCCATGGCAAGGGCAATTGCCGCCGCCGCGTAAACCAACTGTTTCGTAGAAGTCTTTCTCATAAAATCCTCTTTTCTATTTCATCAATGACAATCTGTATTGCCTGAAGCCTTGCGTAATATTTGTTGTTGGACTGAATGATAAACCACGGCGCATTTTCCGTCGAAGTCTTTGCAATCATCTCGTCAACGGCCGCTTCATATGCGTCCCACTTCTTTCGGTTTCTCCAGTCCTCATCGGTAATCTTCCATTGCTTTTCGGGCGTATTCTGCCGCTCGGTAAAACGGGCAAGCTGCGTGTCCTGATCGATGTGGACCCAGAATTTGATGACAATCGCGCCCCAATCGGTCAGTTCTTTTTCAAATTCGTTGATTTCATTGTACGCGCGCTTCCAGTCATTTTCCGAGCAAAATCCCTCAATCCGCTCCACCATGACCCTGCCGTACCAGGTACGGTCAAAAATGGCGATATGGCCGTCTTTTGGCAGCCTGTGGTAAAAACGCCACAGATAATGCCTTGCTTTTTCATGAGGCTCCGGCGATGCAATGGGATGCACCTCAAATCCTCTGGGATCTAACGCGCTTGTCAGACGTTTGATGTTTCCGCCTTTTCCGGCGGCGTCCCAGCCCTCATAGGCAATGACAATCGGAATCCGCTTCCGGTAAATTTTATTGTGCAGCTTTTTGAGACGTTTTTGCAGCTCTTTTAACCGAACCTCGTATTCTGCTTTTGTCATTTGCTGATTTAAAGGCACTTCAGACAGCTCCGGCATCTTTAACAGCGGATAATCCTTATGCAGAATTTCAGGCAGGATTCTTTTGTTTTCAATTGCCTGACTGATCTGGTTGGTCAGAAGATGCAGCGTCTGCAGCAAAGCCTGTTTTTTATCGACGGCGTCTATGACGTTCCACGGAACGTACCCGGTATTGGTCGCTTCTAAGATTCTGTCATATATCTTTTCATATTTCTCACGTTTTTTGATTTGGAGAATATCTTTGTCAGCCACGCGCCATTCGGTGTCTTTCTTTTCTTTCAGCTTCAAAAGGCGCTGCTTTTGTTCCTGTTTGGGAATATGCAAAAATAGTTTTACGACAAGATAGCCGTTGTCCTTTAACTGCCGCTCAAACGTGCCGATCTGCCGCAGCCTTTTTTCCAGCTCCTCTTCTCCAATCCGATCGCACATCCAGTCCTCCGCCGTCTCGTCCAGCCATCCGGAATTTAAAAATACGAATTTTCCGGCCTCCGGAATTGTCTCCATATAACGCCACAAAAAAGGCTTCCTTGTTTCGTTTTCATTTGGCGGCCCCATATGAATTACATGAAAAAACCTTGGATCCAGATCTTTGATTAAATTTCCAATCAGCGTACCTTTTCCGGCGGCTCCCCAGCCCTCTGTCAAAACGTACACCGGAAGCTTATGCTCTTTGAGCTGCTGCTGCTGTCTGACCAGAATTTCCCGTTTTTCTTTGACCAGCGCCCGGATCTCGTCTTCGGGTATCTGGTACTTTCGAATTTCATAATTTTTAAGCAAAAAATCCTCCCCTTCCTCTTTTTTATCTCATGGCTTCTCCCAGGACATGATAATTGTCGTTGATCCAGTCGCTCTCTATATTATTGGTTAATATAGCGCTTCCCTCATATCCTTCCAAATGATACAAAACTTTGCCTTCCTGTAACGTTTGGTATTGATCGCCGTTCCAGGTCAAAAGTTTATAGGTCTGATCCACAGAATTCATAAGCCCATCGCCTTCCCCAGTTGCGCCGTCTGATACCACATTGTCCGTTCCTGCTTCCGTCACGGCATCATCCGTCGTATTCCGAATGTCGGCAATAATCAAATCCCGGTATCCCTGCGTCATATGATTGCTTACGTATACCGGGACGCCAATCTGGCGAAACGCCTGTTTTACAGACGCGTCAGAAATCTTATCTTCGTCTGATTCATCCAGCCAGAGCAGCACATTTCCATCTATCCCCTTGATATTGTGCCCCAGGACCAAAGCAAGAATCTCATCATTACTGTCTCCGTTTAAATCTACATAATTGTAATAATAACGCACATTAAAATAATCTTCTTCCACCACATTGCAATACTTTGCAATCGCTCTCTCCAGAGATTCATGGGCGTCCGTTTCCGCAAGCTCCCCTTCAAAGCTTTCCGGAATCTCCACTGCCGTGCCAAGCTTTAGCTGGCTCGTATTTTCCGTATCTGCAGCCGATTCCGTCCCCGTGACGTCAGAAACGGCATGATTTTCTGTTCCGACGGCATCTGTCCCCTTTTGCTCTGCATGATCCTGATTGTTGCGACCGCAGCCAAAAAGCGCCATTGCTGTACCTATTGTAAGAAGCAATAAAAATATATTCTTCTTCATTTCCAAAATCTCCTTCATAAATGATTTTATTTCCTATTATGCTGCGGAGAAATGGCTTTTATTCAGTATAGCACATAACTTGCCATTTTTCTTCTTTTTCTATATAATATTTTCAAAAATCAAGAAAACGAGGTGGATGCCAATGAACAGAAAAGACGTCCTTGAAATCAAACGCCGTCTGAAAAAAGAAACCTGCACCATTACCCGAATGTGCGGCTGTTATGTGGACGGAGAACGAAATCGCGTCGTAAAACTGGAAGAAACATTTTTAAATCTGGAAGATGAGGAATTTTACAAATATCTGGAAATTGCCAAGAAAACGCTTTCCGGTTCCGTAGGCAATAACCTTTTGGAGCTGGAATTCCCATTGGAGGAGGAAGCGGTCGGCGGCAGACAACATTTCCTGACTGCTTTAAGAATCAGCGCGCTGCAAAACGAAGAACTGCTGGAACGTTTTTATGATTTGATTATCGACAATTATGAATTTGCCGGCAATTATCTGATTCTGGTCTTTCATGACGCATATGACGTCATTACAAAAACAAGCGACAACAGCAAGCTGGATGAGTCGGAAGAAGTGTATGAATATCTGCTCTGTGCCATTTGCCCTGTCAGCTTAAGCAAACCCGGATTGGGTTATCGGGAAGATGAAAACCGCATAGGGCCAAGAATCCGCGACTGGATTGTATGCCCGCCGGACAGCGGCTTTCTCTTCCCTGCCTTTACCGACAGAAGCGCCGACATCCACTCTGTTATGACATACCACAAAAACCCAAAGGAACCGCATACGGAGCTAATAGAAGGCGCACTGGGCTGCATTGCAAAACGCACCGCGGCAGAGCAGAAGATGGCGTTTGCCTCTATCATCGAAAAAGCTTACGGCGGGGATGCGGAATCATCTCACGAAACTTTTTGCGAAATACAAAACGAGCTGTCTGATCTGGCTGCCGAACAGGAGTCGGAAGAAACGGAAGAGACAAAAGACCCCGTCCTTTTAACCGGAGATACGATTGGTGAAATACTCGCCGGCGCTGATATTCCGCAGACCCAGGCCGATGTCATAGAAAAAGCTTATCGGGAAGAATTTAAAGACGACGCGCCCATTCTGACACATCTGGTAGACGCAAAAGCTGCGGAAGACGGAAACCGAAAAAAACAGAAAAAAGAGCTTGTCAAAAAAGTAGGCGTACTGGAACAGGAATTAAAAGACGCCCGAATGCTTGCCGGACTGTCAGAAGAAGAAAACGCTCCTGACGCGCCCAAAACTTATGACGTGATTCTGCGCGTCAAACCGGAAAAAGCCGCACAAATTCACTCCCAGATGATTCAGGGCCAAAAATGCCTGGTCATTCCAATGGAAGAGAACGAACACGCCGCAATCAACGGCGTCCATACCACCGTCTGACTTCCTGTCCGCGGCCTATAAAAACATACATACAAGCGGAATCGTAAGGATGGACGCTAACGTACTAAGCACAATGCCGTTCGTGCAAAGCGTCTCATCCGCGCCGCTTTCTTTCGCCACCAAAGTCACAATGCTTCCAACCGGCATGGCAATCTGCAAAATAAATACGCCAAGTATGACAGGCTCCACAGAAAACGGACGGAGCAAAAAAACCATAAGAACCGGAAGCAAAAGCATCTTGACTGCCGTATAGGCATAAATCATTCCATTGGAAAAAATTTTCTTCAAATCCGCCTTGGCAATCGACATGCCAATCAAAAGCATCGACAGCGGAATCGTCGCATTTCCCATATAATCGCAAAAATTTACCGCCGGCGCCGGAAGCGGTATCTTTAACAGAAAAATTACGACCGCGGCCACGGAAGCAATCATTCCCGGATTTATCATGCGCTTCCACTGGCTTGTGCCCTGCTCAGTGACAGAACCGGCGTCTTCGGCCGCTTTTCTTGCCAGCGCAAGACCATACGTATACAAAATCAGATTATATCCAAGCATATAAAGCACAATATAGATCATGCTCTCTGGCCCAAACACGGCGGATATAACCGGAATGCCCATAAATCCGACGTTTGGAAAAATCGTCATCAGACGATACAGACGGCGTTCCGATTTTGCCGGACGAAATGCCAGAACAAACAAAAGTCCCGTCACAATCAGTAAAATATAAAACAGAGCCACAAAACCAAGATTCAGAAGGATCAGACTTGCGTCGCCGCCCGACTCTTTTCCCACGACTCCATAAATGACCAGAATCGGATTTAAAATATTTACGACGATTTTTGACAATTTCTGATACGCCGCTTCGTCAAACCATTCTTTTTTCCAGATAAAATATCCCGTCAGCATCATGGCGAATAACATGAGCATCTGGGCAAAAATCACTTGTATATCCACGTCAGTTCTCCTTTTTTGCATACAAATATCCTGCCATAGCGCACTACAGATATTCGTATAAAAATTATTCCGTATTTTTCATAAAATATTCCGTTAAAACAGCTTCTGCAAAAGATTTGCAGAAGCTGTTCCCATGCTTTTTTCAAATTTCCAGATTCCAAACCCTTTATCCCGTATTTTATCAGGATTCTAACACCATCTGCACGCAGCCGTACATTCCGGCGTCATTGCCAAGCGTCGCCAGTTCAAAATGCGCATCCAGGCAGGAGCTAAACGATTTCTCATCGTAATATTTTTTTACCCTGTCCGTAATAATGCTTCCGGCTTTCGATACGCCGCCTCCGATAACAAATACTTCGGGATTGACAACGCGCGCCACATTGGCAAGCGCTTCTCCTAAGATCTTCGTCATATCATCCACAATTTCATCGGCCAGGGCGTCTCCGGCTTTTGCCGCGTCAAAAATATCTTTTGCCGTCAGAGGATTCAAGTCACGGATCGCGGATTCTTTCTCCGACTCTTTCAGTTTCTTTTTCGCCATACGCACAATTCCGGTCGCGGAAGCATACTGCTCCAGACATCCCTTCTGTCCGCATCCGCAGCAGTCCGTTTCTCTGTCTGTTACGATAATATGACCGATTTCACCGCCGGCGCCTTTGTTGCCGGTTACGACTTTTCCGTTGATGATCACGCCGCCGCCAACGCCTGTTCCAAGCGTTACCAAGACAACATCCGAATGGCCTTTGCCGCCGCCCTGCCACATTTCTCCAAGTGCGGCTACGTTTGCGTCATTGCCGACTTTTACCGTAAAACCGGTGCGCTCTGTCATTTCCTTTGCAACATTAATAACGTCCCATCCAAGATTCACGCAGCGAACGACTACGCCTTCACTCGTCACGGGGCCCGGCACGCCGATTCCAATACCCTGAATATCACCTTTCATGATCTCTTTTTCTACCATTTTGGAAGCAATAAAAGCTGCCACATCCGGCAAAATATTTTCTCCGGAATTTTCTTTTCGGGTAGGAATCTCCCACTTTTCCACCAATGTGCCCGTCGTTTCAAATAAACCGATTTTGCATGTAGTTCCTCCAATGTCTATCCCAAATCCATATTTTTTCATACGTTCTTCTCCTTTTTCATTTTTATCGCTAAATTCAGTATAAAAAAAGCTTTCGGCAGTGTCAATCTATATTTTCATCGTCGCCCAGGGCGTCCTTTCTTATTTTCTGATACAAATCTATGTCGGCATACGGGAGAAATTCCACCGGGGTAAGCCCTGCATGACAGTTTTCCATAAAAGAATGCCAGATAGTGCCCGGATACGTGGAACCGGACAATCCCGGCAATTCCGCCGGCATATCGTATCCCACCCAGACGCCCGTTGTATAATAGCGGGTATAGCCCGTAAACCAGCCGTCCTTATTGTCGTTTGTCGTTCCTGTTTTCCCGGCGGAAGGCATCTGCGTCACGCCAAGTCCTTTGCCCGTTCCTTCCGTGATTGCCGTAACCAGCATATCCGTAACCATTCGTGCAGCCGTCGTTTTATAAATTTTCTTTTCCTCCCGAACGGGAGAAACAATTTCATTGCCGTCCGCGTCGGTAATTTTTATGATGCAGGTGGGAATCCGGTAATCGCCGTCATTTTGCAGAGCAGCATACGCCGCCGTCATCTCTACCGGTGAAGCTCCGTTTGTCAGGCCCCCTAACGATGAGGTCAGTCGTTCATCCTCCTGTGTGATTTTGGAAAAATTCATTGCTTTCAAATAAGAAAGTCCCACTTTAGGCGTCAACTCTTCAAATAATTTCCAGGCAATTGTATTTTTCGATCTAGAAAGAGCCTCTCTGACTGTCATCTCGCCGCTGTATCCTCCATTTGAATTCGACGGCCCGTCTGCAATCGGTTCATCTGTCACAATGGAATCCGGCGTATAATTCCTTTCCATCGCCGGGGCATAGACAATCAACGGCTTAATGCTGCTTCCCGGCTGTCTGTAGCTTTGATACGCCCGGTTTAATGTGTAACCGTCAAAGTCCTGGCTCCTGCCGCCAACGATTGCCCGCACATATCCGGTTTCATTTTCAATGCAAACTCCCGCTCCCTGAAGCTTGAAAACCCCTTCTTCATTTACTTCCGTAAATGTTCCCAGACTTTCATCCACCGCTTTTTGCAGCATCTCCTGAAGCGCCAGATCCATGGAAGTGTAAATGCGGTATCCCGCCGTATATAGCTTTTTCTGGCACTCCGCATACTTCTCATTGTAGCTTTCGTTGTATGCTTTTTGTTCCTCTTCATTTTTAAATTCTCTTTGAAAAACAAAGCCATCCTGCTCCATCAGCATCCGAATCGCGCAGTAATACGTATAAGTCTCGACATAATTGTTTTTGGCATGGGCAGGACGGTTTAACACGATCTCCTGCGCTTTTGCCATCAAGCAGGCGCCTTCTGTTATTTTTCCGTCCTCCTGCATCTGATTTAAAATACGGTCTCTTCTCCCAAGCGTATTTGCCATATTGGTAAGCGGATCATACAGTGTCGGATTATTCGGAATCGCGCACAAAAACGCCATTTGGGATAAATCCAGCTCATTTACTTCTACATTGAAGTAACCCATGCTGGCTGCCTGTATCCCATAATAACCATTGCCAAAATAAATGTTATTTAAGTAAAACTCCAAAATCTTGGTCTTGCTGTATTTTTTCTCGAGTTCGGTCGCGATAAATATCTCTTCCACTTTACGCTGCCAGGTTCTCTCCTGCGTCAGAAAAATCGTCCTCGCAAGCTGCTGCGTAATGGTGCTTCCCCCCTGCGTAACTTCTCCGTTTTCAATTGCCGCTTTTACCGCCCTTAAAATCGCCTTGAAATCCACGCCGTTGTGCTGGTAAAATTTTTTATCCTCAATACTGACGATTGCGGCGCAGACGTCTGCCGGGATCTCCTCGTAAGACAGATAGTAGACATCCTTTTCTCCTTTCAAGGTAGAAATTGTCTTTCCGTCTTTGTCATATACGATACTTGTCTGTGCGGAACAAAAAGTTTCCACCGATGAATTGCGCACAAACTTCAGCGCTTCCTCTTTCATGCGCTGTACCTGTGTGGCATAGCCGCCGTAATAGTAATAACCCACGCCCAAAAGCACAAGCAGCATCAAGAAAAACTGAAATTTTACAAAGAACCAAAATACGCGGTATTTTTTCTTTTTTTTCTTTTTTCGTGCCATAAATCTCCTCTGCCAATCTTTTAGTAAATTGCCGGGATGCTGTAAAGTTTTGTTTTTGTACGGTTTATGCCCTCATATGCCGTATCCGCCCAGACGATTTTCCCTTTGTATAAAACGGGCTGGGAATCCCCGTCAAACGTCATGCCGGAATATTTTTTAGAATATGCCTTTTTTCCGGCGTCATTGACTACAATATAATTCAGCTTTGTTTTTTTCTTTTGCGTCGTGGAATATAAAATCGCAAATTTATCGTCGGAAAGCTTTATCATGCGCGCCTCCCCGACAACGACTGACGAATTCTTCGGATGGTAGCTCGTCAGCCACTGGAACGAGGTTTTCCCGCTGCTTCGGTTGGAACGCGCCAGAAATACATTATATTTTAATTTGCCTCCGGATCCCGATACGCCTTTTACTTTTCTTTCATGCGGCTGCATAGTTCCACAGACAAGGACGTTGTCTTTTCCGATTTCCATGCCGCCGACTTTACAGCCCGTAAAATTATCTCCAGAGCTTCCCTGGAACGAACAAAGCGACTGAATTTTCTCACTTGTCCTCTCATCCATGCCCGGCGCGTAATCTTCAAAAACGGACAGCGCCAGACTTCTTGGAAAAGCGTCTCCATGATTGAGCAGATACAGCGTCCCGTCCTTGAATTTGACAAACTGGTTGAACGAATGGCTGATATAAGCATGCGGCGCCTTTTTTTCCTGCATGGTCTTTGTGTCAATCAAAAACGAAATGTTGGACTGGTGACGTTTTCCGTCGCTGTAAAGAAACATCTGCCTTGCCGTCGCAACATAAAGCAGGTTATCCTGCATATCCATGCGTAAGCTTCCGGCTTCAAACGGCTTATAGATTCCTTCAAACACATTGGAAGCTCCTCCCTTGATTTCGCTGGTGTTCTTTTTCTTCCAGTTGCCTCCGTACTGCATAATTTTTATTACGGTTTTCGTCTTGCTCTCACTGTAATTATGATAACCGACGGCCACGTAAAAATTCCCGTCTTCTCCGGCGTAAAAACCGCCCCAGACGTCATATTTGAGTTTTATGGTTTTGATTTTTTTTATTTTCAGAGAATCGCTGATACGAAAAACCCCCAGGCTGCCGTTTTTCTGGACGCAGACTGCATACAGCTTTTTGCCCGACTCATAATAATACGTTTTATCCGGACTGGCCCAGTTACCGGCATACTGCCCGCTTATGTATTGTTGTCCCAGCTTTTTCGCCAGCTTCGATTTTTGCTTCCCTTTTTTCGGAATAAACTCCGATATGGATTTGGAATAATCGCTCTCTCCCTCCGGAAAAACCGCCGTTACCTTATAAGAATACATAACGCCCGGACTGACCTTTTGTTCATAGGAAGTTACGCCGCTGCCCGCCGTATAAATGCAGGAATACCCTCCGTTTTCCCATTCGGAACGGTACAGCTTATACGCGATGGCTCCCGCCATGGGCTTCCATTGAACGCGCAGACTTTTGCTCCCGGATTTTGTTACGGAAGCAATCTGCGCTTTGAGCTTTTTCGCGGCAAAATCAATCGTTTTAACATTTCCCGGATACCTGTCCGTGTTTCCCTCCAGTCTGCGTTCTTCATCTTCGACAAAGCCAAACACACGGTAGCGGTAGGTTGTATTCAGGTCTGTCTTTAAAGTAACGCCCGTCGTATGATCGCCGTAAACGGTTGCGGCCGTCTGAAAACGCTTGTCAAACCACCACAAATCATCCGCCGCCACTGCGCGCTCAATTCGGTAGCCGCTGCAGCCGGGTATCTTTTCCCATTGCACCGTCACTCCCTGAAACGAAGTCTGCGTAACGCTTGTCAGCTCCACATTTCTTGGAACACCGTAAACCTTTAATTTATATTCCTCTCCTCCGGTTTTTACCACAAGATTGGCGCAACCGGCTCCGACAATCCTGTAAAAAATCTGAAACGCGTCGTTTGCGCCGGATGCAATCGTTTGCGTTGTCTGACCCGTCACCTGCACGACGTTTGTATTTGTGCTTGAAATTTCAAGCACGGCGTCTTCTTCTGTCTGATTTTTACAGTTAAAATATACAAAATCCTCGTACGGAGCCTTGCCTTTTTCATAATATGCCTCAAGATATCCCTTGTCCGCAACAAATTCTACCCGAACAATTTCTTCAAATCCAGCCGCTTTTGTTTCATTTTCTTCTTTTTCCCGCGATACCGCGCTTTTCGGTTCACAGGGCGTGATTTCTCCCGCAGTTGCCCTTGATGGAAGCAAAGATGACACGCTACCCACCGTTACCGCAAAACTCAGCCATATGGCCGCCGCTCTTTTCATAATCTTTCCTCCCTGAACTGTCCCCATTCTGTACATGACATCATTTAAAAAGGATACCACGGAAATTTCTTATTGGCAACCGTTCCTGTCAAAAAAGAAAGGCCCCGGAAATTTCGCGAAAAATCTCCGGAACCTGATTTTTACTGTTCCATCTGCCGCCCTAAAAATCCTGCTGCCGTAACTGCCAGCATATGTTCTGTATCTCCCATCTGGGATTTCTCATTTTTGTCGGAAATAACGACCGCTCCAATTGCGTCCCCCTGGCAGATAATTGTGGCTACTGCCTGAGAGCACATCTCTCCGGAATCATCCAGCGTAATTTTTACAAATCCCTCGTCATTGCGGTTTGCTACAAAATCCGCCCTGCTTTCTATGATTCCTTCCATTTGTTTGCTAAGCGGCTTACCGTCGTATTCCTTTTTTCCGTTGCCCGCTACGGCAACCACATGGTCTCTGTCTGTAATGCATACCAGATTTCCCGTTGTCTGAGACAGGCTTTCCGCATATTGTCCGGCAAACTGACCAAGCTCTCCAATCGGCGAATACTTCTTTAAAATAATTTCTCCCTGACGGTCCGTAAAAATCTCAAGTGGATCTCCCTCCCGGATTCTCAATGTCCTTCGAATTTCCTTCGGCACAACAACCCTTCCCAAATCATCTATTCTTCGCACTATTCCTGTTGCCTTCATATGAAAAATTCCTCCATTTACATTTTCTACTGTGTGGTAGTAGTATCTGTAAGTGAAGGAATTTTATACCTTAGAATTCTTAAAAATCAGTCCAATAGCTCACCGCAAGGATCTTATAATCCGTTATAATTATCCCAACGCCATTTCAGAAATTCCCGATTGGTAAAATCCGGAATCATAATTTGGGGCGGAATAACTGCTCCATAATCCATTCTGGCACGCGCTGATAATTCAACAAGCCCTTCCACAGATATTCTTAAATGCCCCGTATCAAACAGGGTATGAATATCCGTCCGCATCGCAAACCCATTCGCCACCGTATCCTCACCGTTATATTTAAAAGGCTTAATATGCGCAGCTTCCAGAATCTCTGGCATTGTAACATTGGTAATGATGCATCTTTTACATGCCTTTAATACCTTTTTTCTAAAATTAGCCTGATTTGGACGCGCTGTCCGCAAATGCTGCACCCGCTTCCTTTCAAATTCCGATGTAATCTCCAAAGAACGAATACCGTTCAACGCCTTGAGCAAAGATTCCTCTTTTGGAACCTTTTTTATCAATTCTTTCACCTCATCCAGCAAAAGTTCATTGATTTGGTATTTTTCTTCAAGACGGCTGTTTCCCGATGTATTCTCAACATATCCGTAATTTCTCAAAAACAAAAGATACTCTCTGGCAATCCTCATATCATTTGCTCCCTGACAGCAATCCGGCCAGCCAATCAGAGATATATCTCCGGCGCGAAACCATAAGATAAAATTTATATAATCCTGCAGGTTTGATTTACAGCCTGAAAGCGGTATAATAATTCTGACCAATTCTTCCGTAGTAATAAATCCCTGTCCAAGCTCCTGCAATTTACATATAATTTCCAACAACAGCCTTAACGGATACAATATCAATCCTTTGTCCATCCATCTTCTGCACTCATCTTCACTCTGAATCTGTGGATTCGGCAGTTTAAATGTCTGTACTGTAATTGCTGCAAACTCCGCCTGGGAAATATCATGATCTGCGACCCGACGTCCAAAATCTGTCAGTCTGATCTTACCAGATCGCTCTCCCGGCTCAATCAGTCCAACCGCTCTCCAATATTGTCCGGAATTCCTGATGAGATTTCGTTCTCCCGTTCTCTTTGCCAGATCAACGCCAATATTGGTATCTCGTATATCATGCGACAAATTGATCAATTCATCCGCAAATTCCTGTGAACTATACTTTAACCCCTTTGGCTCCAATTTTCTCATTCTGAATAAGACGCCCAGCAAAACAACCGGATCATTTAATCCTTCCGTACATTGCAGACATGCCCATTTCCATTTAAAATCGGGAAAAGGCTTTTGCGGTATGTAGGTCTTTTGCAGCATTAATCGCATTCCTCCTTATAACTATTAAAAGCGTCTGCTATTGCAAATCCAAGCAATGGCGGTACTGCATTGCCAATTTGTCTGTACACAGACGAATTGTTCCCTGAAAATTCATAGTCAAGCGGAAAGCTCTGTACTGCCGCAAGTTCTCTGCACGACATTCGCCGCTGTCCATTTGGATGCGGCAATATCACTACGCCGCCTTTATTATCTCCACGGGCTGTAACCGTTGGAGCCGGTTTATGCGGATCTAACGGCCGATGGCCCAAATATCCATTGAACTGCAGTTTATATTTAGAATAAACATGATTGGACAAATCATTTGGTTCGTCGGGATCCGGAATTTCTGACATGGCTTCTCCTATGGAAACCCAGCAGGGAAGTCCGTATTTTCCATCCTTATCGTGTGTTGGTTCAGGAAACATATATTCAAAGGTTATGTCTTCCCGCACTCCAATAATAATAACTCGCTGCCTTGTCTGCGGAACTCCATAATCTGCAGCATTCATGATTTTATATTTCACTTTATATCCTATATCAGAAAAATCTTTTAAAATCATATCAAAAACTTTTCCTTTTTCAAGGTTCGTAATTCCTTTCACATTTTCCGCCAAAAAGAATTTCGGTTTCTTATCCTGTACTAATCGAAGCAATTGTTTATAAAGCTCGTTTCTTTCGTCGCCGGCATGTCTGTTTCTGTTCGCGACCGAAAAACCCTGACAGGGAAATCCGCCAATCATAATGTCGCATTCCGGGATTTCTGCCGATTCGATTTCTGATATATCTTTACATACAATATGATCTCCCAAATTGCGCCTGTATGTTTCTACGGCGTCTTCATATATGTCATCTGCCCATATAATTTCATGGCCGGCCATTTGAAATCCAAGGTCCAGTCCTCCGGCGCCGCTAAAGAGCGATACCACTCTCATAATTCCACTTCCTTTTCTAACCTGATCAACTCTTCCCCCAGCTTCTCTGCAAACTTAACGGGAACTGCATTTCCAATCTGCCTGTAACACGAATTCATGCTGCCAACAAAATAAAAATCTTCAGGAAAAGTTTGTATGCTTGCACTCTCACGGATTGTCAGTCTGCGCTTCTCATTATAATGAGGAATAGCGCAAACTCCCCCTTTACCATTTCCTCTGGCTAAAATGGTAGGCGAAGGCTTATCCGGATCTGTCTTACGATGCCCTGTAAAATTTCTGTAAGTAACCTTATAAGCTGAATAGACATGATTAAGCACATCATTTTCCAGATCCGGATCCGGAAAGTGTCCGATTGCCTGTTTCATAGATACCCATGCAGGCTCCTGGTTTTTCAAATGCGTTGGCGATGGAAACCGAAAAAGCTTTTCATCCCTCAAATCTTTTCTCTGCCCAATAATAATGACTCGCTGCCTTGTTTGCGGGACCCCGTAATCCGCCATATTGACCAGATGAATGTCTGTCATATAACCGGCTTCTTCAAAATCCGAAATAATCTGCCGAATTGCAGCCCCTTTTCCAATGCTCAAAATACCTTTTACATTTTCTGCAATAAAAAATAAAGGCTGCTTTTTTTTAATTACATGATAAAAAAACTTATACAATTGATTTCTGTCATCGTCCAGCTCCCGCAGCATATTGGCCTGTGAAAATCCCTGGCAGGGAAACCCTCCGACCACAACATCCGCTGTTGGAATATCATTTATATCAATATTCTTAATATCATCACAAATAATGTGTTCCCCTATATTCTCCTGGTAAGTAGCAACCGCATCCTTATCAATATCATTCGCCCATATAACCTTATTGCCGGCCCGTATAAGTCCCAAATCCAGCCCGCCGGCGCCGCTAAACAATGAAACTATATTCATTTTGCCACCTCTAATCGAACATTTATTCTATTATACATTTCGAACTGTCCCATTGTCAACTAAAATGCCACAACATTTCTCTGCATTATGGAAATCATCCTGCACAACCATCAGGAAAAGACCGGGCATATAAATTCGCCCGGCCTTCTCACCATTTGATATAATTTCCCTAATCATGCAGCTCGTCGCTGTCAAACGTCTCGCAATATCTTGCGTAAAACGACGGTTCTTCTCCTTTTACATATAAATGCGATACATCTCCGAATCTGCTGATGCGGAAAGACGCGGTTCCCTGCCGCCTTTCTTCCGTCATCACCGTTGTCACGGAAGAGGGGGCTGCGCAAAATCCGTGCCACAGCACCATTGGAGAAGCGCCGATCAAATGCCCAAGCAGCACGCACTCTAACGCAAAGTGGCAAAAGAATGCAATCGTATCCCGATTTGGCTTCACAGCCCGGTAAAAATTTCCGTCCCGGACGTATCCGTGCTTTTCCAGCAGCGCATCAAAAGATTTTGTCACATAATTATACTCTTCCAACACGTTCCCTTCCTGCATCAGACTGGTAGACGCCCATGCGTCCCTGTCATAATATTCTCTGACGTTCATCCAGTCTTGTGGCAGAAAATCCCAGCAATTAATTTTATATCCTTTGTCCGGCCGTATCACTTTTGCGGGAAACTCCTGCAGCCAATGACATTCTTCGGCCCGCATATGCTTTCTTTTCAAAGTGGGAGCCGCCGTATCCTTTGCCCGGCCCAACGGAGAAACATAACATGTATCAATTTTTTCACCCGCAAGATATTCCGCAAGATACCCCGCTTCCCGAAAGCCTTTTTCCGTCAGAGAATCTTTTTCATAGTCCGGCTCTCCGTGCCGTATAAAAAGCAGTCTCATTTTTTACCTTTTCTTTCTATATTATTCCGCTCCAACCGTATGCAGGGTGTCGCGCGCTTCTTACTGGCAAAGCTCGCACATCTGCCGCCATTTCTTTTCCATATCGGCCACCAGCGCAAACTGCGTCCGGCAGCGCTCAAGATTGTGCTTTTCTCTTGCAATCTTAAAGTAAACGTCTCCCTCAAGATAATCGGCCAAAAACCGCATGCCGCATTCGATTGTCATCATTTTGGCTCCCATTGGCAGAACTTTGACTTCGTTTGGCGTCAGTCTTCCGCCGCAGCCCTCTAAAAATCCTTTGACATAAATTTCAAACAGTTCCAGCGACAAGGAAACTTTTGATACATCCGGTTCGTCTTCCGCAGCCGTATTTGCGCCGAATCGAATCGCGTCTCCAAAATCATGCGCGGAAAGTCCCGGCATTACCGTGTCCAGATCGATGACGCAGATTGCCTTGTGCGTATCGGAGTCAATCATAATGTTATTTAATTTTGTATCGTTGTGGGTTACGCGAAGCGGAAGATCGCCTTTTGCAAGCATATCGTGAAGCTCGGACAATTCTTTGCTTCTTTCCCGTACAAATGCAATTTCCGGCCCTACTTCGGCAACTCTGCCTTTTACGTCCTCTTCAATTGCCTTTTCCAAATCGCGATAGCGTTTTGCCGTATTGTGGAAATTCGGAATCGTCTCATGCAGCGTATCCGCCGGGAAATTTGCAAGCTTTGCCTGGAAATTTCCAAAAGCTACCGCGCTCTGGTAAAAATCTTCCTTGCTCTCAACCGCGTCAAATGTCTGCGCTCCTTCAATGAAATCATATACGCGCCATTTATTGCCTTCCTCATCCGTATAATAAGACTTTCCGTCGTTTGTCATAACTACCGTCAAAGTCTCCCTGGCAGGATCGCCGCCCGTACGCACAATCTCTTCCCGCAGATAAGAAGTGACGTTTAAGATATTCTCCATCAACTGATCCGTATCTTTAAAAATCGTCGTATTGATTCCCTGCAAAATATATTTCTTATCGTCTGCCATCTGCACGAGATACGTATGGTTGATGTGCCCGCTGCCGTATGGCTCTACAGATGTAACGTCGCCTTCTACCTGAAACTGTTTTAAAATATCTTTCTTGTCCATTGAATCTCTACCTCCCTATGCTTCCCACAATTTATCCGGGTAAACGCCGTTTGCCTTGAATTCCGCAATTGCTTTCATCACCGTTTCTTTATCTTCTTTATAAGTTACTCCATACCAGCGGTCTTCTGATTTTAATACGGTAACGACTGCCTTGTTTTCTTCCATAAGCTCCTGCACGGCTGAAGGAAGGAAAAATTCGCATTTCAAAGGATTCTTTTCCAGATTTTCTTCCAAAAATGCCGGGAATCGCTTCTCAAGCTCCTCCATCAGATTCTCTTCAAATCCCCACATATTCATGGATACTGTGCTTCCTGCCGGAATTGTCACCCAGGTTGCGCCGTCGTCTTCTGTATAGGCAGTTACATCTCCCCGCTTTTCAATACGCGTACGCTCATGAATTTCCACAAGATGTCCTCCGTCGTCTATCTGGCAGACGCCTCTTGCCACATGGCCGTTTTCCGTCAGCGTATTTTCCATGATATAGCCCACCATAACATACTGATAGGTATCGCCTGTTTTTGGCTGGCTTAAATAATCATAAATCACCTCAAACGCATGCCGTCCGTAAAAATCGTCTGCGTTAATGACAGCAAACGGTCCGTCTACCTTATCCCTGGCGCAAAGCACTGCGTGCCCCGTGCCAAACGGCTTTACTCTTCCCTCCGGCGCTTCAAATCCATCCGGCAGAGCGGTCAGCTCCTGATATGCATACTCCACCTGCATGCGTTTTGCAATCCTGTCGCCTACGCATTCTTTGAATTCTTCTTCATTTTCTTTTTTGATGATAAAAACCACCTTTTCAAACCCTGCCAGCATGGCGTCATAAACGGAAAAATCCAAAATTACGTGGCCTGCCTGATCCATTGGATCCATCTGCTTTAATCCTCCATAACGACTTCCCATGCCCGCAGCCATTACAACTAATACCGGTTTGTTCAAAACAATATCCTCCTTTTTATAATCTATCGTAACAACTGGCTATCTTTTCTTTTTCACTACTTTAGAAAATTTAGCGCTTAATACCTTTTTGCCATTGATCGTTTTGTACGATTTTATTTTGTAATATGCCGTCTTTCCTTTTTTTGCTTTTTTATCCAGATACTTCTTAGTTCCGGCTTTTTTTATTTCCGTAAGCTTCTTATATCCCTTGTTTTTCTTGTAAGAGCGGTAAATCACATAGCCGTCCACGCCGGCTGTCTTTTTCCAGATCAACTGAATGCCCTTTTTCACTTTCTTGGCTTTCACGCCTTTGGGCGCGTCAGGAGCCTGAACTTCGTTCGTTGAATCAGACGAGCCCGATGATGAACCAGCCGGCAGATTCGGTGTGCTTATTACAAGAAACCGCGCCGTAAGCTGCGTATCCTTTTGAATGGCAAATGTATAAATCTTTTCTTTTGATACCTGAACGCTTCCCTCGTACCAACCGTCAAAACCATACCCTGTGTTTGGCGCTGCCGTAACCGTAACCGAATCGCCGCCAACGGCTTCTTTCACATCGCAGGACGCCGTTCCTCCGGTTTCAGCCGTCACGCTTATCTTAAACTTCTTCTTTTCAAACTTAGCTGTAAGCTTCTTTCCTTTTATTACTACAAACGTATATTCCTGTTCTGTGGAAACGGGTTCTTCATCGCCTTCCAAAAACCATCCGACAAAAACATATCCTTCTTTTGGCGTTGCAGTAACCGTAACTTCATCTCCAGGCATCGCTTCCTGCGGCATGCCTGTCACAGTTCCTTCTTCTTCGTTATCGCTGCCCGCAATTTCTGTTCCGGCAACCGGATCCGCCTGAATTTTAAAACTGTATACGGAATGCGGCTCCAATGTATATAAAATACTGCTGCTATCCGCAGTTTTCGTTGTTTTTTCCACTGTGACTTTATTCGGCGCGTCTAATGTATTCGCATCGTCAACATTATCCGAACCCATAGACCATATTTCCACTGTCCTGCCGGTCAGATCTCTGTCTTTTATGGAAAGTTCCACAGCCGAAGCGTTCTCTTTTTTGTTGTTTATTACCATGATATATGTATTTCCAGCGTCGTCTTTTGTAGTATATACATTCAAATTATTTACCGCGCCTGCGCCGCTTCCGGTAAATACTTCGTTTCCTGTAACCGTTTCGCGCACCTGCAGATTTCCTGTCATCTCATTAAAAATCGAGAAAAGACGGGCCGACGGAGTAGAAACAAACGTATTGCCGTTCTCTCCCTCATGGCACTGAATCACGCACTGCTGCCAGTTTCCAAGGTTATCGCTTCCCGACGCAGAATCCACCAGACAGTGTTTATTCTGGTATGCAGCGCCGGAATTGACGCAGTCAACCATATGGTTGGCAATATAAATCGCATGGCCAAGAGACGTCTGATAATTGCTTGCCGGGCTGACGCTTAAAATTCCAAATTCTGAAACCGCCACTTTCTTTTTGTCATCTCCGGAAACCGTATGCATTTTATTTTTATAAGTCGCTATATTATTGGAGAAATTTTTCGCTTTCACCAGAGAATCTTCATAACTGGTAACGCCGTTGCTGTAAGGATGAATGATAACTCCGTCATATTTGTTATCGAATTCTTTCTGATGCATTTTATCAATAAAGCTGTTCTGAAGTCTGTCAACAATGCCGGAGTAAAGCTCTATCTTAGGATCGACCGCTTTCATCGCCTCGTAATAATCAACAAATCCCGCCTGATCCGTCTTGTAATTGCAGGTGATTTGCTGACCCGCCCGCGGTATATTGCCATTTGTACCGTCGCCAAAAGAGATCTTTCCCGTTTCGTAATCAAACGTACATACGTTTGCCGCTCCCGCGCCATCCAAAGACTCCACAATTTCCCATTTCGTCCCGGCTACAAATACTTCCGCCGAATCCTCTACAACCGGAAGATAATATACGTAGCGCTCTTCATTTGGATTGCCGTCGCTCTTAGACGCATTGGCTCTCCAGTCTCCCTTTTTCGCAACTCTGTTATTTGTCTGGGAATAGCTTCTCTGACCGGAAATCGTCATAACGTCGCCTTCAATATAAAGATCTACGGTGCCTTTGTTCTCCTGGCTTGCGCCTGACATCCAGTAGTCTTGTCCCGTATCGCTGAATTCATTTCCAAGCTCAAAACGGGTAACGCCGTAAGGCTCTTCAT
Organism: uncultured Lachnospiraceae bacterium; assembly: GCA_910586725.1. Taxonomy (GTDB): domain Bacteria; phylum Bacillota; class Clostridia; order Lachnospirales; family Lachnospiraceae; genus Roseburia_B. The sequence goes on along the minus strand of CAJUJL010000007.1, from coordinate 10,935 downwards.
GCCCGTTTTCAGCGCGCACCGCCGCCCAGTCCGTGCCCCCGTTTGGATTGCTGCCGTCGTTGGGAGCGTTTAAGTATTCTACCAAATCTGCCGCATCCTGCGGAGTTCCCCTGCCCAGACCATAAACGAAAATCGCATCCGCGTTCAGATCGTCATAAATCCAGGTCATCGCTTCATCCACGCCAAACGCCGGGTCTACCGGAACTTCCCCTGCATCGGAGTAAAAATTGTTCCCGGCAATCGTCGTCGTTCTTTCCGCTTCGTCTCCAATCGTATCTTTCCAGGTAAACAGATTGGAAACCGTACCGCCCGGATAACGCACCGAGCCAAATTTCGCTTCTTTTACAAGCGCTTCAAACGCATCGTTCATTTTATGATTTTCTTTATCCCAGGTTCCATAACCATATTTATGATAACGATGGTTGATGCCGAACATAGCGGATGGAATTTCACGAATTACATTTGACGTATCTGCTTCAATTACAACCGGCGTCTGGCTCTCAACTGCACGTATGGCATTCGTAAGCTCAGTTATCATAGCTTCTAATGCCGCAAGATCCGCCGATTCACCGGCCAGAATTCCCTCTGCTTTCTCAATTGCCGCTTTCAATTGAACGGAAACCTCGTCCGTACCGTCGGCTCCAAGCTCCCTTGCGCTTTCAATCAGCTCTGCCAGACGGCTCCTCTCCTGCTGTATACTGACAGCCTCGCCGTGCAGGTCATAAATTGCTTTTACCGTATCCGCGTCAATGACTTTGTTGTAATAACGGATCTCATCCATAACGCCGTTGATTGCGGGATTGTCCGCATTGACTCTGTGAGCTCCAACGCGTATATTTCCGCTTCCGTTTACAAAGCTCCCTGTAAGCGTTACTTCATTCGTCTTCACCCCGTCCAGATAGAAATATGCTTTTCTTCCGTCGCCCGCAGCATCTACGGCAAGCATCACATGATGCCATTCGTCTCTCTGAACGGTCTGACTTCCATAGCGATTTGTCGCATCCAGATACGTTCCAAACTTGCCGTTGCCCCCAATCGTAAGAATCGCTCTGCCGTTTCCGTTACCGTCTCCTTCCTGATGGAAGATACTCGTGTTATCAGAAGAGCCAGGCATTGCATTCAGCTTCATCCAAAGTCCAATCGTAAAAGCGCCGGAAGCCTGCAGTCCCTGATTTGCTCCCACAAGATTTAAAGTAAGATAGGAATTATTATTCCCCCCAAAAGACGCAGCGGCCTGTGCGTCCACCCCCGCAGCGCTCTCCAACGTCACGCCGCTTCCTGTTATCGCCGCACGAATCGTCTGATCGGACGCTTTATTTGCAAGCTGCTCTTCTTGCGTATTTCCTTCAAACGTCCAGTATCCGACCAGACCATCGTCCAGATTGACTTCCGCCGCCCAGGTCTTTGTTGCAAAATCTGTCTGCAATATGCCGGATGCCGTTACGCATATCGCCAGCGTTGCCGCAGTGATGCATTTCCATAATTTTTTCATACATTCCTCCTTATGCTAAAAATAAAACCACGCCGTTATGGTACCATTCTAACATATTTGTCATGTTTTTTCCATTGTTTTATGGACATCATGCACAACTTTTTATCATTTATTTACGGAAAACAAACAATTATTCCTGAATTTCACGGATCAGATTGATCATCTCAATCGCTCCTGCGGCACAGTCAAATCCTTTATTTCCGGCTTTGCTTCCTGCCCTCTCAATTGCCTGCTCAATGTTGTCCGTCGTCAATACGCCAAACATCACCGGGATTCCCGTCTGCAGGGAAATCTGCGCAATTCCCTTTGAAACCTCCGCGCATACGTAATCATAATGCGTCGTCGCTCCCCGAATCACCGCTCCCAGACAAATTACCGCATCGTATTTACCGCTCTTTGCCATCTTCTGTGCAATCAAGGGAATCTCAAACGCACCAGGCACCCACGCCACATCAATGTTATCTTCATCCATGTCATGGCGCTTCAATCCATCCAGCGCGCCTCCCAAAAGTTTAGACGTAATAAATTCATTAAACCTCGCCGCCACAATTCCAATTCTGGCTTCCTTTGCCACTATGTTTCCTTCTAATGTTCTCATTCCCTTTCTCCTTTCTGATCTGTCGGTATTAACTGAATATTTAAATCAACTTCTCCTGCAACGCCATCTATATTTGCCGTATTGGTATACTGCAGAAATTCAAAATGATAAGGCGTCTGAGGCAGCGGCTCATAATCCGCATACCAGATCGGATATTCCGCCAGCTGCTCAAGGTCATACTGAAACGCTTCCCAAAGCATATTGCTGTATATCATGGGTTTATATCCCGCTTCTTTGATCCTGTCATGAAATACAATCGTATTTCTGGTAAACTGCTCCCCTGTTACATCATCTGTCCTTGCATCCGCGTCCAGAATGCTTTCCGGATCGTAAACGACGGGAAGCTCCAGTTGAATTCCTTCTAAGTTTTTTAAAACAAATTCCGCTTCTTCTCCGGCCTCTTCTTCATTTACAGCCTGGGAAAAAAAGTAAACGCCTACGTCTAAGCCCGCCGCATGTGCAGACTGGACGTTTTCAGAGAACTGACGATCCGCACAGATCTTCCCTTCCTGTCCATATCCCCGGTATCCAATCCGCAAAAATGCAAATTCATATCCGGCCGCTTTCACCTGCTCCCAGTCAATCTTGCCCTGATGATGCGATACGTCGATTCCAAGCCGGTAAGCATACCTGGGATCCCCCTCATAAACAAGCCTGTTTCCTTCGTGGGAAAAAGCATTTAAATCGTAGTCGTGTTTCTTCACATTCGGATTGATTTCGACCTGATACGACTGCCCAAACACATCGACAAACTCTAAAATTTCGGGTGTGATCTCTTCTGTTGCAATCTCCTCTGTCTTACGTTCCGTTTCTTTTATCGCAAGACACCCGGTATCTTCCGTAAAAACGCTTTCCGTCCGCGATTCTTCCTGCCGCTTTACGTTTTGCGTATCTAAAGGCTCCTCCCCTAGCGCTTCCCCGCCGCATCCTGCGCACAAAATGCCGGCAGCTATTATGACAACAGCAGCATACATGTTTTTTTTCATTACCGCATTGCCTCCCTGTATTCTTCATAGCTGCGCGGGGGCTGGCTGCTGCCGGAAAACCCGCACATACGATACATGCATTCCGTCACGTAACCTTTGTATAGCTCATCCTCTTCTGACGTATACACAGGAAACGCAATCATCATCTGCATAACATAATCTTTGTCCACTTTTACCAAATCATATACCAGCTTATCCCATAAGCGTTTTTATCAAGCGTCTGCCCCACAATTCTTAATAATCCAGCATATGTCCCATCTTTTTTTGTTTTGTTTTCATGTAATAGGCGTCAAACGGCGTAAGTTCCATCTGAATCGGAACGCGTTTTTCGATGCTGAGGCCAAATTCCGACAAACCGTCAATTTTTTTGGGATTATTCGTCAAAAGACGCAGACTCTTTACGCCCAAATCCCGCAGAATCTGAGAGCCGATGTAATATTCTCTCAAATCTTCCTGAAAGCCCAACGCCAGATTCGCTTCCACCGTATCCAAGCCGTTATCCTGAAGCTCATAAGCCCGCAATTTGTTGATCAGGCCGATGCCCCGTCCTTCCTGGCGCAGATACAAAAGAACGCCCCGTCCTTCCGCTTCAATCTGACGCATCGCGGACTGAAGCTGCTGTCCGCAGTCACACTTCATGGAGCCAAACGCGTCACCGGTCAGACATTCCGAATGCACGCGGCACAAAAGACTTTCTCCATCCCCGATTTCTCCTTTGACCAAAGCCACATGATGTTCTCCATTTAACTTATTGACATAGCCATGCGCGACAAACTCCCCGTAATGGGTCGGCATTTTCGTAACGGCAACCTTTTCCACAAGTTTTTCATGCACTTTCCGGTATTCCTTCAATGCCTGAATCGTCACCATCTTTATTCCGAATTTCGCGGCCAGTTCCATAAGCTCTTTCGTACGCATCATCGTACCGTCTTCCCGCATAATCTCACAGCAGAGTCCGCACGCTTTTAATCCGGCCAGACGCATCAGATCCACAGTCGCTTCCGTATGGCCTTCCCGTTCCAGCACGCCGTTTTTCTTTGCCAGAAGCGGAAACATATGCCCCGGTCTGCGAAAATCTTTTGGTCCGGCAGAATCATCCACACATTTTCTGGCGGTAATTCCTCTCTCCTCAGCCGATATTCCTGTAGTCGTCTCCACCGCGTCAATAGATACCGTAAACGCTGTTTCATGATTATCCGTATTGTTGGATACCATCTGCGGCAGCATCAGTTTCTCGACAAGCTCCTTTCCCATAGGCATGCAAATCAGCCCTTTTCCATGCACCGCCATAAAATTAACGTTTGCGGTTGTTGCAAATTCCGCGGCGCAAATAAAATCCCCTTCATTTTCTCTGTCTTCATCATCTGTCACCAGAATGATTTTTCCCTGTTGAAGCTCTGCAATCGCTTCCTCTATTGAGCTGTATGCATACATGTTAGCCCCTCCTTAGAATCCCGCCTGAAGTAAAAATTCCTTCGTAAGCGCCGTTTTTTTTGGTACTTCATCCTTTGGATCAAATAATAGCAGCCGCTCCACATATTTTCCGATTATATCATTTTCCAGATTTACGATGGAGCCCTGCCGCTTTGTATCCAGTATCGTTTCCCCCAGCGTATGGGGAATGACCGACACTTCAAACCAATCCTTTGCTGCTTTTGTCACGGTCAGGCTGATTCCGTCTATGGCGACGGAGCCCTTTTCCACAATCCCCCGCATGATTTCCGTCCCCGCAAAAATACGGTAACGGACAGCGTTTCCGTCTTTTGTGACAGTTTCTATCGTTCCGGTGCCGTCGATATGGCCGGATACGATGTGTCCGCCAAAACGTCCGTCCGCGGCCATCGCCCGCTCCAAATTCACAAAGCCGCCCGGCGACAATTTCCCAAGCGAGCTTCTGGATAACGTTTCCGGCATCACGTCTGCCGTAAAATCTCCGGCGTTTATGTTTGTCACGGTTAAACATACGCCGTTTACCGCAATGCTGTCTCCCACTCTGCTTCCTTCCAGCACGCGTTTGGCCTGAACCGAAATCTTTCCGGAACCAATCCGCAGAACTTTGCCAACCTCTTCTATGATTCCCGTAAACAAGATTCCACCTCCCATTCGATCAGAATATCTTCTTCTATCTGCCGCATCCTTGGATTGCAAAGAGAAAAAGCTTCGTTCGGAAACGCGACGCCGACCCCGCCCACCGGCGTTTTGGCCTCTGCGCCTCCAAACATTTTGGGCGCGATATACATTTCCACCGCCTGTACAATACCGCTTTGCAATGCGCTGTAATTGAGCTCCGCCCCGCCCTCCAGAAGTATGCTGTCAATGCCAGCCTCCCCTAATTTCTGCATGAGAACATTCAGATCCATATGCTTTCCTTTCAAAGGCACAGCCATCACCTGGCAGCCGCATTTTTCATATGGCTCCGCCTTTTTTGGTTCTGCCGCCGTGGCCAGAATCGTCGGAACTTCTTTTGCCGTTGTTACGACCTGCGACGTTAGCGGCGTTCTTAAATGCGTATCACAGATGATCCGCACGGGCGATTTCTTCCCTTCCAGGCGGCAGGTCAAAAGCGGATTGTCCGCAATCACCGTCCCCACGCCCGCCATAATTCCCATATACTTATGACGGCTTTTGTGCACCCACTCCCTTGCCGCTTCTCCGGTAATCCACCGGGAAGCGCCCGTGTGTGTCGCTGTCTTTCCGTCCGCAGTCATCGCATACTTCATCACAACATAAGGCGTCTTATGCCGGATATAATGGAAAAAAACTTTATTCAGCGAAAGGCATTCCGCTTCACAGATCCCGGTAACCACTTCTATCCCGTGTTTTCTTAATTTTTCCGCGCCCTTCCCAAGGACCAGCGGATTTGGATCCATAGCGCCGATATATACTTTCCGGATGCCGCTTTCTATGATAAGATCCGCGCAGGGAGGCGTCTTGCCATAGTGACAGCAGGGTTCCAGCGTAACGTACATCTCTGCGCCGGCCACCGTTTCGCCGCAATTTAAGATAGCGTTCCTCTCCGCATGATACCCGCCGCACTGGTGATGATAATCTTTGCTGATGATCCGCCCTTCTTTGACAATAACCGCTCCTACCATGGGGTTGGGATTGGTAAAGCCTTCCCCCTTTCTGGCCTCTTCGACCGCTAATTTCATATAATCCGCAGGGCTCATATTCCACACTTCCTTTCGCATACAAAAAACCCTGAAACAACATCCATTCCAGGGCCAGGTATACAACCGTACATCCAAAAAAATATACGACGCAGCATCTTCTTTCATCCAGACTTTACTGTCGGCTTCGGAATTCTGGCTGAATAAACTTCTTTAGTCTGTTCAGAGTCACCGAATCATGCCTTGCGGCTCGTGGGCTTTACCACCGGTAGGGAATTCTCTTTATCAAAAAAAGTCACCCTGCCCTGAAGATTTCTATTTGATTTACTATATCCAGATTATCACAGCGGGAAAACTATGTCAAATGAATGTTTGCCTTCAGCAAATGCATACACTGATCCACAATTTTCCGCAGTTCGTCATTTTCCTGCTTTAACTGGCGAAACAATTGGTCCATATACCCCGTTTCCATTTCCGGCCACACCATTTCTTCCAGCAGTTCCGCATAAAACGGCGTCTTTTTGGCGCACTCCCACCAAAACCGCTCCAGATCATACCGCACCTCTTTGTGGCGCCATGGTTTTGGCCCCGCATAGTGTACAATTGCCGTATGATCTTTCACCCACGAATATCCATATCCGGCATTAAACGCCGTTCTTGCCGCCAGATTAAACCTTTCGGCGTCCGCATACGCTACATCGTTCCAGAACAGATAATTTAAAAGATCCTGGTCATGAAATACCAGTTCATCCTTTAGTTTAACCGCCCGACCCATAAAAAATTCAAAATCATATATCCTGCGTATTTTTTTGAGATTAAACAACAGCACGCCGGCATTAAAATACATAAAGCCTTCTTTTTCCCTTAATTCGGCAAAAAGAGGCGAACTTTGGACATGTTCCGCCGAAGTCGTCGTTACATCCTTACAGGCGGCAAACGATTTTCCCGCAAAGACCCGTTCACAATAAGATCCGCATCCAGATACAACACCCGCTCTGCCTCCGGCGGCAGCAAATCCGGTAAAGCAAGGCGAAAATACGTCTCTACCGTTATCATTTCATTCGACGGAAGTTCTTTCGGAAATCTTTCCATTTCGACCCTGATCAGACAAAACCGTCCGCCAAACGATTCCGTCAGCTTTTTGATCTGCTCCGTATCCTCTTCTTTTAAATCCGCGGACAGCAGATAAATTGTGCACTGCAAATTCTCTTTTGCATGGCTTTCCAGCAGAGAAACCAGCATCACATATAAATATTTTAAAAAATTCCTGTTTGCCGCAACTGCAATGTTCATTATCGCATTCCTTTCTGTATTCAACATTCAACTTAATGGATGGGGGGGAGCAATCGTGTTTCAAAACGACCGTTGCACAAAATATATTATTTCGTTGCCGGGAGCGCTTGCGCTTGTTGACGCTCGCAGCGGTACGTAAGCTGCCAAAACACGGCAGCTAAGTACCGGCGGCGTCAAAAATCCCTGCAACTGAAATAATATATTTTATGCAACTACTTTTGTGAAACCGATAGTTTGGTGACTGTTGAGCGGAACCGCTTATTTCTATGATAAATGCTTTTTTTCCGCTGTCTTGCCACCCATTTCTATGACAGATGTGTAATTTCTTTTGAGAATATATAAAATTAATGAAAAGTGTTTGGCAACATTTTCCTTGCATTTACTGCCTATAAGATTTTGTTATTGCATTATTCATTTATCCTTTTTGTTTATTTTTTGAAAGATGATAGCTATGTTTTCTATTCTACCATGAAAATTCAGTTTGTGCTTATGAGATTTTAGATTAATATGGCTATTCGTCACTATCCGAAGGAAAAGGTTTCGTATTGCTTCATCAACCGTATCAAATGCCAATTCATTATTATTATCACAAATGACGCTTGAGACAATTCGTCTGTCATATAAATCCAGGGCGGCGGGATAGTCAAAATCTGTCCCACCGCCTTATTTTAATTTCTTTATCTGCCCAATAAACTGGAATTCTGATAAGACATATTTTATACCATTTATTAACTGTTATATCTTATCTTCAAAAAGTCCGCAAACCCTTGAAAATGCTAAATTTATAGCAAGTGAGTTTGCCCTTAGGCTTTCCCTCGTGTTATATCCTTTTCTCTCATGTTACGAACCCTCATAAGGGCAAAAATAAGGGAAAGAAAAACCTGTAACAAATTATAACACAGAATAAATTAGGCAGGAAGAACTGATTGAAATGCTTTCTAAAATTTTTCCCAAAATTCAATTAGGAACTGCCGGAAAATAACCTACGCATTTTGTTTAGAGTAAACATGATAAAATCTGTAGATTCTGCAACAGACTTGCGTAGGTTATTTGGAGGCATTTCCTTAGTAAAGGAAGGGCTGATAAGATATGAAGTTCATATATGCAGAATATAATATGTACCACAACAGCATTGATATAACCACCTTTGATGAGTATCTTCTGCGGATTGACTGCAACAAGGCAGAAGATGGATTAAAGACTACTCCCTGCTCCCAATGTGCCTTAGATACCTTAGCAATAGATGAGCCGCTCGAATATGCCCGCTTAGCACTCGATGGCAACTTGCAAATGTGGATTGATGCAGAAGACAGCCTTGAACTATGGTAAAAAGAAAAATTTTAATTCCCCCGAATTCGGGGGAATTAAATCACTTTAGGACTTTTGTGGTCTGTTCTTCCAAAATAGACATCTGATGTATTGCAATTTTATTAAGCTTTATTAAGCGTTCCTTTTGATTCAGCCCATCTTCAATCAGCACTGCATTGATGTTTTCCATGTTTGACAGGCATATCAATTCATTTATACTCGCATAATCCCGGATATTGCCCTTTTTGTCCTGATTCTTATCTCGCCATTGTTTCGCTGTCATGCCAAATAATGCCATATTCAGCACATCAGCTTCCGATGCGTAAATGATAGAAGTTTGTTGTGGTGTAAGTTCCGGCGGAATGAGATTAACTTTGATTGCATCGGTGTGTATCCGATAATTGATTTTTGCCAATTCCCTTTTGGCACTCCAGCCAAGCAGAGCCTGTTCTTCTTTCTTTAACCGTTCAAATTCCTTGATAAGATATAATTTGAATTGCGGAGATACCCAGCTTGCAAACTCAAATGCAATATCTTTATATGCGTATGTCCCTCCATACCGTCCAGCCTTTGCCACAATACCCTTTGAATTTGTGCGGGAAACCCACTGTTTAACCGACATAATAAAGCGGTTTAATCCCGCCTCCAGCATGATTTCTTCATAGGCGGCAGTATTAAAGTCTGCATTGTACATTTCTTCCCATATACCAAGAAATTCTATTGTATTCTTGTTTCGTAACCATTTTTCTATCAGAGCAGGTCCATTGTCAATTTTCCTTACCATATCGGTTAAAGAGATATAATCATCTTCTTCAATCTGTAAGACCTGTATCTCTGTTCCGTCAACATTTAGTTTTCCCATATAAAATCCTTTCATCTATGCGGTCTATAATTGTATTAACTTTCCGTTATCAAAATAATAGATATCTTCTCTTTTATATCCATATTTGGAATCAGGAAGACTGATGTGCGGTTCAAAGGTAAACATTTTAACATCTGATAATCTTTGATGGTTTCCCTTTTCGGTATATATTCTGTCATTTTTGTTTTTCACAATGGAATGTCCAAGGTTGCCAAGAAAATCCAAGTTAAGAAATCCTTTTTTTACAATAACATCATTCATGAGATAATATAATTCTTCAAATGTCATGTCCGGCGTTGCGACATCAATTAGAGTTTTATGCAGATATTCTTCCATCTGCAATCCGCTGCGCCACTCGTTATTTCTTATTTTGTCAGTTTTATCACATAAAATGCCATTTTCAAATACAAGCGTTCTTGCATAATCCCCCCAAATGTTATTCTTTTGAGGACTTAAATCAATCGTAATAATATCATTTTCCTGTATGATTCTATTTGTCACTTTATAATCTTTGCCTGATACGGAAACAGCAGTTTCATCTCCCGCAAAAACAAACGCACCAACATCCCAATACCAAAAGGAATCCGCGCCATGTTCCAACAAATAATTTTCGCACAATGCTTTCATATCCGCCAGATTCATCCCGACTTTAATTATGCCAGCAACATACTTTATTGCTGCCCGATTTAGGTTTTGCATTTCCAAATATAAGTCAAGCGTTTCCTTTGCCACGCTATATCCATTGAATAAATGCTGTTTTGTCATCACTGTTGTACCCTGCCTTTCTGTAAAAATCCAATGTACTTATTTCCTTAGAACCTGTGAGAAGCATCATTTTATAGCAGTTTTCTTTTATGGCAATCTCTTTTGCATAGTTTAGGCATTGCGTTGCCAGTCCTCTTTTTCTAAACTTTTCATCCGTTATCACATTTTCAATAAAAGCATACGGCTGCTGGTTGTGCGTCAGGTTAGGAATGATAACACAGACACAGGAAGATACGATTTTTCCATTTTCCTCTGCAACAATCACATGATGATTTTTATCCTGAAAAATGGTATCCCAAATCTGCAATAGTTCTGCGGTCTTTTCCGGCATGGGATTATTATGTAGCTGCATATACAATCTTAATAAACCCTCTAAATCATTTTTTTCTATTTCTCTAACCATACGGGGCATCCTTTCCTATTCCATAAATACCAATTGCAATTTAATATTATTTATACAATTTCCCATAGAAAAACTGCTCTTGAAATGAAATGTCACCTAATATTTTCTCTTCTGCAAT
>CAJUJL010000006.1 GCA_910586725.1 uncultured Lachnospiraceae bacterium | reverse complement strand
TAGATATATAATTTAAAATAAATAAAACATATAATATTTATTAATTGATTTTATAGGAAATATATTATAAAATGAAGTTGTAGTAAAAATATTGTAATTATGACAGAGGGGGGATTGCATATGGGTAAATGGAAAAGAATTATGAGCGTGGTTTTAGCGGTTGGTATATTTCATTCGATTTTGGGAGGTTTTGGTTCGGAGGCAAAAGCGCAGGAGGCGGCAACAGAGAAATCGTATGTAATTGTTGCAGAGAACGATAAGGCTTATGAGGAAGCGGTGGAAGAAATCAATGCGGATCTTACGGTGGAGACGCCGGTTTTATCCGAAAATAACGTCCTGGCGGCCCGGATGACGGAAAGGGAGGCCGAAATGCTGGCAAAATGGGAGGACGTGCTGGTTGAGGAAGACATTATCCTTACTGGCAGCGGGAAAACGGGGGAGACGGACAATGCGTACACATTATTTGAGAAAAAAGAAGCGCTGAAAAGAAAAAAAGCGGAAATATATGCGGAAATTGAAAAAGAAGAGCAGGCCCTTGAACAGGAAGCTTTGGAATACGAGTGGAACCTCCAGGCGATCCAAGCGGATAAAGCCCCTGCCAGGGAAGCCGCGGGCCGGAGGAAAGTAAAAGTTGCGGTGCTGGATTCCGGCGTTGATTACGTATCCGGCATAAACCTGACGGGATATGTGAATTTCATAGAAGGCGAAGAGGAGCTGTCCCCCATGTTTCAGGATTTCAGCGGGCATGGGACGGGGATAGCCGGGAATTGTCACAGGAACCGGGGAGAATGGCGTGTATGGCGTAAACCCTGATGTGGAGCTGTATTCCGTGAAAGTATTGGATGGGGACAATAAGGCGCCGCTTAGCAGGATCATACGCGGTATCTACTGGTGTATGGAAAACGATATTGACATTATCAATATGAGCTTTGGGACGACGGTCTGCTCCCAGGCGTTAAAACAGGCGGTTTCCGACGCGTATGCGGCGAATATCCTGATGGTCGGCGCGGCGGGGAACGGCGGAGGGGACGTCGAATACCCGGCGGCATTTGAGGAAGTTATGGCCGTGGCGGCCACAGACGCGCAGGCGCAGATGTGTGATTTCAGCAATACAGGGGAAGAGTTAGACATTGCGGCTCCGGGGGAGAAGATACGCACGTCGGGATTTTTTGGCGGGAGCGTAGTCACGCATGGAACAAGCATCGCCGTACCGCATGTGACGGGCGTTGCGTCGCTGCTGTGGGAAAAAGACCTGTCAAAATCAAATGAATTTATCCGGCAGCTGATCAGCTATAGTTCCCGGAAAATTGAGGGCGTTAACGAGTGTGGTTTTTTAGATGCAGAATACGCGTTGGAGATTTACGATGAGTTTTCAAAAAATTTCAAGGATGGGGAATTGGATAAGGACAGTGAGGTTGCGGAAAATTTAAAATCGCCGGAGACGTTTGATGAGGTTGCGGACGACGAAGCTTATGCGGAAGGAAGATGGCATACTGACAGACATGCAACAATAGTTGATAGAAACAATGCTGCCGGATTATCTACAGAAGTGATCAACATAGTGAAAGAAGGGGCTGTCTATCCGGATAAAAGTAACTCAGGTTTAAATGGGTCTATAAATAATCCATGGTGGCATGGCCGCTGGATACATCCGAACGGCGTGAGTGAAGTGAATTATGTGGCTGCGGTTGACATGATTACATATGTTGCAACATGGGGAGGGGATGTGCTTAACACATGCAATCCTACATATTTTGGTGAAATGAGCAGTACACTGTTTAACGAAATCAAGGCGGATCTTCTTTCTATATATGCAAATTTTGGGCAGATTTTGCCAGGTAAAAATACGAAAGCGAATCGAAAATATTTTATGTATGGGTGCGGGCTGCATACGCTGCAGGATATATTTGCCCATTCGACAACACGGGGAGACGGCGTATTAATAGACCATGACAAAAACAATAAAGATGTAGACGCAGACAATATAAACTATTATCACAGAAGGCATGAAGTAGCAAAAGTAGCAACGTCATACAGCCTGGAAATGTTGAAAGAGGATTTTTATACTGACGGGAAAGAAATAATTCATGCGTTGAAAAATGCATATGAGGATGCTTCGTTTAAAATAATTAAGATAAAAAAATATGTAAATGAAAACGGATATTCGGATCCGATACTCTCGCAGGTGACGATCAGCAGTCCCAAATGATCTATTGGCTAATTCAAGGCAGGAGGATTTTGTTTATGAAAAAACGTGTAACGGCAGCAGGCTTTCTAATTATCTGTATATTTTTTATTTATCGGTTTGACGTATGCGCATCCGATTTGGTGCCGAATGATGAAACAGGGGTGCCGGACAAAGTATTGTACCAGGAGATATTACAAAGCATGGATAAGTCAGAAAACGATACGTTTACAAAGCAGGAAGCGGCGTCTCTTGAAAGTCTGCATATAGGAAAAAAAATACAGTCGTTTCAGGGCATCGGGGTTTTGAGAAGTTTGAAAAGCTTAGACGTGTCTGACATTAAATTAAGCGACAGTCAATGTGAGGCAATCGCCTCTGAACTCCCGCAATTGGAATCACTTAGCGCAAGCCGTAATAAGATAACTTCTTTGCATGCGCTTGGAAACCTGAAAAGATTGAAATCGTTGGATGTGTGCAATAATAAACTGGAAAATTTAGAAGGGATTGCAGAATTGACGTCCCTTGAATCACTGTATGCAGAATCGAACCAAATCAAAAAAATTTCACTGAGTATGGAGCTTCCAAAATTAAAGAAACTGGATTTAAGTTACAATCAATTGACTGATGTAAAAGGGATAGAAAGAATGCATCAGATAGAAGATCTGCGTTTGATTTACAACCAATTGACAAACTTAAAAGGCATAAAAAAATTGAAAAATCTGAAAGAACTGGAGTTGTCCGTTAATCAACTGAAAAATTTAAAGGGAATAGAAAATTTAAGAAAACTTGAGGATTTGCATGTAGAGAAAAATTTATTAACCAGCGTAAAAGGGATCCGAAATTTAAAAAAACTTACAAATTTGTGGGTTCGGGACAACAGGCTGGTAAACGTGAATGAAGTGAAATACTTAAAAAATATAGAGAGTCTTTTGATAGACTATAATCAAATCAAAAAGCTGCCTGATTTAAAAGGTATGAAGCGTTTATATTCGGTTGAACTGTATGGCAATTTTTTGACGGAACAGGAGATGAGAAAAAAGCTGCCGGAAAGATGCATTTCAAAAAACAGCGAATGGTTCTCACGTGATATTTTATTGCAGCGGCACAATTTTAAGGTTTCATTCATAAACCCTGGCAAACCGTCTAAAATTACAAAAAAAACGAAGAAGATTACCGGAAAAGTCCCGAATGAATATTATAAAAAGCTAAAGATATATTTAATTCTGCCAGGGGAAGTAAAATGGTTAACCGCAAAACTGGATAAGACGGGAAAATTTGCATTCAAAAAGTTAAACCTCAAGCCTTATGCCGGAAAAGAGGCGCAGCTGAGTGTTTATTACTATGATAATTTTGCCGACAGGGGGATACGCGTAAACCAGATTTTGTTTAAGATCAAAAAATAAAAAGGCAGTGGAAAAGCAGGAAGCGGCGTTTCGTTCTCCCTAACCGGGAGAACAGGAACGCCGCTTTTTATGCCCTCATATTATGCATTAGGGGTCGAAAAGAGAACATCCGGAGTATGTTTGAAAATTTATTTCTCCGGAAGCTTTTTCATTGGAATAATTCCTAAGACAAGTCATATATTGAACTAGGAGCTGAGAGAAAATGAGAAAAGATATTTTACATATTATGCCAATGCATATGCGTTCGTCCATAGAAAACAGTCTGCGCATGCATCCCGATGTGGAAGAAATCCGTATCCGCATCGGACGTCCGTTTGAGGTGCGCTGCCAGGAACAAAGCGTCTTTCTGGCCCAGACAGCGTCGGCCGAGGATATAGATGAAATGTTGACGTTTATTAGCCGGTATTCCATTTATGCGTACGAAGAAGAAATCCGTCAGGGTTTTTTGACGATCGAAGGGGGAAACCGCGTTGGATTTGCCGGACAAGTGCGCATGGAACATGGACAGGTTGCGCGCATGACGAACATTCGTTTTTTAAATATCCGAATTGCCAGAGAAAGGTTAGGATGCGCCAGAGAATTGCTTCCGTGGATGTATGAAGGCAAAGAACTGCAAAATACGCTCTTAATTTCCAGGCCGGGAGCAGGTAAGACAACCTATCTAAGAGACTGCGTCAGAATGATTTCTGACGGGGAAGGAACGGGAGACGGGAGAAAGGTCTGTGTAATTGACGAACGCTCCGAAATTGCAGCCTGTCATCTGGGCATACCGCAAAATGATATGGGAAAGCGCACGGACGTGCTGGATGGATGTCCCAAACAGGAAGGAATGCGCATGGCGCTAAGGAGCATGTCGCCGGACGTGATTGCCGTAGACGAACTGGGAGGAGAAGGGGATGCGAAAGCCGTTGAAGAAATGATTTTAAGCGGGTGCAAGATGATAGGAACGATGCATGGCGAACAAATGGAGCATATTATTCAATTGCCGAAAATGGAGGAAATGTATCAAAAAAAATTGTTTCAGAGGTATATTTTTTTGGAAAAAAAGGAAAACGGCAGGAGAACTTTTTGTGTCTACAATCAGGAGAGTGAAAGATTATGCTGAAGGTTATGGGAATTTGTTTTATCGTGGCGGGAACGGCGGGATTTGGAAGATATTTCAGTTCGTATTTAAAAATGCATTTGGAACAACTGGTAGAATGTCGGGAAATATTTACGCAGATGGATGCCGGAAGAGAATACTTGAGGCTTCCGTATGCGCAATTGTTAAAAAGAACGGCAAAAGGCAAACAAGAAATTATATCACAGATACTGATTGAAGTGGCGGATGAAATGGAAAAAAATACGCAGGGGGATGCAACGTCCCTTTGGGACGCGGCGTTTCAGAAACGAAAGAAACAGCTTTTATTAAAAGAGGAAGAAAAGGATTTGCTGCTTTCGCTGGCCAGGAGTCTGATGATGGAAGGGGATCATACGCAGGTTGCAAAAATTTATTTTATGCAGCTGGAAGATAAAATCAAAAAGGCGATGGAAGAGAAACGGGAAAAGCAAAAATTATATGGCGCCGTCAGCGTCCTGGGAGGTTTGTTCCTGGTGATTTTGCTGCTGTAAATCAGAATCGTTATGAGCGCCAAAAGGAGAATACATGAGTGTAAATTTAATTTTTAAAATTGCTGCGGTAGGAATATTGGTCACCGTGCTCAGCCAGGTTTTAAAACATAGCGGAAGAGAAGAGCATGCATTTATGACTAGCCTTGCCGGATTAATCATTGTGCTGTTTTGGATTGTGCCATATATTTACGAGTTATTTGAAACAATGCAAAAGCTGTTTTCTTTGTAAGGAGGGCAGTATGGATATTTTAAAGGTCAGCATGTTCGGGATTTCCGCAGTTCTGTTGGCATTGATTTTAAAAAGCTATCGTCCGGAATACAGTTATTATATCAGCATTGCCGTTTGCATCTGTATTTTCATGTTTGTAGGGACAAAGCTGGAGCTGATTATCGGTTATGCGGAAAAGATGCAGTCTTTGATTCATTTGGACAACTCTTATCTGGAAATGATACTGAAAATGATCGGCATAACGTATGTAGCGGAATTTGCCTCTAACCTTTGCAAAGACAGCGGTTATCATACGATAGCCGGGCAGATTGAACTGTTTGCCAAACTGTCGATTCTGGCGATTGGAATGCCGGTTATGCTTGCCTTTATGGAAACGATCGGGGAACTTCTGTGAAGAAGCGTCACTTTTTCATATTTGCTTTTTTACTGTTTCTTTTTTTGCCCCGGCCAATCCAGGCTTCCGATACGCAGGATCTCGTAGATGAATTGGATTTTTCTGAAATCAGCAGTTTTTTAGAAAGAAAAGAAGATGTGCCGGTTTCTTTTGATGAAATGGTAGACGCGATGCTGAAAGGAGGTGACCTTCCATATGAAACGGTCGGAGATTACATCAAAACGCTTGTATCCGCGGAACTTGAGGAACACCGGCAGTTGATCCTTTTGCTTTTGGTTGTTTCTCTGGCGTTTTCGGTCTTAAAAAATTACGCAAAGAGTTTTTCCAGTTCCTACGTATCGGAAATCTGCTTTTTTTTGTGTTATTGTTTTATGATGGTTCTTTTGCTGCAGTCATTTTCTGTGATGAATGAAACCGTTTTAAATACGACCGAAAGCATGACGGAGTTTATCCGGCTTTTGATTCCTGTTTATTGTATGGCAATCTCTTTTACATTGAGTATAAATTCTTCGGCAGCGGCGTATTCTCTGATTTTTACCGCAGTATATGTCGTAGAGTGGCTCATGCGTTATGTATTGATTCCGCTGGTTCAGATTTATGTAATGATTGAATTTTTAAATCATCTGATGGAAGAAGAGCGGTTCCATCGATTGTCGGAGCTGATTGCGGACGCCGTGCGTTTTCTTCTGAAAGCAGCCGTTACATTTATCCTGGGAATCAATATTATTCAGGGAATGGTAGCGCCGGCTCTTGACCGGCTTACGGGAAATACGATCGTAAAAACAATTCAGATGGTTCCCGGAATTGGCAATGTTGCAAACGGCATGGGACAGATTTTTATCAGTTCCGGATTGGTAATCAAAAATACCGTTGGTTCAGCGGGGCTTATCATACTTGTGCTTCTTTGTGTGTTTCCATTTTTTAAAATGGCTCTGCTGGCGGCGTTGTACAAGTTTTTGTCTGCCATCATTGAACCGATTGCGGACAAAAGGCTTTCCGGTGGCATGAATGGAATTGCAAACGGGGGTATTTTGTACTTAAAAATACTTTGCACCTGTCTGATGATGTTCTTTTTAACGATTGCATTGACCGCTGCGGCGACCGGATTGGGAACGGGAGGATAATATGACAAGGATTGTAGAATGGGTACAAAATTACAGCATGGTGTTTTTACTGATGACGGTGATTACATCAGTTACGGCAAAAAAGGAATACAGAAAATATATCCGGTTGTTTGTAGAGATCATATTGGTGATTACGCTGGTCAATCCCTTGCTTTCAGCCGCGGGAAAATCGGAGGATTTATTTGAAAAAATTTCGTTTGACAGTTTTTGGCAGAATCTGGAAGGGTTGCAGATGGACCGGGAAAAAATGGATTTTCTGAATGAAGATTATTATATTGCTTATTATGAAAATGCGATTGAAGAAGACGTAAAGCTTTTGGCCGATCATTCCGGTTATGGAGTGATGGACGTAACGGTCTCCTTAAACGATGCATTTCAAGTGGAAACCATGGAACTGAAAGTGGCAAAACGGGATGTGGAGACCGTCGTGGTCGGAACGATTGAAGAGCAGCCGGAAAGCAAAGAAATAGCGGAATTGAAGAAAAAAATTGCTGCATATTACCAGATGGATACGGACAGGATTTCCATTCTGGATTAGGAGGCGTCTGTGAAGCTAAGAGATTTTTTTCAAAATAAATCGTGGAAGAAGTGGGATAAAAGCCAGTGGGCGATTCTCGTTCTTGCAGGAGTTTTGATGATGGTGGTTGCAATTCCTACGGGAGAAAAAGAGGACCTGAAAACGGAAGAAAAAGAGGAAACGCAGATTTTGGAGCAGCATCCGCAGGAAAACGAAGATTATGTACGCAAACTGGAGAAGAAACTGGAAAAAACCTTATCTAAGATAGACGGAGCGGGAGAAGTTGAAGTGATGATTACTTTGGAAGACTCCGGTGAGAGCATTGTGGAAAAAGATACGCAGAACGAAACGACAAATTTAAATGAAACGGACAGCGCAGGGGGAAACCGGACGGAGAAGGATACGCGCATGACGCATACAACGGTTTTCAGTGAGTACGACAGTCAAAAAACGCCGTTTATAGGAAAAGAAATGACGCCGAAAATATCCGGTGTGCTGATTGTCGCCCGCGGAGGAGACGATACGGCGGTAAAGCAAAATATTTCTGATGCGGTGATGGCATTATTCCAAATAGACGTGAATAGAATTAAAGTAGTTAAGATGAAGATTCAGGAGGAAAGACATTGAAAAAAGGATTGAAAAAAAATCAGATTATCATTACGGCACTGGCGCTTATGATCGCTGTCGCGGGATATGTCAGCTATACAAGAAGTAATTTAGATGACTCGGCAGCGACAAGTGCGGATATTTCAGAGGATTCCTATGAGATTTCGGATGACCCGATTTTGGAAGGGGAAATTTTTACGGACACGGGCGATGGAAATCTGGACGTTGCCATGAACACGGAGACCGGAGAATCTGAAACGGCTTCGGAAGAGAGCACGCAGACGGTTGGCACGGACGCGGCGGAAACGGGAAGCGATCTAAATCCAGGAGAAGCGGTTTTGACGAGTTCAACTGTGAGCAATGTGGATTTTGCGGCAGAGATGAAATTATCAAGGGAACAGGTCAGAGCGAAAAATAAAGAAACGCTGCTTGGCATTGTAAACAGCACGACGCTTACGGACGATCAAAAACAGGCGGCTGTGGACCAGATGATTGCACTGACGGATACGGCCGAACGGGAAGCTGCTGCGGAGATGCTGTTAGAAGCAAAGGGATTTTCGGATGTGGTAGTCAGCATTACGGATAACGCAGTGGACGTTGTGTTAAATATGGGAGATGTGACCGATGCGAAACGGGCGCAGATCGAAGATATTGTAAAGCGTAAAACAAACATCAGCGCGGAAAATATTATTATTACGCCGATTGATACGGCAGCGCAAAGCAATACGGAAACAGAAAGCGGCGCACAGTCGGAAAGCGAGGCGCAGACGGCTGAGGCGGAGACGGAAAAGAAGTGAGATAGCAGGAAGCTTTTGAGAAAACAGATACGGCGTCTGTTTTCTCAAGGCTTCTTTTTCGTTTGAAATTTTTCTGAAAAGTTGTATAATAGAAAAAAATAAAATAATGGAGGAGAAAAAATGAGTTTGCAAATGGAACATGTTTTACCGGATGGATTTGTGTATGAGAAGGCGCAGAATATCATACACGGGACGTATCGTGGAATCCGTCTTTTGATTGTGCCGGTGGAATCGGAAGCGCAGTATCAGATTCAGTTTTATGCGGATGTGGAAAAGAACAGTGAGAAAAACGGCTTTTTGGACTGGCTTGGGTCGCTGCATCAGACACTTCAATTTGTACATCATGCAGGATATAACGGCTCTAATCTTGTTTCCGTTTATGTGCAGTCGGACGGAGCAAATGATAAGGAGCATTTGACGGAAGCGATCGATACGCTTGTTTTAAAATGTGAAGAGTACGGTATACATAACTGCTGCGCGCACTGTAAAGGGGATCTGCCGCTGCATACGGCGGCCGTGGACAATACACCGCTTTTGCTTTGCGACGGATGCCTTGGGAAAGTGACGAGCGGTATGAACCAGGCGCGTGTGAGGAAAGAGAATCCGCTGTTTGGGATTATCGGAGCCGTTTTGGGCGTGCTGATCGGTTCAGTTTTATGGGTGGTAATCGGACAGATCGGATTTATTGCGGGAATTGCCGGCTTCGCAATTGTATTCTGCGGCATGAAAGGATATGATCTTTTGGGAGGAAGGCTATCAAGGGGTGGAATCGTCGTCTGCGTACTGCTTTCCTGCCTGGCCATTGCGGGAGCAGAGTTTATTTCCCTTGGAATTGCCATTTATCGGAATCTGGGAGAAATGTATGTAATCTCTCTGGGAGATTCCTTTCAACTGATTCCGGAGCTGATGCAGGATTCGGAAATGGTAGCCGGCGTGGCGAAAGATCTGGTGGTTGGATATGCGCTTGCGATTTGGGCGAGTTATTCAAATATAAAATTGGCATGGCGCCAGGTAGGAGAAGGACCTGCGCAGCATACGGTAGTACGGTTTTAATGGTCATGACGGTAATTTTGTGTACGGATAACAACGGCGGCAGGATGTTTCACGGCAGACGTCAGAGCAGGGATAGCGCCGTGACGGAAAAAATACGGGAAATCTGCAAAGGAAAGAAGCTCTGGATGAACGCGTACAGCTGGAAACTGTACGGAAATTTAGATGGCGTGGAAACGGTATCGGACGAGGAATTTCTCATAAAAGCGCGGAGGGAAGACTACTGTCTGTCAGAATCGGATCGATTGTCATTGGTGTCAGATAAAATCCATGCCGTTATTTTATTTTGCTGGAACCGGAGCTACCCTTCGGACGTCTGTCTGGATCTGGATTTGGAACAATGGGAAAAAACAATGGCTTTGGAATTTCCGGGGACTTCCCATGAAAGCATTACGATGGAATCTTACAAAAGAAACGGAGCATTGTCATGAAGAAAAACATAAAAAAACATCTGATTTCCATATGGGCCATTTTCTGTTTAACGATTGCGCTTTCTGCATGCAGTTTGGAAAAAGGAGCGAAACAGCAGTCGTATGCACTTTCGGACATACCGGAGTACAGCGGCGAGCCTTATGTTGTCATTCATGAAAACCAGCCGGATTTTACGAAAGAAGATATGACGGAGACGTCTTTTGAAACGTATGGAGAGCTGGACGCACTTGGAAGATGCCAGGCGGCTTTTGCTAACGTAGGAACAGATTTGATGCCGACAAAGGAGCGCGGAAATATCGGAAAAGTCAAGCCGACCGGATGGCATACCGTTAAATACGACGTTGTGGACGGCAAATACCTCTATAACCGCTGTCATCTGATTGGCTATCAGCTTACGGCGGAAAACGCAAATGAGAAAAATCTCATAACCGGAACGCGCTATATGAATGTAGAGGGGATGCTTCCGTTTGAAAATATGGTCGCAGATTACGTCAAAGAAACAAACGACCATGTGCTGTACCGCGTAACGCCTGTTTTTGAGGGGGATAATCTGCTGGCGGACGGCGTGCAGATGGAGGCGTATTCTGTGGAGGACGATGGAGAGAGCATTTGTTTTAACGTCTTTGTGTACAATGTGCAGCCGGGCGTTTGGATTGATTATGCGACCGGAGAAAGCGGTCTGGGGGAAGCTTTGGACGAGGATGCAAATGAAGGCGTAAATGGGGGCGAAATAGAAATCCGGGGAAATCAGAGGTCGAAAATTTATCATTGTCCCGGCCAGGCTGCCTATGACGAAATGGAAGATTCTAAAAATCTTGTCATTTTTCATTCCGAGCAGGAAGCGATTGACGCTGGGTACCGAAAAGCGAAAAGATAGAGAGATTTTTAGAAGAGACAAAAAAGACGCGCCGCGTTGCCTGGCTGTTATTGTATGGGCAATGCGGCGCGAAAAAGTTTTGGGGAAAGCAGTTAATAGCCCAGCTCTTCGCCGACCAGAATGACTTTTATGCGGTCCGCCGTTCTGCTTCGCCGGGTAATGACAATCTGGCTGCAGATGCAGTTTTCCGTAAGGCAGTCTGCGCATGATCCGGTTGCGGCGCACGGCGTTTCAAGGCCCAGCCGGATGCAGTTGGGCGGCGTCGCGGTATTTCGGACGCGGCGCACAGCGTCGTCAACCGTTGGAACAACTTTGTTCATGCCAACAATCAGGACGACCTGCCTTGGGCCGTAAATCAGCGCGGCGACCCTGTTTCCGTTTCCGTCAATGTTGACAAGCTGTCCGTCGGACGTTATGGCGTTCGTACTCATAAAATAGGTATCCGCGTCAAAAGCGCTAAGGTAGACCTGTCTGACTTCTTCCGGCGTTTTGGCATGGCTCCGGTCAATCAGCGTAAGGTCCGTTCTCGCCTTTAACGCATCCATAACGCCGGATTCCAAAAGAGACATGGAGCCGCCGAAGCAGACGGTCGTATTGGCTGCGGTAAGAGACATCGCCGTGGTTACAGCGTCTTGTCTCGTTGGGCAGTAATATCCTTTCATCTGGCGTCTTTCCAGATGTTTGAGGATGGAAGCTGCCTGTTTTTCGTAGAAAATCTGTTTTGGGTTCATAAAAATTCCTCCTTTTGCCCGCGTGATGATTCAAGTCCCTGGCTGAACAGGGCCTGTGGAACGCCGCTCGATCAATTCCGCACGAAGCAGCAGCGAGCTGATATATGTGTGATGAAAAAGGCTTGTCAGGGCATAATAGCCGCAGCGGCCCAATGCGTTTTGATCCTGCCGGATGGTAGTAAGCGGCGGCGTTGTGCAGGAAGCAAAAGCCGTATCGTCAAATCCAACGATGCTGACGTCTTTTGGCACATGCACGCCCAATTCCATGCAGTGAACCAAAACGGCGTTTGCAAGCTGGTCATGTTCGCACAAAATTGCAGTCGCGCCGTTATTTAACAGGCGGGGCAGATGGCGGCTTGTGCATTCGGAAATAAAGCAGGAGCGGCCGATCAAATTCTGATCTGCGGGAAGTCTGCAGCGTTCCATGGCGCGCAGGTATGCCTGAAAGCGCGCGCGGACGATAAAAGAATTGGCGTCGCCGCCCAGATAGCCAATGCGCGTATGTCCCAGACGATTTAAATGGGAAACGGCCAGATCAAACCCTTCTTCGCTGTTTACGCCGACGTAAGTGACAAACGGATTTTGGGGAATATAATTATCATGTAAAACGGCGGGAGTTCCTGCCGTTTTAAAATCTTCCATCCATGGATCGGACAGAGAAAATCCCAGCGCAAAAGCGCCCTGAAAGGAGCGGCTTAGCATAAATGCGTCATAGGAAATCTGCGTCTGAAATTCTTTGGAAATCTCAGGAATTTCTACTTCCCAGCCGTCTAAAACGGCTGCCTGTTCAAATCCAAGGACGACGTCGTGTCCAAATCCCGCAGGATCTTTCCAGTCCAGGTGTTGTACGAGGACGCAGAGCTTCCTGGGATCGTCTTTTCGGACGCGGTTCTTTTTGTATCCCATGGCTACGGCCGTTTCCAGTATTTTTTTTCGCAGTGTTTCGCTGATGTCGTCCGCGTCATGAAAGGCTTTGGAAACCGTGCTTTTGGAAACGCCGAGCTTTTTTGCAATATCGTTGATCGTCGGCATAAAATTTTCCTGATTCTCCTTATAAATAGACTGTTTTGGATTTTACATCCTGACGTCCCCGGCGTACAAAAGGCGTATATTCTATGGTATGCCTGAGACATTTGTTTTATTATACAAAATGCGCGCCGAAATGGCAACAATTCCCGGGAAAAAATTGAAAAATATTAGTTTCGTATAGTTTCGACAAAACGAGAGGGACATTTGCCTGAAAAATGAGAAAAATCTTGTATAAACCTTACAAATATTGAGAAAGTATAAAAAAGGCCTTTACAGATAATGGAAAAGAAGTTACGATAAGAAAAACGAAACTAAACAAAACTTTTTGGGAGGTCAAAGAGAAATGAAGAAATATGTATATGGAAATCCGCTGGAAACGGGAGCGGTTGTTCGGGAGATTTCTGAGAGCAAAACCGATATTTCTGTATTTCAGTTGTCAGAAACAGACGAGGGACTGGAATTTTCCTGCCGAATGAATGAAAACGACGTTGTGTACGGACTCGGGGAGCAGGTGCGCGGCATGAATAAGCGCGGGTTTACTTATATCAGCTACGCTACGGACGATCCCATTCATACGGAAAATAAACACTCTCTTTACGGGGGCCATAATTTTCTGATTCTGCATCGGGCGGCTCCGTGCGTGGAAGCGTCGTTTGGCGTGTTTGTGGACGATCCCGGAAAAGTCGTCTTTGACATAGGGGAGACAAAGCGGGATTTGCTTTTGATCCGGACTGGGAAAGACTGCATTGTTTACGTGATGGAGGGTGACAGTCTGATTAATCTGGCAAAGCAGTTTCGGGAATTGATTGGGCAAAGTTACATTGCGCCGAAATGGGCGTTTGGCTATCAGCAGTCCCGCTGGGGATATAAGAATGCAGACGATGTGCGGAGCGTTGTTTGGAACCATCGCAGCCGCGGGATTCCTCTGGACGCGGTTTATCTGGATATTGATTATATGGAACGGTATAAGGATTTTACGGTGGATGAAGAGCGGTTTCCTGATTTCGCGGGTTTTGTGGAGGAGATGAAGGAGCAGGGCATTCATCTTGTGCCGATTATTGACGCGGGCGTAAAAATCGAAAAAGGCTATCCGGTTTATGAAGAAGGCGTCCGGGAAAATTATTTTTGCAAGGAAGAAAACGGAGAAGATTTTGTCGGTGCGGTCTGGCCCGGAAAAGTGCATTTTCCGGACGTATTGAATGAAAAGGCAAGGGCGTGGTTTGGCGGAAAATACAGATGGCTGATTGCGCAGGGCATAGACGGGTTCTGGAATGATATGAATGAACCGGCGATTTTTTATTCGGAAAAGAATCTGAAAAAAGTACTGGAGGAGATCTCGTCGATTCAGGATGACAATCTGGATCTGAATGATTTTTTCCATATGCAGGAAATTGTGGAGGGGCTTTGCAACCATCCGCAGGATTATAAAAGTTTTTACCACGATATGAACGGCCAAAAAGTCTGCCATGACAGAGTGCATAATCTTTATGGATTTTATATGACAAGGGCCGCGGCGGAGGCGTTTGAGCGGATTGCGCCGGATGAGAGGCTATTGCTGTTTTCGCGCTCTTCGTATATCGGTATGCATCGCTATGGCGGAATCTGGACGGGGGATAACGAATCCTGGTGGAGTCATCTTTTGCTCAGCATCCAGCAGATGCCGTCGTTGAATCTCTGCGGAATTTTATATACCGGATCTGATTTGGGCGGGTTTGGAAGCGACGCAACGGAAGACTTGCTGCTGCGCTGGATGGCGTTTGCGATTTTTACGCCCCTGATGCGAAATCATTCGGCGGCAGGAACCAGGAGGCAGGAAGCGTATCAGTTTGAAGCGGCAGAGAGCTTTCGCCGTCTGATCCGCATCCGCTACGGGCTGCTTACGTATTTGTACAGTGAATATATGAAAGCCGCGTTATCGGATACATTGTATTTTCGGCCGCTTTCGTTTGACTATCCTGAAGATGCGCATGCTTATCTGGTAGAGGATCAGCTTATGGTCGGAGAAAGCCTGATGATTGCCCCGGTGTATACGCAGAATGCGAAGGGCAGATATGTATATCTTCCGGAGGAAATGCTGATGGTGCGGATGCGTTCCGACAAAGAGCGGACGTATCATACGCTTGCGGGAGGCCATCACTATCTGGACGTGGCGCTGGATGAAGTCGTGTTTTTTGTGAAAAAGAATCATATGCTGCCGTTTGCCGTTCTGGAGGACGATGCAAAGACGACGCAGGATGTTTCCGCGGATCATCTGGTATGGATTGGCATTGCCGATGAGAAAGTGGAGTATGTGCTGTATGAAGACGATGGAATTTCAAAGAATTACGCGCCCCCCAGCGAATGGAAGACGGTGTGCCGAAAGAGGGAAGAACTGGAAAATGAAAAGGAGGAATCGTCCAAAAGCGAATTTGTCACGCATCTGTAACTTTATTTTGTTATAATGAAAAGAAAATGCGGAGTGGACAATGATTGATTTATATTATATCGAAGATGATTCGGATATTGCAGATGTTGTAAAAGAATATTTGGAACAAAAAGGGTTTCGCGTGACGATATGTAAGACGCTGGCACAGTCAAGGCATGCCATTGGCATGCATGTGCCAGCCCTTGTTTTGCTGGACTGGAATATGCCGGACGGACGCGGAGACGGCCTGTGCCGGTGGATTCGTAGCAAATGGAAAGAGCTGCCGGTTATTTTCCTTACGGTTCGGGGGGATTCCGGCGATATAGTTTCCGGTTTTCAAAACGGCGCGGATGATTATGTGGTGAAGCCGTTTTCTTTAGAAGTGCTGTATTCGCGCATTTTGGCATTGTTGCGCAGAACCGGAAATGTGACGCGGCAATATCTTTCCTGCGACGGAATCCGGATGGACGTAAATGGCCGTACGGTTTCCTGTGGGTCAGAGGAAATTGCTTTAAGCGCAGTGGAGTACCAGCTGCTTTTGTATCTGATGGAAAACAAAGGAAAGACGGTTACCAGAGAAAAAATTCTGGAAAAGATATGGGATGCAAATGGCAATTATGTGAACAACAATACTTTGACCGTTACCATCAAGCGGCTGCGGGATAAGCTGGGACAGCCGGTCTGTCTGAAAACGGTCAGAAGCGTGGGGTACCGCATGGAGGATACGATATGAGCGGACGCAAAAATATGGTAGTGATTTTGGGATTGACAGCATCTGTCAGCCTGATTGTTTCCACTGTCTCCGCTTTGTTTATTTCTTACCGCGACAGACGGATTTTCTTTCGGCTGCTCAATGAGGATTGCGGAGAAATGGCGGAATATGCGGCTTTTGATTTCCTGGATTTGTATTATCGGCGTAATATTATGATTTTAACGGTGTTTTTTTTGGTCGGAATGTCGCTGTTTTTTTTGACCTTCTGGTATCGGAATGAAATGGAAAACAGACGGATTCGGGCCCTTTCCGCAAATTTGGAACAGGTGAATACTGGCAAAGCAATCATCCTCTCCGCAACTGGTGAGGATGATTTTTCAAAGTTAGAAGATGAAATATATAAAACGGTGACGTATCTCTATCAGACAAAAGACGCGGCGTTACAGACGAAAAACGAATTTGCGGAGAATCTCTCTAATATTGCGCATCAGATAAAAACGCCGATTACAGCGATTTCTTTATCTGTCCAGATGATGAAGCAGGAGTTTGGCAGCGTCCATCTCAAACAGATCGAAAAACAGATTTTGCGGCTTACGCATTTGGAGGAGGCTCTGCTTTTATTAGCGAGAATGGATGCAGAAGCGATCCGGCTGCAAAGGAAACAAACAGACGTCTTTACCTTGCTTGTTCTTGCTGCGGACAATTTAGAGGAATTGTTTGCAGAAGCTAAGACCTCCGTTCATATACCGGAGCTGGGGGAAATGATGGTTGAGCTGGATCCGGACTGGACGATGGAGGCGGTTATGAATCTGATGAAAAACTGTATGGAACACAGTCACGAAGGAATGATTCACTGTTCTTATGCACAAAATCCCCTGTATACGGAAATTTTGATCTGGGATGATGGAGAAGGCTTTGCAAAAGAGGATATGCCGCATCTTTTTGAGCGGTTTTACCGGGGGCAAAATGCCAGAGAGGGCGGCATTGGAATCGGATTGGCATTGGCAAAGGAGCTGATTGAACGTCAGAACGGGACGATACGCGCAAGAAATCAGGAAGGGAGGGGAGCGTTGTTTGAAATTAGATTTTACAGTCACTAAGCTGTAACTTTCGTTTGTTAGAATGGAACTGGAAACGTGATGCGCGGGGATTGGCATACAGACGAAAGGAGAACATCAGAATGGAGATTTTAAAATGTGAAGGAGTCAGAAAAGTATATGGCAATAGCGGCAATCAGACCGTGGCGCTGGATGGAATCGATCTTTCCCTTGAGAAAGGAGAATTCGCAGCAATCATCGGGGCGTCCGGCTCTGGGAAATCCACTTTGCTGCACATACTTGGCAACGTAGATAAGCCTACGGAAGGCAAGGTGATGATCGACGGAACCGATTTGTCCACATTAAACCGGACACAGGCTGCGATTTTCAGGCGCAGAAAAGTAGGATTGGTATATCAGTTTTACAATCTGATTCCGACGCTTACGGTGCGGCAAAATATACAGATGCCGCTTAAGCTGGATAAGAAAAAACCAAACAAAGAATTTTTTGAGAAAGTAATCGCTTCGCTTGGCCTGTCAGAGAAGTTAGACGCGCTGCCAAATCAGCTGTCCGGCGGCCAGCAGCAAAGGGTTGCTATTGCGCGCGCTTTGCTGTACCGTCCGGCGCTGCTTTTGGCGGACGAACCGACGGGGAATCTGGATCAGAAAAATTCCAGAGAAATCATTGACATGCTAAAGCTTTCCAACCGCAATTTTAATCAGACGATTTTGCTGATTACCCATGATGAAAGAGTGGCTTTGGAAGCCGGACGCGTCATTACTCTGGAAGACGGGCGCATCATTTGTGACGAGCGGCGGAGGTAGCGCTATGTGGAGAGAATATACAAAAAATTTCACGAAAAACAACCGTTCATCCAGTTTGTCCATCCGCCTTTCCGCTTTGATCTCGGCTTTGCTTTTATCTTTGTTATGCGGAATGTTTTATAATATGTGGAAGTATGAGGTGGAACGCATTACCCTTGAAGAAGGAGGATGGCATAGCCGGATCACAGGAGAATGGAACAGGGAAGATCTCGAAGACATCAGAAATTTTGTCCATGTAAAAGATGCGGTGGTCAATGAGAAAGGCGGAGAAGAGGTCGTTGATATTTATTTTGACGATTTGCGCGCCGTTCTTTCCGGTACGCCCTACATTGCGAAGATGATTGGATGCGCGCCTGAAAAGATCGTTTACAATTATCCGCTTCTGGCAATGTATCTGATCCGGGATGAAAACGATACGGCGCCAAGAATGGTATTTCCGTTGTTTCTTTTGATTCTGACAATGGCGGCAGTTTCTTTGATTGTGATTATACACAATTCCTTTGCGGTATCCATGCATTCAAGGATGCATCAGTTCGGCATTTTTTCAAGTATCGGAGCTACTCCAAAACAAATCCGGGTCTGTCTTTTACAGGAAGCGGCCGCTTTATGCGCAATCCCGGTTTTGGCCGGAAACTTTCTTGGCATCGCGGGCAGCATGGGACTGATTCATCTGGCAAACGCTTTGGGAAGCCGGATTTCAGGACGGCATGAAGCCGTCTGGGGCTATCATCCCCTGATTTTTATCCTGACGCTGCTGGTTACTGTGATAACAATCTGGATTTCCGCGTGGCTTCCGGCCTGGAAGTTAAGCAGGAAAACACCGCTGGAAGCAATCAAAAACACAGGGGAGCTTCAGTTAAAGCGAAAAAAGAATTCCAGGCTGTCGGCATTTTTGTTTGGCGTGGAAGGGGAGCTGGCGGTCAATGCATTAAAAGCGCAGCGGAAATCTTTGCGCACAGCGTCTTTATCCCTGGTTTTTTCGTTTCTTGCATTTGCGGTGATGCAGTGCTTCTTTTCCCTTTCGGTAATCAGCACAAGAGAAACGTATTTTGAGCGGTATCAAGACGTATGGGATATTATGATTACCGTAAAAGACGCAGAGATAGATTCTTTTGCAGGAACGAAGGAGCTTTCCGCGATTCCTGGAATCAAAAGCGTTATCGTGTATCAAAAAGCCATGGCAAGGCGTATCATTACAGAAGAAGAGATGAGTGAAGAAATGAAGCTGGCCGGCGGATTTTCCCATGCGTCTGAAGAACAGGCAAAGAAAGTGGACGGAGGACATCTGGTAAATGCTCCGGTTGTCATACTGGATGATAAGAGTTTTCTGTCTTATTGTGAGAGGATGGGCATTGCGCCGCGTCTTGACGGGGCGGTTATCTTAAATCAGATTCGTGATGTTACGAATCCTGATTTCCGGCATCCGGATTTTATGCCTTACATCAAAACAAATCCGCAAGTAAAAAATGAGGCGAATGGTTTAAGTCAGATGATTGGAGAAGTGGGCGCGGCGGAAATACCGGTTTTGTCTTATATAGAAGAAGAGGATGCGCCGCGCTTGAGAGAAGAATATGCAACGTCTGATTATTATGAGCTGGTGCATTTTATGCCGGCGTCTTTATGGAAAGAAATCAAAGGACAGATTGGAGGCGCAGAAGAAGATTTTTATATTTGCGTTCTTGGAGAAGAAAACGCGGCGGCAGAAGAATTGCGCGCATTACAGGAAAAACTGGATTTGCTTGTGAGTGCGGACAATACTGTGGAAAGTGAAAACCGCATACAGGAATATGAAGAGAATCAAACGCAGATACGGGGGCTAAAGGCTATATTTGGAGGATTCTGCGTCTTGCTCGCCATTATTGGCGTTGGCAATGTATTTTCCAATGCAATGGGTTTCGTGCGCCAGCGAAAACGGGAATTTGCAAGATATTTCTCCATTGGCATGACGCCGGGAGAAATCCGGAAAATGTTTTGCATTGAGGCGGTTATATTCGCGTGCCGTCCGATTGCGATTGCCCTTCCTCTGGCAACGGCTGCCGTATGGTATATGCTGAACATGAGTTATGTCGCTGCAGGGGAATTTCTGGCCGAGGCGCCTCTTGTGCCGGTTGTTCTGTTTATGCTGGCAATATTAGGAGCCATGGTCCTGGCTTATCTTCTGGCGTGGAGAAATATACGCAAGATCAGTCTGACGGAGGTTCTTAGAGACGACACGATGATGTAACGCGGGCTTTTTTCATTGAGAATTAAGACGGAATGTAGTATACTTGGCACAGGAAGGTGATGGTATGCTGCATATAGCGGTTTGTGATGACGATGGAGCAGTTGTTTTGGCCCACAGGGAAATTGCCGGACGATGTCTGGCGGAATGTGGAAGCGTTGGGAAAATAGAATCCTATACGTCCGGTGATAATCTGCTTTATGATATTATAGAAGATCGTTTTTATTTTGATCTGATTTTGCTGGATATAGAAATGCCTGGGACTACGGGTATGAAAATGGCGGAAAAAATCAAGCCGTATCTGCCGGATGTGAAAATTATTTTTATTACGTCGCATGTGGAATATGCCATTGACGCGTTTGAATTGTCCATATTTCGTTACGTGCCGAAAAACGATATAGAGAAACGGCTTCCTCCTGCGATTCGGGACGCAGTCAAATTGATAGAACTGGAAGCCGGAAAAGCTTATGCCATTCAGACAAACAGCCGGTTTGAAAAAATTCCTTACCGTGAGATTTACTATATTGAGCGGGATGGGAAAAATGCCAGTTTCATTGCGCGGGGAGGCACATCTAAAGTGCGAAAAAGCTTACAGCAGGTGTATGAAGAATTGAATGCGGAAGAATTTATCTATATTGACCGGGGCTGCATTGTGAACATGATACATATCATGCAGATCAAAGACGGCATGGCCGTATTGAAAACAGGCGTATCCCTTCCGGTAAGCCGTGCGCATTTACAGGAAGTAAAAGAGCGGATGAATCATTACTGGGGGATGCATATATGACGGATTGGGTGTTTTGGTTTTCCGGTCTTGCGGCTGGAATCGTGCGCGTTTTCGTTTGTCTGATTTTTATTTTTCGATTTTTATCGGTTAAAAAACCGGGCGGCAAGAGTGTTTTTGCGGTTCTTTTTGGTTCGGTTCTTATATCTGCCGTCGTTTATGCAGCGGGGATGCCGGAACTTTACCGTATCATACTGGAGATGGTTCTGGCGGTGGCCTGTGCATGGCGTTTGCAGGGAGCGGACGTCAGAATGAGCATGTTTATCAGCATTTTTTATGAAATTGCAGTCTGGTTCTGGCAGTTTTTAATTGCGGCATGGTTGGGCGCAGCGTTTCATTCGCATTCTTTTCTGGATTCCAAAACAGGCGGCGGGCAGACGGTGATATGGCTTTTGCATATTATTTTGGCAGTCCTGGCAGGGTGTTTTTTAAAATCAATTACGATCACTGGGAAAGAAGCGTTTCGTTTTGCTTTTTTCATTGCCCTGGCCGGATTTTTTGCGGTTGTAACTTTATCCGAGCAGAAGGCGCTTGTAATTTCTGACGATACCCTGCGTATGTGGACGGTGCAGTCGGTCGTTTTGATGATGGCTGTTTTGGTATTTTACATGAACCGGCAGTATGAAGTGGAAAAACAGCTGGCGAAGCTGAAAGCGGAACAGGAAGAGCTGCTGGAACGTGATTATACAAATTTAAACAGAATATATGCTGCTAATGCAAAGCTGTTTCATGATTTGCACAATCATATCGGCATTCTGCATCAGATGCTTTTGCATGGAAAAACAGAAGAAGCCATGCGGTATCTTAACGAACTTCAGACGCCGGTGCAGAAGATGGCCGATATGGTGTGGACCGGTGATGAAACGTTAGATTATCTGATCAACAGGAAAGCCGCGGCGGCGGAAGAATATGGAATCGTCTATCAGGTCGAAGTGGAATTTCCGCGTCATACAAATTTAAGGAGCGCAGATCTGTGCGCAATTTTAGGAAACCTGCTGGACAACGCTTTGGAGGCGGCAAAACAGGTGCAGAAACCCAATCAGCGGTTTATCCGACTTACGATACGCCGCATCAACCAAATGCTGGTGATTAAGACGGAGAATAGTTTTGCGGTTATGCCAATTGTAAAAGATAACGCGCTGCAAACATCAAAAGATAAGAACGGACTGCATGGCTGGGGGTTAAAAAGCGCCCGCGCGGCTGCGGAAAAATATGACGGTATGGTACAGACTTCTTATACGGACTGCGTATTTCGGGCGGTTGCAACTTTATCTTACCAGGGAATATCCATAGAATAGAAAATCAATCAGCGAATTCATCAGCTGCAAGACATGCGGATATGTTTTGCAGCTTTTTCGCGGTCAAAAAACTGCCGTTTGCGGACATTTCCGTACGGTGGATTTTTTTCGGTTATGATAAAGACACAGGAGACAAAGAATAATTTTAGGAGGGAATGCGTATGCGTCATGTATGGATTCGTGGAATCATCGGTTTGATTTTTCTTGCGGCTGCCGCAATCAGCGGCATGTCGGGCAAATTGGAAATCATGGGTTTTTATATTGTATTGGGCGGTGTGTTTTTGTTTTCAGCATATGATATATGGAAAAAAAGCGGCAGAGGAGGCGAGTGATATGGAAAAATCACTTTTGCAAATAGAACGTTTATGCGCATGGTATGACAGAAGAGAACGGACGCTGTCGGACTTATCCCTTGAACTTTACGAACATGAAACGGCAGGTTTGATTGGATTAAACGGAGCCGGAAAAACGACGTTTTTAAAAGTGTTATCCGGACTGCTGCCTACGTTCTGCGCAGAACGTATCCAGTTTGGCGACCACCCTGTAAAATTTCGGGACCTGGATTTTAAACTAAGCCGTTATACGGTATTTGCCGAGGATCATTCCTTTTCTTATTTTACGTTTTGGGAATATATTTCTTATGTTTTTTCAGCTTATCAAAAGAGGCTGCCGGATGTTTCAGAGCTTGTGAGAGGATTTCGTTTTGAAGAATACACGAATGTTTTGTTGAAAGACCTTTCGACGGGCAGCAAAAAAAAGGCGTTTTTGATTACGGCTTTTGCCTTAAAACCCAGGCTGCTTCTTTTGGACGAACCGGTCAACGGCCTTGATTTTGAAAGTACGGAATATCTGTATGAACAAATAGCCGATTACAAAAAGTATGGAACAGTTCTGTTTTCTTCACATATTCTGGAAAGCATTACGCTGACTTCTGACCGTGTATTTGTTTTGGAAAACGGACGGATACGGCAGGAATTTGCGGGCGGGCAGATAAATGCCGCTAAGATTCGGGAGGCGTTGCGTTATGAAAATGGTATTTAAAGCGTTTTTAAAAAATATATTTGGCGAAAACCTTGAAAGGTATCTGCGGATGGTTCTGATCGACCTGATTGTGTTTGGCGGGCTGTTTTTTGCGGATTTTAAGATACGGATTGCGCCGTCTGTCCTGTATCTTATGGTGTCGGTTTCTACCGCCGGCGTTATGTGGCGGGCTCTTTCTTCGAAAGAGAGCGTTGTCAATATGCAGAATATGGTGATGCTTCCGTTTGAAAGACGCGGATTTGTTTTTTCATATGTGGCTGTCCTTGGCCTTTATACCTGTCTGACAAAAACGGCGGCGCTTCTGGCGGTCTTGTTTGCCGTATCATATTGGAATCCAATCGTCGTTCTGGGGAGCGCGCTCTGCGCTGGGAATGCGGTTCTTGTGGCTGCCGCGGTCTGTGTTCTGAAAAAATACTGGTATGCAGACGGTCTCTGGATTATCGCGTTATTTGCCGGCATCTGTTGTTTAGGCGACGGGCCTTGGTTTTGGCCGATGCTTTTCGTCAGCGGAGCCGCTGCATGTCTGGCATTGCAGCGTGCGGATGGATATGTTTTTTGTGTTTGGAAGAGCGGGAAGAGTGAAATAAAGAAATATCGGGAACATGCGTCCATATGGATTTATTTCTTCCGGTATCTGAAAGAGCATAAAAATTATTGGATGAATATGGCGGTTATGTGGTGTGTGGCCTGTGCGCTGCCGGCGTTTTTGGGGAGTATGGAGCGCGCGTTTGCGGTTCCGATCGGATTTGCTGTGCTATCTTTGAATACGCCTGTTTGTATTTTGTTATCATGCGATCCGGATCTGGAGTGTGCGGTGCGTTATCTGCCCGGCCAAAAGAGGATGTTTTGCGTGCCGTACGTTCTGTTTATTTTTTTGTGCAATATAGCCGCGTATGCAGTTTTTCTTTGCAGTTTGCAGATTCAGGCGGGCGGTGTAACGGCTTATATGCTTATTCTTGCAGTTTTCTTTGCCATACAAAGCGCGGTCAGCTCCGTTTTTTTAGAATGGGTGTATCCCATCCGTGGGTGGAACATAGAGAGCGATTTGTGGCATCATCCCAGAAAATATATGGTTCCGGCAGTGATGCTTTTGTTTTCGGGAGTTGTTATGGCTGCGCCGGTTCTGGGACTTACGCTGTCAGCTGTGTGGGTGATGGGAATGGGATGGGCAGTGAAACGGCATTCCGAATAAAAAATGTACATCAGATCAAATGCGGTTGACACTGGATCTGGTGTACATTTTTAATTTTATGCTAAGAAAGCCACTGGCATCTGCCTGTTAACGTTCTTCAACAGGCACATATTTCTTGTGATTGTCTACATATTTATAAGCGGGACGCATGATCTTGCCGTTGTATGACAGCTCTTCCAAACGATGCGCGCTCCATCCTGCAATTCTTGCGATAGCAAAAATCGGAGTGTAGAGCTCCAACGGAAGATTGAGCATGGAATAGGCAAATCCGCTGTAAAAATCTACGTTGGGACTGACGCCTTTGTAGATTTTGCGTTCTTCCGCAATTACTTTTGGGGCAAGGCGTTCCACGAGCGTGTAGAGCGCAAATTCTTTGTCCTTGCCTTTTTCTTTGGAAAGACGTTCGACGAAGGAATGGAAAATAACCGCACGCGGGTCAGAAAGAGAATATACGGCATGTCCCATACCATAAATCAGACCTGCATGGTCAAAAGCTTCTTTATTTAATAGAGCGCGCAGATAACGGCTGACCTCTTCCTCATCCGTCCAGTCCGTTAGCTCTTCCTTCATATCTTCAAACATTTTAACAACTTTGATATTCGCGCCGCCGTGTTTGGGTCCTTTCAGGGAACCTAAGGACGCTGCAATGACAGAATATGTATCCGTTGCGGAAGAAGACACCAGATGCGTTGTAAATGTGGAATTGTTGCCACCACCGTGTTCCATATGCAAAATAAGGGCAATATCCAGTAATTTTGCTTCCAATGCAGAAAATTTGGAATCCGGCCTTAAAATATGAAGAATATTTTCTGAGGTGGAATATTCCGGTTTTGGCTGATGAATAAATAGACTGGCACCGTCATGATAATGTTTGTATGCCTGATACCCGTATACAGATAAAAGTGGAAAAAGGCTGATAAGCTGAAGACATTGCCGTAATACGTTAGGAATGGATATATCATCTGCTTTTTCATCATAGGAATATAGGGTAAGAACGCTCCGGGCAAGCGTGTTCATCATATCGTTGCTGGGCGCTTTCATAATAATATCTCTGACGAAACTTGTGGGTAATGTCCGGTATTCGCTTAAAAGAGACGTAAATTCCTCTAATTGCTGCTTTGACGGGAGTTTTCCAAATAGGAGCAGATAGGCGCTTTCTTCGAATCCAAAATGGTTTTTGTCGTTGATTCCCTTTACAATATCTTTTACATTGTATCCCCGATAATAAAGGTCGCCGTCAGTGGGAACAGGCTGTCCGTTTTCCATTTTGGTTGCACAGACGTCAGAAATCTGAGTCAGGCCGACTAATACACCTTTTCCATTTAAATCACGAAGACCCCTTTTGACGTCATATTCTGAGTATAATTCAGGACGAATAGTTGCGGTCTCTTCACAGAGTTTGGATAGTTTTAATATTTCAGGCGTAATTTCACTGTATGAATTTGTCTGCATATAAGACCTCCTTTCTATCTATTCAGACATGATACCATATAATGGTATGATGAAACAAGAAAAAATAAGTAATTTAAACAAATTTAAATAAATTTATACTTTATTCATATTTTTTGTACTTAAATGGGACGGCAAATATTGCATGGCGGTGCGATATTTGGTAGAGTAAAGAAAAGAACGGCGCAGCCATGAAACGGAGGAAAATATAATGCAGAATTTATTTGCTTACGTAGACCATACGGCATTAAAACCATATACAACGTGGGATGAAATCAAAAAGCTTTGTCAGGAAGCCATGGAGTATGGAATGGCCTCTGTCTGTATTCCGGGGTGCTATGTAAAAAGAGCGCATGAGACGTTTGAGGGGTTAAATATATGTACGGTAATCGGATTCCCGCTCGGATATAATTCTACGGAATCAAAAATAGAGGAGGCTTTGCAGGCGGTCCGGGACGGAGCTTGTGAAATTGATATGGTCATTAATATCTGCAACGTAAAAAATAAAGAATATGATAAAGCGGAAGCTGAAATTGCCCGGGTGAAAGAAGCGGTAAAAGATAATATTCTGAAAGTAATTATTGAGACCTGTTATCTGGAGGAAGAAGAAAAGATTGCTATGTGTAAAGCGGTTACGAACGCGGGCGCGGATTACATCAAAACTTCCACCGGGTTCGGAACGGCGGGAGCGTCGCTTGCGGATGTCCGCCTGATGAAAGAAAACATAGGAGAAAACGTGAAAATAAAAGCGGCGGGAGGAATTAAAACGAAAGAAGAAATGGAAGATTATATCCGGGCCGGATGCAGCCGCATCGGAACGAGTTCCGCAATTTCCATGCTGCTTTCACATACAGGCAAATCGTAGAAAGGAGGAGAGCGCATGGATATTTATCATTTGATCCGGGAAGCATACGAAGCAAAAGAAAATTCCTATGCTCCGTATTCCGGTTTTCATGTGGGAGCCGCATTGCTTTCTTCTGACGGCGCAATTTACAGAGGATGCAATATTGAAAACGCAGCGTATTCTCCGACAAACTGTGCGGAGCGAACCGCGTTTTTCAAAGCTGTATCGGAAGGCGTGCGGGAATTTAAGGCGATCGCGATCGCGGGAGATGCGCAGGATTATCTGGCTCCCTGCGGCGTGTGCAGACAGGTGATGGCAGAATTTTGCGATGCGGAAAAATTTCAGATTATTCTTGCCAGGTCTTTGACGGATTATAAAATATTTACGCTGGCGGAGCTTTTGCCAGAGCTTTTTGGTCCGAAGTCTTTGCAGTGAACGGAAAGAGCCTGTGCATGCCATGTTATTTGGCCGTATCAAAAATAAAAATTTTGTAAAAAACATTGACAAAAAAATATCATAGTGTATATTTGTAAGTGGTATATTTTGAGGATATAGATTAGTTTAAGGAGGAAAATTTCATGGCAACAAAAGCGTATTATCCAATTGAAGAAATTGGCGCCGGAAAAGTTGGTTTTTCCAAAACCCGTTCCATCATTGAGGGTGCTTTTTACGGTAACAATGTAGTAAAGGTATCTACATTAAGGGAGGCATATGAATTAGCAAAAAATTCACCAGGAACGATTGTTACGGATATGCCTGTATATAGAGGAGAAGAGTTCGGACTTGACAAAGACGCAAAAGTTCTTTTATTTAATGACGGAGCCGTAACAGGCCGCTATGCCGCTGCGCGCCGCATCAAAGGCGAGCCGGGCGTAGACGCAGCAAAGCTTGATAAAGTGGCTATGGACGCTATTTATGAGTCACGCTGGAAAACGTTATACCATGCGGAAGTGTTTGTAGGTCTGGATCCTGAATTTATGGTAAAAGCGCATCTTCTGATTCCGGAAGGTGAAGAAAATATCATGTACAACTGGATGCTGAACTTCCAGTATATGTCTGATGAATATGTAAAAATGTACAAAAACTCCAAAGCAGTCGGAGACGGAAAAGAGCCGGATATTTATATCTTCTCCGATCCGCAGTGGGTTCCGCAGGAGAGACCTGACGTTGACTTTAGCTGCTTAAGCGATCCTTTAACATTATGCTATTTTGATACCGCAGAAAACTGCGCATGTATCCTTGGTATGAGATATTTCGGAGAGCATAAGAAAGGCACGTTGACCATGGCATGGGCAATTGCAAACAGAAACGGCTACGCTTCCTGCCACGGCGGACAGAAAGAATATACTCTGCCAGACGGTTCCAAATACGTTGCATCCGTATTCGGTCTTTCCGGTTCCGGAAAATCCACTTTGACACATGCAAAACACGATGGAAAATATCCGATCACCGTTCTGCATGACGATGCATTTATCATCAATACGGACACCTGTTCTTCTGTAGCGTTAGAGCCTACTTATTTTGATAAGACGGCAGATTACCCGACGGGCTGCCCGGACAATCAGTATTTATTGTCTGCACAGAACTGTTCCGCGACGCAAGATTCCGAAGGAAAGATTCAGCTTGTAACAGAAGACATCCGTAACGGCAACGGCCGCGCAATCAAATCCAAGCTGTGGTCACCAAACCGCGTAGATAAGATTGACGCTCCTGTAAACGCAATCTTCTGGATTATGAAAGATCCGTGCATTCCGCCTGTAGTAAAATTAAAAGGATCCGCACTGGCATCCGTAATGGGCGCAACGCTTGCTACCAAGACATCTACCGCAGAGCGTGTGGCTGCCGGAACAGACTTAAATGCGCTTCGTATCGTTCCTTATGCAAACCCATTCAGAACTTATCCGCTTGTAAACGACTATGAGAAGTTTAAAAAGCTGGTAGAAGAGAAGAACGTAGACTGCTACATCGTAAATACCGGCGATTTTATGGGGGCAAAAGTAAAACCTGCAGATACGCTTGGAATTTTAGAGACGATTGTAGAAGGAAAGGCAACCTTTGAAGGCTGGGGACCATTTGAAGATATTGAAATTATGTATGACTGGTCAGGCAAAACAGGCGATTTCAAACCAGACTTAACGGACAAAGATTATGTGGCGGCTCTGAAAAATGCAATGGAGAACCGTGTAAAAGCAGTAGAAGATTTCGCAACCAAGAAAGATGGTTACGATAAACTTCCGGATGAAGCTCTTGCTGCATTAAAGAAAATTGTAGATGAAGCCGCATCTCTTTAATCTGAACTTCAAGTAAACGTCAGAAGACGCCATGTGCGCTTTTCTCAAGTTTGCGTATACTTTAGATTAAGTTAAATTTTTGGTAAAAAACCAATAGAAAAGCCATTTTTCGGGCTTTCTGTTGTCGTGAATTACAAAATAAGGGAATCTTGTATCAGGTTCCCTTATTTTTTTATGTATTTTGCATTGAAAAATGTGGAATAGTAAGGTATACTTAATTTAAATTCCTGAGGTGTTCGATACCCTGTTATTTTGAACCTACATTTTCTTTATGGGTTTCCTACATTGCCGATTGGATGTCAGGCCGTCGTTTTGCAGCGGAAGGCAGAAGAGAGGCTGCGGTTACCCACCTGGCTTTGGCTAGGACTCAAAATTGCAGGAAACGGCATTTTGGGTTTTTCCTAAGGTGAGCCCTTGAGTGGCAAACCGGATCAAAAGATAAACAATAAGAAATACAGAAGAAACTGAAATACAGAAGATTTTTTATGTACAAAGGATGCATAAAAATACAGAAGATACGTCATAAATGAACAAATGACAACATACAAATGAAAGAAGCTGCTTTTTTTGGGCAGCTTCTTTTCCTTATTATTGCCGAAAGGCAAAAAGGGATACCGGTAAGGTGTTTCCTTATTATTGCCGAAAGGCAAAAAGGGATACCCGGAGGGTATTTGCTTATTATTGCCGAAAGGCAAAGAGGGATACCCGAATGGCAAAAAGACTGAATTGTAAGGAGTATAACGTGAAAATTAAAACAAAATTATTCATTACAGTTTTGGGATTGGCAGGACTGTTCTTTATTATATTTTTTAGCGCTTCCGGAGATGAGAAAACATACGAGTATTCTGAAGAATATGTGCAGACAAAAGAACTTCCAGCAATGCTTAGCTTCTATTATTATACAAAAGATGAGTGGAAAGAGAAAATGGAAGAGGCAGAGATGGGAGAAGTTGTCACAACGGATACCATTGCATGGATTTTAGACCAGACTTCCAGCGCCGAGTATATTACATACGATACGCAAGAAGATACGGAGCGTTCGG
Organism: uncultured Lachnospiraceae bacterium; assembly: GCA_910586725.1. Lineage (GTDB taxonomy): Bacteria > Bacillota > Clostridia > Lachnospirales > Lachnospiraceae > Roseburia_B. The sequence continues at coordinate 52,495 of CAJUJL010000006.1, read as the reverse complement.
TTTTTTCATTTCGCAATCAGGAAGCGAAAACGCTCACCAGAGAAGAATGGAATGGGATCTATGGACAGTTATTGGACTTGCTTGACGAAGAGGTTTCCGTAAAAAAGGAAGAAGCTGTTATTTTAAATCAAGATGGCAATACGATTGTGTGTGCATCGGGGGTTTATACCTGTGAATTAGAAGATCCGGTTCTGGAGGATATGACTTCCCCGGAATTTTATATAAAAGAGGATAAAATCATTGGAATTAGCAGACTAAAGAGTAAGTCCGCCGTTTTGTCCAATGTTTACGTGCAGAGTGCGGAAAATGAGAAAATTACTTTTTTGTTTCATAAAGGGCAGTATGAATTAAAGATTGGAACGAAAGATGCAGAAACACCGTCAGACCCCAAAGAAGATCAAACTTTTTTGACCGGAGGCGATGGAAAGGAGATCAGGGATCGTGTTTGTGATCTGGTGTGGGAAGACGGCGTAATTTCTAAGATCCAGGTAAAAGAAGATACGATCAAGGGCAATTTGATCGCTGTAAATGAGACGACAATAGAAATTGAAGGATACGGTGAAATCAGGCGTTCAGAAAATTTCCCGGTATATAAAACATATGGAACAACGGAAGAAAAAGAGTTGTCTGACATTGTGATCGCAAATATGAAGGCAGAGTATGTGGTCGCCAGGGATTGCATTGAAGCCGTTTTGCTGACTGAACCGGCGCAAATCAGCCGAATCCGAGTGCTTCTTTTAACGGAAGACGGAAAAAAATGTCATGATGAAATTCGTGTCAGTGCGAGCGAGCCTTATCGTATTATTACGAAAGACGGCAAGAAAAACAGAAAAGCAAAATCGGTTGCTAAGGCCAGTAAACTGCTTGCTTCGACGGAAGGAAGCGTTCGAATTAAAACGAAATCCAAAAACGGAATGCTTTATTTATGCGATGCGGACGGTAAGTATATTTCCAACGGATATACCGGGACGATAGAGTTAAGAAAATATCCGGAGGGATATGCCGTGGTAAATGAGCTTCCGATTGAACAGTATCTTTGCGCCGTTGTGCCAAGCGAAATGCCGGTTTCTTATGAACTGGAGGCTTTAAAGGCACAGGCTGTCTGCGCCAGAAGTTATGCATATATTCAGCTGGAACACGGGGATTATGCAGAGTTTGGCGCACATGTGGATGATACGACCAATTACCAGGTTTATAACAAACAAAACCGGGATGAGAAGACAAATGCGGCCGTGTTGGATACGGCCGGGCAGGTAATTCGTTATCAGGGTGAGACGGCGGAGGCTTACTATTTTTCGACTTCTGCAGGAGTGACGGACGACGGGGAAGCGTGGGGCCTTGACGCAGATCCCGGCTATGGCTATCTGAAAAAGGGGCTTGTAAAAGAGGGCGGCGGCGAAATTGATTTGTCGAATGAAGAAACATTTGAAGCGTTTATTTCTGTGCCGGATCCATCTGCTTATGAAAAAGATAAGCCGTTTTTCCGGTGGACTGCAGCCGCTGATTTTTCGTCCAAGGAAACGCAAAGCAAAATAAAAGAGATCTTAAACGCGAAAAAAGCCAGGACGCCGGAAAATATCTCTTTTATCAATCAGAATGGAGAAGAAACAGACTCAATGCGCGGATTTGGCGCGCTTTTAAAAATCAGCATTGCAAAGCGCAACAAGAGCGGAATTATACTGCAGCTGCAGCTGGATTATGAAAACGGCACGGCATTGGCCGGCAATGAATACAACGTTCGATCTTTGCTGGGAGCGGGAGTCACAGAGCTTACGCTGTCAGACAAAAGCAAAAGAGAACCGGGGCTTCTGCCCAGTGCATATACTACGCTTGTGTTACAGGAAGACGGAACTTACAGAATGAACGGCGGAGGTTATGGGCACGGGATTGGCATGAGCCAGAATGGTGCGCAGGCGATGGCTTTGAATGGAAAGAAATGTGAAGAGATTTTGAAATTCTTCTTCAAAGATATTGAAATTGAAAACGGAGATGTAAAATGATCTGGAAATGGATAAAACATATCAGGCTGCTTGTAAAAAAGTGCAGAGAGGACAATATTGGGGCATTTGCTTCTCAGACAGCCTTTTTTCTGCTGCTTTCTTTGATTCCGTTTTTTATGGTGCTTAGTTCCTTGTTAAAATATACGTATGTATCGGAGGCGACGCTGATGCGTTACGTCAACGGCCTTGTTCCGGAATATATTGCGCCGTTTGTGATCTCAATTATCCATGAAGTTTACAATAAATCAGTGGGAATTGTATCGATAACAGCGATTGCGGGTATTTGGTCCGCGGCAAAAGGAATTCAACATATGGCGGCAGGATTTAATATGATCTATGGAGTGAATGAGACAAGAAATCTGTTTGTCCGGCGTTTTTGGGCCGTAGTGTATACTTTGGTTTTTATGGCGTCGATCGTAGCGGCTCTTGTTCTTTTGGTGTTTGGAAACAGCATTCAGGGGGTATTGTCCGGTTATCTGCCGATTCTGGCTCAGGCGACTGAAGCGCTGTTTCGTCTTCGCGGATTGATTATGCTTTTGGGTCTTAGTTTTGTTTTTACAATTTTATTTAAGACACTGCCTAACAATAAAGCGATTACGGGGCACAAACTGACGTTGAAGAATCAATTTCCTGGCGCGGTATTATGCGCAGTATTCTGGTATTTCATTTCAGCCGGTATATCCGTATACCTGGAATATTTTAACGGATTTTCCATGTATGGAAGCCTGGCTACGATCGTGCTTGTTATGCTGTGGCTTTATTTTGGAATGTATGTCATGTTGTTTTGTGCAGAAATTAATAAAATGTTTGGGGATAAAATCAGCAGAAAGATGAACCTGAGAAAAATGATAGGATAAAAATATGTAGATAATTTATGAAAATCAAGTTGTTATATTTTCTTTTTTTAGTTATAATGGTAAAAAAAGAAAAGGGGAGGAAGAAATGCTGCATAAAAAAATAAAACAAATTTGTTCCTGGATGCTTGCGTTTACTTTGTTGCTCGGAACGGCACAGTTTCCGTCTGTTGGCATCAAGGCAGCGGAATCTGGTAATGTTGCGGGAAACGCAACGGCGACAGCGCTGAATCGGGAATCGGATAGTTTAGGTCCGGAAAAAGTAATCGATGGAAATTTGACGGAGAGATCATCCAGATGGTCGTCCGCGCTGGGCGAAGGACCTTCCTGGATACAGCTTCACTGGGAAGATGGCCCACAGACAATAGAAAACGTTGTCATTTACTGGGAACGCAGGAATGTGGAAAATTACAGGCTTGAAGTTTCAGATGACGGACAGAACTGGGGAGATCCTATTTGGTCAAATTCCGGTTACCCGGAGAAAAATAAAGACATTATTACGCTGGATGATCCGGTAACGGCACAGTATCTGCGGCTGTATATCGGCAAAATAAACAGTGCAAGCGCAAATCCGTCCGAGGAATCATGGCAGACGGCTTCTGTTTATGAGATTGAAGTATATGAGGATGAAATACCGGACAACCGTACAGAGGCGCAGAAAGTGGCTGATGCCATTTCGCCGCCCGCTGAAGTCAAAAAGGGAGACGGCAAAATTTCCATGCCCAAAGATCTTCCGGCGGGCGCCAAAGTCCGCTTTTGCGCAGACTATGAACAGGTCATTGCAGAAGACGGCACGATCTATGCGCCTTTGGAAGAAAAGACGGTAAAGGGATTTTATGAAGTGACGCTTGCGGACGGGTCGGTTGCGCAGACTGAGGAATTTGCCGTTCTCATTCCGGGACAGTATACGGCAGATGATAAATTAAACCTGAAACCGGTTGTAATACCGGAACTTCAGGAGTGGCACGGCAAGACGGGAATATTTGCCGCATCGTCTTCCGGTAAAATAATCGTAGGAAATGCGGGTTTAAGTGAAGTTGCGCAAAAACTGAAAGAGGATTATAAAGAAATTACCGGAGCGGACATTGCTGTGCGGCAGGGCACGTCGTCTATGGCAAAAGAAGGCGATATTTACCTGTCCCTTACAGAGACAAAGAAAGGCCTTGATCAGGAAGGTTATGCCATTGATGTAGATGAATATGTGTCTGTGGAAGCGGAAGCAGCGACCGGCGTCTATTGGGCGACAAGAACCATATTACAGATTTTAAAACAGTCAAACGGGACAATTCCCAAAGGCTTCATTCGGGATTATCCCAAATATGAAGTGCGTGGATTCAGCCTTGACGTAGGAAGAAAACCCTTTACATTGGAAGCTCTTTATGAATTTTCCGAAAATATGTCCTGGTATAAATTAAACAGCCTTCAGGTACATATCAGCGATAATTTAATTTTCCTTGAAGATTATCCGGATGAAGAAACGGCAATCCGTGAAGCCTATGCAGGTTTTCGTCTGGAATCTACAAAAAGAAGCCAGAAGACAGGAAAGACGGCAACTTCCGAAGATGTATTTTACACGAAAGATGATTTTCGTTCCTTTATACAGGAGAGCAGGGTAAGAGGCGTGGAAATCGTGCCGGAATTTGATATGCCGGCGCATGCGCTGCCGTTTACAAGAGCATTTTCAGAGATTATGTCCACGGGAGGAAGCGCCGGGAGCAGGTACCGGATTGACGAGCTGGATTTGACGCAGATGGATGAAGCTGCGGAGCCGGACGGGGAATCGACCATGGATATTGTCAAGGGAATCTGGAATGAATATCTGGAAGGCGATGATCCGATATTTGATCAAAATACCACGATTCATGTCGGAACGGATGAATACCATGGCGTATCCGGTCAGACGGGTATAGAATATTTCCGCAGCTTTTCCGACAGAATGATCGAGTTTGTGCAGGATTCCGGCAGAACGGTCCGTATGTGGGGGAGCCTTTCCAATAAGAGCGGTACGACGCCTGTAAGAGCGGAAGGCGTACAGTTGAATATCTGGAATACCGGATATGCAAATCCCAAAGACATGTACGACATGGGCTTTGATTTGATCAATACGCTGGAGGGACCGAATTATATCGTGCCGGCAGCGGGATATTATAACGATTATATCAATACAGGAAGTATTTATAACGATTGGCAGCCGAACGTCATCGGCAATTTAACGATGAAAGCCGGAGACGATCAGATGTTAGGCGGTTGTTACGCAATCTGGCATGACAGCGTGGATACGCGTGGAAACGGAATATCCCAGTATGACTCCTTTGACCGGTTTTTTAAGGCGGCGCCGGTGTACGGAGCAAAACTCTGGGGAGATGCGAGAGACTGCAATTACAAAGAATTTACCCAGGCTGCGGCAAAGACGGGAACGGCTCCCGGAACTTCCATATACGGAGAGTTGGATTACATTACGTCTACCGTTTTAAATTACACATTTGATGAAACTTTAACGAAAGATTCCAGTGCAAACGGCTTTGATTTGACGAAAACTGTCAATGCAGAACTGGCGGACGGAAGTGCGGCTGGTAAAAAATCCCTTTCTTTAAAAGGCGGGGAAAGTTATGTGGAAACGCCAGGTGAGTTGGATCTGATCGGTTTGGATGCCGTTTTAAGGATGAAAGTAAAACGGGATGCGGATTCCGGAGAAGAAGAACAGATTTTATGTGAGTCCAAGGATGCGTTTGGAGTTTATGGAACATATGCATTCAAGGCAGTGCAGAAAAACACCGGCAAGGTAGGATTTTCAAGAGAAGGCTACGATTATTCGTTTCAATATGAGCTTCCGAAAGACGATGCATGGCATGAACTGGAATTTCACAGCGGCCAGGAAAATGTGGCATTATATGTAGATGGAGAACTGGTTGATAATAAACGTTATAATGAAGATGGCACATTGGCTGTGACGATTGATAAAAAAGGAAATTCCCATATCATTTCAACCAACAATAATCCGGATATTTATTTTGCAAATCATCCGACTACGGAATTAAGCGAAAAACTGGCGCAGGAAGGAATTCGAAAGACGGCTACGATGTTGGTTCCGATGGGCCGCATTGGAAGCAAGACAAATAGCTTTAAAGGTCAGATTGAATCTGTTACGGTAGGCGCCGTTCAGGAAGTTGAGACAGAAGGGGAAGCGGTTTCTCATGACGAAATGACAGTAGAAGCCTGTACCTTTGCGGCAGATGATGTGACTCCGCAAAAGGCAGTTGACGGCGATGAAGAGACATTTTGGCATTCCGCATGGAATGGAACGGACAAATGCTTTACAGAGAGCGATCACCATACTTTTACCGTCACATTGAAAAATCCAACCGTAATCAATGCATTAACTTATCTCCCAAGGCAAAACAGCGAGAACGGAAGAATTTATGAGTACGGCATTGAGGTTACGAAAGCAGACGGAACGACAGAAATGGTAGCTGACCATGAGATGTGGGGAAGCAATTATGACAGAAAAAAGGCCGTATTTGAACCGATTGAAGCAAAGAGCGTATCGCTTTTGATTTATAATGCGGGAGGAGATAATAACGGAATTCATGGCACAATTGCTGAATTGAATCTGTACCGTCCCATCGCGTTTGATGGATCCAAGTTGGATGAAATGATCCGTAAATATGAAAATTATGACAAAGATGCTTATACGGATTCCAGTTTTCGTATGCTTGCATCCGCGTTAGAAACGGCAAGAAGAATCAGAGCATATGAAGGCAGTTCATTGGAAGATTATTTGTATGCGTACGAACAGTTAGAGAAAGCCGCGGCTAATCTGGAAACGAAACCGGCTACAAAAGCAACCGAATTGTCTGAAAAGATCAAAGACATAGAAGAGCAGGCAAAGAGGACAGATTTGTATTCCGCGGAAGCCATACAGGCGCTTAAGACAGCATTGGAACAGGCGAAAGCAGTTTTGGGAAATGCGGAAGCGGCGACATATGAGAATATTGTAAAACAGCTGGATTCCCTGCAAAATAAGCTGGTTTCGGTGAAAGAAGCGGAAATGCAGCAAAAGAGACAGGACCTTACAGCGGCAATTTCAAACGCGAATCAGGCGCTTGCAAATCCATCGGCATATACGGCGGATTCCATTGCTAAATTAGCAGAGGCGGTAAAGCGTGCAAATGAAGTTCTCGCAAGAGGGGCGTCGCTGGAAGAGTTAAGTCAGGCACTGCTGGCATTAAAGAGCGTACAGCCGGTTTCGTCAGGCCTTTCAGATAACGATGCTTTTGAAGCCGGAGGCATGAAATATCAGGTAGTAAGCGCTGCTTTAAAGACGGTTAAGCTTGTAAAAGGAAAAGATAAGCCGTCGGTTACTGTCAATACGGTTTCCGTGAACGGGGCGGAATATAAAGTGGTTGAAATTTCCGCCAAGGCATTTATCGGTTGTAAGAAAAAACTGAAGAAAGTTACGCTTGGCCCCAATGTGCAGGTGATTGGCAAAAATGCGTTCAAAAACTGTAAAAAGTTAAAAACAGTGATTGTACAGAACAAGTCAAAATTAAAGAAGGTGAACGCCGGCGCATTTAAACAAACCGCAAAGGGGATCAGCATTAAGCTGCCGAAGAACCTGAAAAAGAATAAAAATCTAAAGAAAAAAATTCGAAGCGCCGGTATAAAGAAAATAAAATAATTTGTCATATTTCATGCGGGGCATTGGCGTAATTTTCAATGCCCCGTAAATTTATTATTTTGCTTGAACGATACAGAAGATGACGGTATAATAAGATAATAAATGCAATGTGCAAAGCGAAAGGAGAAGGTAGGCTATGATAAGAATGACGCGAAAGAAAATGGGGGCCTGGATTCTTATATTCTGCGTGATTGCAGGATCCATTTGGCTTCCGTCCGGTGAAGCAAAGGCAGGAAAAGGAAATCTGGCTCTTTTGGCGCAGACGGAAGCATCGGATACGGAGTCAGGCACACAGGCATCCGATGCGACGGATGGGAACAAAAGCACACGGTGGGCTTCGAACCAAAATACAGGACCGATTACCATGAATCTCTCATGGGAAGAAGAGCAGACGATTAAAAGCTTTTCCATACTGTGGGAAAGAAGGACTGTGCAGAACTTCAATATTGAGATTTCATCCGATGGAAACAACTGGACTAGTATTTTTTCAAGGAATCAATACGCTCCGGCTTTGGAAGAGATTATCGTGTTAGATGAAGCGCAGACGGGTTCTAAAATTCGATTGACGATGTCAGATATTCTGGCAACGGATCCGGACGACATGACGTCAGGATGGGCGAGCGCATCTATTTATGAGCTTGAAATTTATGAAGAAGCAATAACGGATATTTCTGAAATTGCAGCGAAGATTACAGCTCCTGTAATAGAAGGAAATAAAATTTCCATGCCAGAATCAGATGTGGCAGCCGTTCGTTTTTGTGCGGATTATGAACAGATCATCGGGGAAGACGGAACGATATACCAGCCTCTGGTGACAAAAACCGTGAAAGGATTTTACGAAGTAAAAGATACGGTGCGTGATTCATCCGTAAAAACAGATGAATACACAATCACCGTTCCCGGAAAATATACGGAAGAATCCGGCGCCAACGAAAAGCCAGACGTGATTCCGGAGTTACAGGAGTGGCACGGATTAACAGGTGATTTTCTTGCGTGCAATTCCAGTAAAATTGTTGCAGGAAGCGAAGAGCTTCTGGATGTGGCAAATGTATTTGCCAAAGACTACAAAGAAATTACGGGAACAGAGATTTCGGCAGTTTCCGGCAGCCTGGCAGACGTTTCGGCTGGAGATTTTTATATGGCTTTTTCAGAAGATGGGAAGGGCCTGGGAAAAGAAGGATACACGCTTTCAATCGGTAATTATGTGGTTACGGAAGCGGAAGACGCGGTGGGCGCATATTGGGCTACAAGAACAATCTTACAGATTTTAAAACAGACGAACGGCAGCATTCCAAAGGGGTTCATACGGGATTATCCAAAGTACGAAGTGCGCGCGTTCAGCCTTGATGTAGGAAGAAAAGGATTTACCCTTGACGCTTTGTACCAGTATGCGAAAAATATGTCCTGGTATAAAATGAACAATTTTCAGGTGCATTTGAGTGATAACCTGATTTTTATGGAGGATTATAAAAATCAGCAGACCGGTACGGATGAGGAAAAACTGCAAAAAGGACTGCAGGCAGCCAAAGACCAGGCTTATGCAGGATTCCGCTTAGAGTCGGGCGTGGAAAATACCGGAGAAACGTATCCGGAATTAAAAGGTGAGACGGCGACGTCAAAAGATTTGTATTATACAAAAGACGAGTTCCGCCAGTTTATCAAAGACAGCCGTGTCATTGGCGTTGAAATTATACCGGAGCTGGATATGCCGGCGCATGCGCTTCCATTTACAAGGGCGTTTCCGGAATACAGGACAAAGTCTGAAACAGGCGGAAGCCATGCCTATACGATTGATGAATTGGATTTGGAAAATCCCGCGACGACTGAGTTTGCGAAAAATATTTGGAGCGATTATTTTACGGGAGACGACCCGGTATTTGATAAGGACACGATTATTCATATCGGTACCGATGAATACCACGGAACAAACTCCAAAGATCCGGTAGAAATTCAGAAGGGAAAAGAAGCATTCCGGAAGTTTTCCGATGATATGATTAAATTTGTGCAGGGAGAGGGCCGGACAGTCCGCATGTGGGGAAGTCTTTCCAACAAAGGAGGCACAACGCCGGTTACTTCCAAAGATGTACAGTTGAATATCTGGTCTACCGCTTATGCAAATTCAAAAAATATGTTCAATCAGGGATTTGATCTGATCAATACGCTGGTGGACGGTTCGACGAGTTGCGGAGGGTTGTATATTGTGCCAAGCGGCTCCGGAAATCGTGGCTCGTACGGAGATTTTCTTGACAGGCAGAATCTGTATAACAACTGGCAGCCGAACGTATTTGCCGGTTTCCATATCCCGGCAGGAAATGACCAGATGTTAGGAGCTTGTTTTGCAGCGTGGCATGATAATATAGATACCAGGGCAGCCGGTATTTCCCAGTATGATTCGTTTTATCGTTTTATGGATTCGCTTCCTGTAATAAGTGCAAAAGTATGGGGAGACGTAGACAAAGAGGAAACAGATTTTACTACGTTTCAGGCGCTTGCCGATCAAGTCGGCACGGCTCCCGACACAAATATGTATGCAGAGGTTGATTTTGCGACAAACACAGCGGCTGACTGGACTTTTGACGAAGAGTTGAAAAGCGATTCCAGCGTAAACGCAAATAATTTGACGAAAGTGGTAAATGCAGAGCAGGTAAATGGAGTGGACGGAAAAGCGCTTCAGTTAAACGGAGGCGAAAGCTATGTGGAAACGCCGCTCAATCAGATGGGTTCTGATTCTGTCATTACAATGAAAGTAAAGATGGATGCGGACGCGAACGAAGAAAGCAGCCAGATTCTTTGCGAGTCAAAAGATGTCTTTGGGACATATGGAACATACGCTTTCAAAGCGTCTATAACCAAAAATGGAACATCATATGTCGGTTTTTCCAGAGAGGGATATGATTATACATTTAATTATACGCTGCCTAAAAATGAATGGGTGGAGCTTTCATTCCATGGAGGTCAGGATCAGGTAGCATTGTATGTAAACGGGCAGCGTGTGGACAATAATCCTACGTGTTATGAGGCCAATCATCCGGAGGTTTCCAGAGGAACCGGAAAGGTTGCCACAATGATGGTTCCGATTGGACGGATTGGAAGCAATACAGACAGTTTCGAGGGTCAGATAGAATATGTAAAAGTAACAGGCTCCAAGGAGATTACAGGAGAGATGGTTACGTCAAATGATTTGCAGAATGAGATCAATCAATACGGGGATTCTGCAGCCAGCGCATATACGGATATTAGCTGGAACGCATTCTCGAAAGCGCTTAATGAAGCGAAGGAAGTAGTGGCGCATACAGACAGTTCGGAGCAGGATTATACGTATGCTTATGAAAAATTAAAAGACGCCGCTTTAAACTTGAAAGAGAAACCGGCGGGATACGACCAGGAGATAGAGAGCATCCGAACTGTTTCCAATGAGTTGAGCCAGGCAATGAAACAGGCCGAGGAATATTTGAAAAATTCGGATTTGTATTCGGAAGAAACGGTGAACCAGTTGAAAAACGCTCTTTCTGCCGCCAAAGAGGTTCTCCTTGAGAATCCAAATGCAAAAGCAGAAGAATTATCTTCCGTATTACAGGCGCTCAAAGACATAAAAATTGATGGTGATGTAAATAATACAGAAAAAGAACAAAAGAGCGAAGAATTAAAGAGCGCGATAGCAGCGGCGGAAGCATTGCTTCAGAATACGGCAGGTTATACGAAAGAATCCGTAGAAGCATTGCAAAAAGCAATCAACGAAGCAAAAGCAGTCATTCAAAATCCGAATTCCTCTGTCAGTCAGTTGGAAGCGGCATTATCTGTGCTGCGGAGTCTGAAACTTGTCAATGACAGCGGTAATAACACCAACAATACCGGATTGCAGGATTCGGATACGTTTACGGTAAAAGGTTCCAGGTATCAGATCGTGAGCGCATCGGAGAAGACGGTAAAGATCGTGAAAGGCAAAGACGCGAGATCCGTTACAATTGATACGGTGTCATACAACAATGTAAAATATACAGTTGTTGAGATTGCGGACAATGCTTTTAAAAACTGCAAAAAGAAGCTGAAAACCGTTACGGTTGGAGCAGGAGTAAAAGTGATTGGAAAGAACGCCTTCAAAGGCTGTAAAAAATTGACAACCGTGAAGGTGAAAAACAAATCAAAACTGACAAAAGTCGGAAAAGGAGCGTTTAAAAGCACGTCGAAGAAAATTCGTATTCAATTGCCGAAAAATCTCAAAAAGAATAAACGCATCAAAAATCAGATTAAGAGAGCCGGCATTAAGAAAGGCCTTTAAAAGGAAGCGGCCGGATGAGCAAAAAGCCCCTGAAAGCATGGATCAGGGGCTTTTGCGTTGCAGCTTTTTCAAAAATACGAATTACAAATTGATTTTTTAGGAAAAATGGGTATAATGAATTATGTCAGTGTAAATATTTGGCTGATTAAAAGTCTGGAGGTCAAAGTATGAAAGGACAAATGGAAACCCGGCTGGGGAAAATTATAATTGACAATGAAGTAGTTGCAACTTATGCTGGCTCCGTGGCGGTCGAGTGTTTTGGCATCGTCGGGATGGCTGCAGTAAATATGAAGGACGGCCTGGTAAGACTGTTGAAAAGGGATTATCTTACACATGGTATAAATGTTACGGTTACAAAAGAAAACAGGATCATGATTGATTTTCATGTTATTGTTTCATACGGTGTCAGCATTCATACGGTTTCTGACAATTTAATTGATACGGTGAAGTATAAGGTAGAAGAATTTACCGGTATGAAAATCGAGAAGATTAATATTTACGTTGAAGGTGTAAGAGTCATCGATTAAGGAGGATTTGAAAGTGGAAATCAATTCGATTAATGCCGCTGCGTTTACCAAAATGTTTTTGGCGGGAGCAGCCAATTTAGAGGCCAAAAAAGAATGGATCAATGAATTAAACGTTTTTCCGGTTCCTGACGGCGATACGGGCACCAACATGTCAATGACAATTTTGTCGGCGGCAAAGGAAGTGGAAGCGTTGTCAAATCCGGATCTGAAATCTTTGGCAAAAGCAATTTCATCCGGCTCTCTGCGCGGTGCGAGAGGAAATTCCGGCGTTATTTTATCGCAGCTGTTTCGCGGATTTTCCAAGGTTATCGCACAGTATGACGTGATCACGGTTCCCGTAATGGCGCGTGCCATGGAAAAAGCATCGGAGACGGCTTACAAGGCAGTTATGAAGCCCAAAGAAGGTACGATTCTTACCGTAGCAAGAGGAGCTGCGCAAAAGGGAATGGAATTGGCCGAGACGACGACGGATCTGCTGGCGTTTGCCGAAGCCGTATTAAAAGAAGCGGAGCGGGCGCTTAAAAAGACGCCGGATATGCTGCCGGTATTAAAACAGGCCGGTGTAGTGGATTCCGGAGGGCAGGGACTTGTGGAAGTTCTGCGCGGCGGTCTGTATGCTTTGCAGGGCAGGAAAATTACATTTACCGCAGCGTCTTCGGAACATACGGCAAAAGATAATGTACAGCCGTCTTCGTATATAGATGCGCAGGCAAATCAGGAGATTCATTTTGCATATTGCACACAGTTTTTGATTATGCTTGATAAACCGTTTCACGAAAAAAAGGAGCGGGAATTTAAATCTTATCTGGAAGAAATCGGAGATTCTATCGTAGTGGTTGCAGATGATGAGATCGTAAAGGTACATGTACATACCAACGATCCCGGTCTTGCAATGCAAAAAGGGCTGACGTACGGCAGCCTTACGACGATTATTATTGAAAATATGAAATTGGAGCGCGATGAGAAGATTTCCGCCATGAAAGAAAAAGAGATGCAGGGCGGCGCAAGCCGGAAGGAAGAGGAGAGCGTGCCGGATGAAGAGCCTAAAGAAATGGGATTTGTGGCCGTTTCTATTGGAGAAGGCTTAAATGAGATCTTTCGGGGGCTTGGAGCGGACTGCATTATTGAAGGCGGCCAGACGATGAATCCGAGTACGGAAGATGTTCTGCTTGCGGTTTCTAAAGTAAATGCCAAAACAGTATTTATTCTTCCAAACAACAAAAACATTATTTTGGCGGCAAATCAGGCGGCTTCGCTTTGTGAGGATAAGGATGTGATTGTGATTCCGACCAAGACGATTCCCCAGGGAATTACCGCTTTGGTGAATTATATTCCGGATCAGTCGCCGAAAGAGAATGCAGACCATATGAATACGGAAATTTCTCTTGTAAAGACGGGGCAGCTTACGTACGCCGTCCGTGACACAGAAATTGACGACAAGCAAATCCATCAGGGAGATTATATGGGCGTGGGCGACAAGTCAATCCTTGCAGTCGGCACAGATAAAAAAGCCGTTATGATGGAAATGATCGAAGAGATGATGGATGAGGAATCGGCCCTTGTCAGCATTTATTTCGGAGAAGAGGCGACGCAGAAAGAAGCGGCGACGTTTGCCGATTTGATTACGGCAAAATATCCGGAAGTGGAAGTGGAAGTAAACGAAGGCGGACAGCCAATTTATTATTATATTATATCCGTAGAATAAGAAGAGGTAGCGTATGAAGTTAGATTCACCGATTACAGCTTTAAAAGGAATCGGCAGCCAAACAGAAAAACGGATGAATCGGATAGGAGTATATACCGTGAGGGATATACTCCTTCATTATCCGAAGGATTATATTCGGTTTCCGGCGCCGGTAACGCCGTCTGAGGTTGCAGCCGAAGGTATTTTTGCCGTGGCTGGCAGAGTTCTTTCCGCGCCTGTTTTGAAACGGACGAACCGAATGGAAATTGTACAGGCGAAAATTGGCGACCGGGAGAAATCAATGGATCTCGTTTGGTTTCGCGCTCCTTACATCAAAAGCAAGTTGAAGCCGGGAGAAACTTACATATTTTATGGAAGGACAAAAGCCAAAGGACGATTTTTCCATATGGAACAGCCGGAGATCTATACGGACGCGCAATATCAGGCAAAAATGAAAACATTACAGCCGGTGTATGCAAAGACGGAAGGGTTAAGCAGTCAGATGATTGGAAAGGCAATCCAAACGGCGTTTGAAACGCTTTCTTTGTCATACGAATATCTGCCCGAATCCATTCGAAAGGAAGAAGGGCTTTGCGAATATAATTACGCGCTTCGCCAGATTCATTTTCCGGAAACTATGGAAAATTTAATTGTTGCAAGGAGACGTTTGGTATTTGACGAGTTTTTTCTTTTTATCCTGCAAGTTCAGCTTCAAAAAGAGCAGAAAGTAAAGATTCCAAACGATTATCCCATTCAAAATGAGACTGTGGTTCCGTATCTTCTTTCTCATCTTCCGTATGAGCTGACAAAAGCGCAGAAAAAATGTCTGGATGAAATTACAGACGATATGAAAAAAGGGACTGCCATGCAAAGACTGGTGCAGGGAGACGTAGGTTCCGGCAAAACGATTGTTGCTTTCTTATGCATGGCGCTGATGGGAGAAAACGGGCATCAGTCGGCGCTGATGGCTCCGACGGAAGTTCTGGCAAGGCAGCATTATGAGACGTTTACTAATATGTGCGCAGAATATTCCCTGGATCGGAAGGTAATATTGTTGACGGGTTCGTTGACCGCCAGGGAAAAAAGAAGGGCGTATGAGGATATGCAGATGTATCCGGACGCTATGATTATCGGAACGCAGGCTTTGATTCAGGAAAAGGCGTTGTATTCCAATCTTGGTCTGGTCGTTACGGATGAGCAGCACCGTTTTGGCGTGCGCCAGCGGGAGATGTTCGCAGGAAAAGGACTTCATCCGCATATTCTGGTGATGAGCGCAACGCCGATTCCAAGGACGCTTGCGATTATTATTTATGGCGATATGGATATTTCCGTGATTGATGAAGTTCCTTCAAAGCGTCTGCCAAATAAAAACTGTGTTGTTGGAACTTCTTATCAGGCGACGGCTTATGAATTTATCCGGAAAGAGATTCAAAAGGGCCATCAGGCTTACGTAATCTGTCCTCTGGTGGAAGAAAGCGAAGAGTTAGACGCGGAAAATGTAACGGATTACACAAAGAAGCTAAAAGAGTATTACCAGGGGGAATGTTCGATCGGCTGTTTAAACGGCAGGATGAAGCCGGCCGAAAAAAATCGTGTTATGGAATCGTTTGCCAAAAACGAAATACAGCTTTTGGTGTCTACTACAGTTGTGGAAGTAGGCGTGGATGTGCCAAACGCTACGGTTATGATGATTGAAAATGCGGAACGCTTTGGTTTAGCGCAGCTTCATCAGCTTCGGGGCAGGGTAGGGCGCGGCGCGGCCCAGTCTTATTGTATCATGGTAGACCATGTACAGAGCAGGGAATCTAAGCGGAGACTTTCTATTTTAAATGAGTCGAATGACGGATTTTTTATTGCGGGGGAAGATTTGAAGCTGCGCGGCCCGGGAGATTTTTTTGGCATTCGGCAAAGCGGGGATCTGGAGTTTTTGCTCGCGGATATTTACCAGGACGCGGATGTGTTGAAAAAAGCCGCGGATGATGTAAAGCGTCTTCTTGCGAAAGATCCGGAATTGAAAGAGGAAGAAAATGAAATGCTTTTGTTGATGTTGAAAAATTCTCAGGCGAATGAAATGAATTTATAAGCGTATGGATGGCGTACCGGATGCACGCGGAATGAAGCGGCGCGCAGACAGAGTCAGAAACGCAGATGAAAAGGAACAGAAGCGTCGGAAAAATGCATCTCGAATACAATGGAAGATTCGGGATGCATTTTTTATGAAAATTCTCCTCTAAGAAAGCTGCTCAATTTCTGAAATATCCGGATGAATCGTCAGGGAATAATTCGTATAATAGACGACGAATCCGGGTGCGCTTTTGTTCGGCTTTTTGACATTTTTCTTTTGCAGATAGTCAATTTCCACTTTTTCATTTTCTCTTCCTTTTGAATAGAACCCGGCGAGCTTTCCGGCTTCTTCAAACGTACGGTCCGGAAGCTCGCCGCTTTCGGTTTTTACAATGACATGCGAGCCCGGCATGCCTTTTGCGTGGAACCACCAGTCGTTTCCGGTGGCGAATTTAAACGTCAGTTCATCGTTTTGGTAGTTGTTTTTGCCTACATACATATGGAAGCCGTCGGAAGAAACAAAGTGCAGCGGACGGCTTTTGATTTTGGCTTTTTTATCGCCGCGTTTCTTGCGGATATAGCCAAATTCCATTAATTCTTCCCTGATCTGTACCAGGTCATCTTCCAGAAGCGCAATGTCAAGCGCCGTCGCTATGCTTTCTAAATGTTCGATTTCATTTTTGGTCTCTTCGATCAGCGTCGTCAGAGCTTCGTGCGTGCGTTTTAATTTATTGTACCGTTCAAAATACTTTTGGGCGTTTTCCAGCGGAGAGAGCTGTTCGTCTAAAGGTATCGTAATCATTTCGTTTGTATAATAATTCAGGGCTTCAATTTTTTTCGCGCCCTCTTGCGCCTGGTAGCCGTACGTATTGAGCAGCTCGCCGTAAATGCGGTATTTTTCCCGTTTATCCGTGTCTTTTAATTGCTTTTGCTGCAAAGCGTATTTCTTGCGGTTTCGCTCAAGGGCCGTATGGACAATGCGCCTTAAGTCGGACGACTTCTGCCGGATTCTGGTGTAGATATTGCGGGCCGCATAATAGGTTTCCAGCGCTTCGGAAATAGAGGCAAACGTCGCCTGTTCGCAGTCGCTGTATTCTGTAAGGAGGAATGAAGAAAACTCAATGGGTTCTTTTTTCCGGTAGAGAATGTTCGGCGTAAAGGCCGCTTCTTTCAGGTCAGTCAGAAACCAGTCGAAATTGTGGTATAGATGCAGCTTTTCATCGGCGCTAAGCGCGCTTGTGGACAAATCCGCGTCAATGCCGGAGCGGAAGCAGATTTCGCTGGCAATGACGGGGCTGATTCCGGTATAGGAATTATAGATCGCTTTACAGATGGACTCCGGGCGTCGTAAGACCGCATCCAGAAAAAAGGATTCCGATGTTTGAAGCGGATTTTCTTTGTGCGTCGTTTCCGGAATAAAATAAGTTCTTCCCGGAAGAACTTCCCGGATGGAACTGACCTGCGCGGAAATATGTTTGATGCTGTCGATGATAGCGCCGTCTTCCGTGCAGAAAATGATGTTGCTGTGCTTGCCCATCAGTTCTATGGTCAGCGTTTTGCGGCATAAATCGCCGAGGTCGTCGAAATGCTCAATTTCGAAATGGATGATACGCTCTAAGCCCGGCTGATGGATTTTTACAATTTTGCCGTTCGCGATGTGCTTGCGCAGCAGCATGCAGAAATTCGGGGCGGTCATTGGACTGGGCTTGTTTTGCTTTGTCAGGTAAAGAAAAGGCAGGGAAGCGCTTGCGGACATGGCAAGGCGCTGCTGTCCGTTTTGCCCTTTTAAAGTAAATAGAAGCTCGTCCTTTTCGGGCTGGGCAATTTTGCTGATTCTGCTGTTTAATATATTCTGGTTTAATTCATAGACAAGATTTGCTATGACAGTTCCGTCAAAAGCCATAATTACCTCCGGTTTTTGTGTATTCTGAAAAAATGTTAGCATAAAACAAGCGGAATGGCAACTGAAGAAAAAAGTATGCGAAAGTTTTTTTGGGCTTGTTTTTTTGGGGGGGGGTGAAGTTATGTTTGCCGGTGCGAAAGAATGGCTTCCCGGTAATATTCAAGGGCTTGTTTTTCGGTCAGGGAGTAGCAGTTCTGCAATTTTTGCAGGATTTTTTCTTGGGAAAGGCCGTCGGCGTGATGGTCTGAAATAAATATGTGTATGCCTTCTTTCAGGCCTGCTTTTTTTCCGTCGTTATAGCTGATTTCGCGTTCGTTTTTCAGATGCTTTTCTTCATCGTATTCAAAAATACTCATTTCGATCGCCTCCGATTTGTTTTTCAGCAGGAAATCTGACAAAATGCCGTTTTGTATGCAGAAATCCATCGCCTGGCCGACGGCTTGTGGGAATGGCATGGTTTTGGCAAATTTTCTGTTTTTCATTTGTCCTCCTTTTGTGGGAGAACATGATTCAGATTCTCCCGCTTTTTATGATTTGGGTTGGAATAAAAGCATGGATTTTCTGAATTGTGAAATAGCCTTTCGGCGTTGTTTTAGAATAAACAGAGAGATATGGTTGAAAGAAAATATGCTTTTTCTGATCGTAGCACAAAACAGGCAAAATGGCAACTGTCTATAGGGGAAAGACATGATTCGTTTTATGGCTGTTTCCGAAATCTCACAAAGGCGCCTCCATAAAAACAGCGATGCATTCTGAAATCATGCAATTATTGGATTGTGAAATAAAACATGCAATGGTATAATTGCTCTGTCAGAGAAAAAAATAGATAAAGGATAAGGCGGATGTTATTAAAAATTTTATTGGTTTATTTGTGCGTCATGAATCTTGCGGGGCTGGCTGTGATGGGAATAGATAAGAGCAAAGCGAAGCGCCGCGTTTGGAGAATTCCGGAGGCAACCTTGTTCTGGATAAGCTTTTTGGGAGGCAGCATCGGAACGTGGGCGGGGATGTATTTATTTCGCCACAAAACAAAACATGGGCGTTTTGTAGCAGGAATGCCTCTGATTTGTATGTTTCATCTCTTGCTGGCGGGATATACGTATCACAGATTTTTTTTATAATCAGAGACGCATACGATTAAGACAGGATTTGAAACGGGGAATATTCATAAAACGAAGTTGTGAAAGGAGAATCATTATGCTGGAAGTTGGAACAAAAGCGCCGGATTTTACGCTGCCGGATCAAAATGGGGAAATGCATTCCCTGAAGGATTACCGTGGGAAGAAAGTGATTCTTTATTTTTACCCAAAAGACAATACGCCCGGATGTACGAAACAGGCGTGCGGATTTTCCGAGAGATCCAAACAGTTTCTGGAAAAGGGAGCGGTTGTTCTTGGGGTGAGCAAAGACAGCGTCGCTTCACATAAAAGATTTGAGGAAAAGCAGGGATTAAATATCACGCTGCTTTCCGATACGGAGCGTAAAGTAATAGAAGCTTATGACGTATGGAAAGAAAAGAAGATGTATGGAAAACTTTCTATGGGAGTAGTAAGGACGACTTATCTCATAGACGAGGAGGGATGGATCCGAATGGCAAATGGCAAAGTAAAAGCTGCGGAGGATCCGGAACATATGCTGGGTGAACTGGAATGAAAATTATCCTGTCACCGGCAAAAAAGATGAAACAGGATGCCGATACGCTTGCATTTTCTGGCCTGCCGGTATTTACGGAGCAGACAAAAGAGATTCTTATGTGGCTTCAATCAAAGTCATATGAGGAGTTAAAGGGTTTATGGAAATGCAACGACAAAATCGCCGGGCAAAACGTCGACAGATTAAAAGCCATGGATTTAAACAAAAACCTGACGCCCGCCGTTCTTTCTTACGAGGGCATTGCCTATCAATATATGGCTCCGGCTGTATTTGAGGACGCCCAGCTTTCTTATATTGAGCGGCATCTAAGAATACTATCCGCATTTTACGGCGTTTTAAAGCCGATGGACGGAGTGACGCCGTATCGGCTGGAAATGCAGGCGAAAGCGCAGATTTTAGGATGCAAAGACTTATATGAGTTTTGGGGAGACAGGATTTACCGGGAAGTGTGCGATACATCCGGCGTGATCATCAATTTAGCGTCGAAAGAATATGCGAAATGCATAGAAAAGTATCTGACGCCGGAGGATATGTTTATTACCTGTGTGTTTGGCGAAATAGTCAAGGATAAGTTTGTGACAAAAGGAACCTATGCAAAGATGGCAAGAGGCGAGATGGTGCGTTTTATGGCGGAGAATCAGATTGAGGATCCGAAAGATTTGAAATTGTTTGACAGATTGCATTATAAATACAGAGCGGATTTGTCTCTGGAACATCAGTATGTTTTTGAACGGGATCCGGCTCTGCGTTTACATAAGATCTGAGAGAAACCAATGTCGTATTTAACTTTACAATTTTTGTCTCATCAAGTATAATAATGAAAATATTTGAAATGGAAGGACGAAAACAATGGAACGTGAAGCTGAATCCAGAAATTTTATAGAACAAATCATCGACAAAGACATTGCGGAGGGAAGCGTTACTGCGATCTGCACCCGATTTCCGCCGGAACCAAACGGTTATCTGCATATCGGACATGCCAAATCCATCCTTTTAAATTCCGGGCTGGCCAGACAATACGGCGGCAAGTTTAACCTTCGCTTTGACGATACCAACCCGACGAAAGAAAAAGTAGAATTTGTGGAATCCATCAAGGAAGACGTCAAGTGGCTCGGCGCAGACTGGGAAGACCGCCTGTTTTTTGCGTCGGATTATTTTGAGGAAATGTATGAGACGGCCGTAAAGCTGATTCAAAAGGGAAAGGCATACGTATCGGATTTGACCGCGGACGAAATCCGCGCATACCGCGGGACGCTGACGGAACCCGGTAAAGAAGATCCGGCGGCAAACAGAAGCGTGGAAGAAAATTTAAAGCTGTTTGAAGAGATGAAAGAGGGAAAATACAAAGACGGCGAAAAAGTGCTTAGGGCGAGAATTGATATGGCTTCTCCGAATATGAACATGCGCGATCCTGTCATTTACCGCGTGGCCCATATGTCTCATCACAATACGGGGGACGCATGGTGCATTTATCCGATGTATGACTTCGCGCACCCGATTGAAGACGCAATCGAGGGCGTGACGCATTCCATCTGTACGCTGGAGTTTGAAGACCACAGACCTTTGTACGACTGGGTCGTGCGGGAGGCGGAATATGAAAATCCTCCCAAGCAGATCGAATTTGCCAAGCTGTATCTGACCAATGTCGTGACGGGCAAGCGTTATATCAAACGGCTGGTAGAAGAAAAGATTGTAGACGGATGGGACGATCCGAGGCTCGTTTCCATTGCGGCGTTAAGAAGAAGGGGCTTTACGCCGGAGTCCATTCAGAAATTCGTCGATCTCTGCGGCATTTCAAAGAGCAACAGCTCTGTGGATTATGCGATGCTTGAGTATTGCATCCGGGAGGATTTGAAGCTGAAAAGGGCCCGCGTCATGGCGGTATTAGATCCGATTAAGCTGATTATTGACAATTATCCCGAGGGACAGACGGAAGAGCTTACGATTGTCAATAATATGGAAAATGAATCGCTTGGAACGCACACGGTGCCGTTCTGCAGAGAGCTTTACATTGACAGGGAAGATTTTATGGAAGCGCCGCCGCGGAAATATTTCCGCATGTTTCCGGGCAACGAAGTTCGTCTGATGCAGGCGTATTTTGTCACATGCAACAGCTATGTCAAAGACGAAGAAGGAAAGGTGACGGAGATTCACTGTACGTACGATCCGGCAAGCAAAGGCGGCAACAGCCCGGACGGCAGAAAAGTCAAGGGAACGATTCACTGGGCGCCGGCGCCTTACGCAAAGCGGGCGGAGGTTCGTCTGTATGAAAATATTGTAGACGAAGAGCTTGGCGTATACAACGAAGACGGAAGCTTAAATTTAAATCCCAATTCCCTGACGGTGTTAAAAAACTGCTATATTGAGCCGTATGCCGCGGATGCGAAAGCGTATGACAGCTTTCAGTTTGTAAGGCAGGGATATTTCTGCGTGGACGCAAAGGATTCTACGGAGGATATGCCGGTATTTAACCGCATTGTTTCCCTGAAAAGCTCTTATCAGCTGCCGAAGTAAGGCAAATCAGAATGGAGGACATATGGAAAAAGAAATAGATTTTTTATTCGAGAAAAAGGTCAGATGCCCTGTTTGCGACAATATATTCGGATCAAAAGTAGTACGGACATCCAGGCTTCGGCGACTGCAGACGGATTTTGACCTTCGTCCCCGGTTTCGGGATATTGATACGTTAAAATACAGTGTATATGCCTGTCCGTTTTGTGGATATTCAGCGATAAACACTTCGTTTGATCAATTGTCAAAAGGGCAGATTATGCTGGTTAAAGAGAATGTTACCGCAAATTTCAAGCCTTCCGGGGAAAGCGACCCGGAAGTATATGATTATAACACGGCTATTGCAAGGTACAAGCGGGCGCTGCTGTGCTCCAAAGCAAAACGGGGAAAGATGAGCGAGCTGGCTTATACGTGTTTAAAAATATCCTGGCTGTACCGCTCGATGGGGGATGAAATGCCGGAGAGCACAAAAGAAGAGTGTGAAGCAAAAGAAGAGGTTCGAAAGAATCAGGAGCTGTTTTACAAAGAAGCGTACCAGGGTTTTCAAAAGGCGCTTACCATGGAAGATTTCCCAATTTGCGGTATGGATACGTTTACCATGGATTTTCTTTTGGCCACGCTTGCGTGTCATTTCAAAGAGTATGGGTTTGCGTCCAAGGCTGTCAGCAATATATTGGGTTCTCAGATTGCGGACCGCAGGATGAAAGACCGCGCGCTGGATTTAAAACAGGAAATTGTATCAAAAATGCGGGCAGAAACGCCGCAATAGCGAAATATGGAGGACGGTATGCTTGAATTGATGATTCATTTGAACAGCGATTCGGGAAAGCCCCTGTATGAGCAGATTTATGATTACATAAGAAGAAATATTGTGGACGGTAAGATTTCCTGTGGAGAAAAATTACCGTCTACTCGTTTGTTGGCCGCATATCTGCAGGTATCAAGAAGCACCGCAAAAACAGCTTACGAGCAGCTTGTTTCGGAAGGTTATATAGAGGCCAGGCGGGGCAGCGGTTACTATGTATGCGATATATCGGATTTATATTTCAACAGGCGGCAAAAAGGGCAGACGAAGCAAAAGGCAAAAATTTTGGACCGAAAAGAACCGGCTTTGCAATACCGGATTGATTTTTCTCCGGAAGAAAACGAGTTTTTGCACTTCCCTTACAATGCATGGCGGAAAATATCAAAAGAAATTTTATCCGCCAATGATCCGCAGCTGTTTCGGGCAGGAGAAGCGGCAGGAGAGTGGGAGCTTCGGCGGGCAGTCTGTGATTATCTTTATCATGCAAGAGGCGTAAAGTGCGGCCCCGCGCAAATGGTGATCGGCGCCGGCAACGAATATCTTTTGATTTTACTGGTGCAGATTTTGGGCAGAGGGATAAAAGTGGCAATGGAAAACCCCACCTATCTAAAGGCGTATCAAACGCTTGCAAATATGGGTTGTAAAATGGTTTTGGCGCAAATGGACAAAAGCGGGATCTGCATGGAAGAAATCCGGGCGCAGGAAACGGATGTCATCTACGCCATGCCTTCGCATCAGTTTCCCATGGGAACGGTTATGCCGATGAAACGTCGTCTGGAGCTTTTGCGGTGGGCGGCGGAAAAGCCTGGGCGTTATATTATCGAAGACGATCACGACAGTGAATTTCGTTACAGGGGAAAGCCAATCCCTTCTTTGCAGGGAAACGACGTCAACGGAAATGTCATTTATCTTGGTACGTTTTCTAAGAGCATCAGTCCGTCCATTCGCGTCAGTTATATGATACTGCCGGAGCCTCTTTTGGATTCTTATGATGCAAACTGCGCATTTTACGCTTCAACGGTTCCAAAAGAACAGCAAAGAGCGCTGGCGGCATTTTTAGACCAGGGATATTTTGAGCGGTATTTAAACAAAATGCGCAGGATTTACAAGGCAAAGCACGATCTGTTTTATTCTCTTTTGAAAAAAGAATCCTGGGTGCGGAAGGTTTACGGAGATCATGCGGGCATGCATCTTTTGGCGGAATTAAAAACGTCGGAAAGCGCGGCTTTTATTGTAGAAGCGGCAAAGGCCAAAGGCGTGCGCGTATACGATCTAAAGGAGTATGCCATTCCCGGAGGAGACCGGGAAATGGGGATTCCCACACTGCTTTTGGGATACGGCGCTCTAGATGAGCAGGAGATGAAGACGGGGCTTGCGTGTATACGTGAAATTCTGGAAAAAGGAGTCAATTATGGAAACATGGTATTATGAAGTTGTGACGATTGAGGGTGATTATGCCAATTTAAAACGGACGGATCTTGCTTCGGATGATTTAAAATTAGTGGCAAGAGCTTTGCTGCCGCCGGAGATTGTGGAAGGCAGCCGTTTGAAATATGAGATGATGCAATATGAAATTGTCTGAAAACGAGCTGGCAGGATCTGTTTTGACGAAGTGGTATGCAGAGAGTTGGGAAAGGGAGCATTATGGCGGAAAAGAAAACATATGACGCAGGCAGCATTTCGGTGCTTGAGGGGCTTGAGGCAGTGCGCAAGCGGCCCGGAATGTACATTGGGAGCGTTTCCAGAAAGGGCCTGAATCATCTGATATATGAAATTGTAGACAATGCGGTAGACGAGCATCTGGCAGGATTTTGCGATGCGATATGCGTTACGCTGGAAAAGGACGGTTCTTGCACCGTATCCGACAACGGCCGCGGCATTCCGGTAGGTCTGCATGAGAAAGGCATGTCTGCGGCGCGCCTTGTTTTTACAACGCTTCACGCCGGAGGCAAATTTGACGATTCCTCCTATAAGACAAGCGGCGGGCTTCACGGCGTCGGTTCATCCGTCGTCAACGCGCTTTCCGTTTCCATGGACGTGGAGATCAGCAGGGACGGGTTTATCCACCATGACCGCTATGAACGGGGAATCCCCGTGATTGCACTGGAAGAAGGGCTTCTTCCGAAAATCGGAAAGACGAAGAAGACGGGAACGAAGATCAATTTTCTTCCGGATGGGGAGATCTTTGAAAAAACGCGGTTTAAAGGGGATGAAGTCAAAAGCCGTCTGCACGAAACGGCATATTTAAACCCCAGGCTTACCATTTTTTATGAGGATAAAAGAGGAGATGAGCCGGAACAGCTGACTTTCCATGAAACGGAGGGCATCAGGGGATTTGTCCATGCGTTGAACAAAAATTCCGAGACGGTCTGCGATGTGATTTATTTTCAGGGAGAAAGCGAAGGAATTACCGTGGAAGCCGCGTTTCAGTATACGAACGATTTTCACGAGAACGTCCTTGGTTTTTGCAACAATATATATAACGCCGAGGGCGGGGCGCATCTGACCGGATTTAAAACGACGTTTACAACGGTGATTAACCAGTATGCCAGAGAGCTTGGCATCTTAAAGGAAAAAGACGCGAATTTTACCGGTACGGACGTCAGAAACGGCATGACGGCCGTGATTTCCGTTAAGCATCCCGCGCCCCGGTTTGAAGGACAGACGAAGACAAAGCTGGATAATCAGGATGCGGCAAGAGCGACCGGAAAAGTAACCGGAGATGAAATACAGCTTTTTTTCGATAAAAATCTTGAAATTTTGAAGTCTGTGATCGGCTGCGCGGAAAAAGCGGCCAAAATCCGCAAATCGGAGGAGAAAGCAAAGACAAATCTTTTGACAAAACAGAAATTTTCTTTTGATTCCAATGGCAAGCTGGCCAACTGCGAAAGCAGGGACGCTTCCGTCTGCGAGATTTTTATTGTGGAGGGAGACAGCGCGGGCGGTTCGGCGAAAACGGCGAGAGACCGGAGTTTTCAGGCAATTCTGCCGATCCGGGGTAAAATTTTAAACGTGGAGAAAGCAAGCATTGACAAGGTATTGGCCAATGCGGAGATTAAGACCATGATCAACGCGTTCGGCTGCGGGTTTTCCGAAGGATACGGCAATGATTTTGATATTTCAAAGCTGCGGTACGATAAGATTATTATTATGGCGGATGCGGATGTGGACGGCGCGCATATTTCCACGCTTCTGCTGACCCTGTTTTACCGGTTTATGCCGGAGCTGATTTTTGAGGGTCATGTATATCTGGCAATGCCGCCTTTGTACAAGGCGATCCCGTCAAGAGGCCAGGAAGAATATCTCTATGACGACGCTGCGCTTAATAAGTACCGGAAACGGCATAAAGGGAGCTTTACGCTGCAGCGCTATAAAGGTCTGGGAGAAATGGATGCGCAGCAGCTCTGGGAGACGACGCTTGATCCGCAGACCAGAATTTTAAAACGAGTGGAAATCGAGGATGCAAGGATGGCCTCGGACGTTACGGAGATGCTGATGGGAACGGATGTGTCGCCGAGAAAAGCGTTTATTTATGAATATGCAAAGGATGCAAATCTGGATGTATAACGAGAAATGGTTTTGGCAATCACAGACGGGGCAGGATTCTGTTTTGCCGGAAACGGCAGGTGGGCCTACGGGAAAATGAAAGGGATTTAAGATATGAAGGAAGAACAGATCATTCGCACGGAATATTCGGAGCTGATGCAGAAATCTTATATTGATTATGCAATGAGCGTAATTATTGCGCGGGCGCTGCCGGATGTACGGGACGGGTTGAAGCCGGTGCAGCGCAGAACGTTATACGATATGTATGAGCTTGGCATTCGCTATGACAAGCCTTACCGGAAATGCGCGCGTATCGTGGGAGATACGATGGGTAAATATCATCCGCACGGCGACAGCTCCATTTATGACGCGCTTGTCGTGATGGCCCAGGAGTTTAAAAAAGGACTGCCGCTTGTAGACGGGCACGGCAATTTCGGTTCCATCGAAGGGGACGGCGCGGCTGCGATGCGTTATACGGAAGCCAGGCTGAGAAAGATTACGCAGGAGGCCTATCTTTCGGATTTGGACAAAGACGTGGTGGATTTTGGGCCGAATTTTGACGAGACGGAAAAAGAGCCCTTGGTTCTTCCGGTAAGAGTGCCGAATATTCTGATTAACGGAGCCGAAGGAATTGCCGTCGGCATGGCGACGAGTATACCGCCGCACAACCTGGGGGAGGTCATAGAAGGCGTCAAGGCTTACATGAAAAACCCGGATATAAATACGGAACAAATGATGGAGCACATCAAAGGCCCGGATTTTCCAACCGGCGGAATCGTAGTCAATAAAGATGACCTCCTATCCATTTATGCCACCGGAACGGGAAAAATCAAAATCCGCGGCAGAGTGGAAATAGAAAAAGGAAAAGGCGGCAAAGACAAGATCGTAATTACGGAAATCCCTTATACGATGATTGGTCTTGGCATCGGCAAATTTTTAAACGACGTCTGCGCGCTTGTGGAGACAAAAAAGACGACGGATATTGCGGATATTTCCAATCAGTCTTCCAAAGAAGGCATCCGGATTGTTCTGGAATTGAAAAAGGGGGCCGACGCCGAGCGGATTTGCAATCTGCTTTACAAAAAAACAAGGCTTGAGGATACGTTTGGCGTAAATATGCTTGCGGTTGCGGACGGAAAGCCGGAGACAATGGGGCTTGTGCCGATGATCCGCCATCACGTTAATTTCCAGTATGAGATTGCCACCAGAAAGTACCGGACGCTGCTTCGCAAAGAGCTTGCGAAAAAAGAGGTTCAGGAGGGGCTGATCAAAGCATGCGACGTCATTGACCTGATTATTGAGATTTTACGCGGGAGCAAAAATATCAAAGAAGCCAAAGCATGCCTGGTTCAAGGCGAGACGGGAAATATCAAATTCAAAAGCGAAGCTTCGAAAAAGCAGGCCGCAAAGCTGCGTTTTACGGAGCCTCAGGCGACGGCTATCCTGGAAATGAGGCTGTATAAATTAATCGGCCTGGAAATCGAAGCGTTGCGCAAAGAGCATGAAGCGACTCTGAAAAATATTCAAAATTATGAGAATATTTTAGGAAGCCGGTCGGTCATGGCAAAAGTAATCATCCGCGAGCTTGACGCATGGAAAAAAGAATACGCCGTTTCCAGGAAAACGACGATTGAAAATGGAAAGGAAATCATTCTGGAAGAGCCGAAGATGGAAGAAATGGACGTCGTCTTTTTGATGGATCGGTTTGGATACGCAAAGACGATTGACGCTGCGGCTTATGAACGCAACAAGGAAGCGGCAGACAGTGAAAACCGGTACGTCATTCCCTGCAAAAACACAGATAAAATCGGCCTGTTTACAAACCGGGGGCAGATGCATCTTTTAAAAGCGGCGGATCTTCCTTACGGGAAATTCCGGGATAAAGGTCAGCCGGTGGATAATTTGAGCAATTACAGCAGCAGCGAAGAAACGCTGGTTTTTGTAAGTTCTCTGACGGAAATGAAACAAAAGAAAATGCTGTTTGTGACCAAAACAGGCATGCTCAAGGTGGTAGACGGAAAAGAATTTGATGTTTCCAAGCGGACGACGGCGGCGACGAAGCTAAACGACGAAGATGAGGTGATCCGGATTGGAGTTTATGAAGAAGGGCTTCATCTGGTGTTGCAGTCACAAAAGGGAATGTTTCTTCGCATGGAGGCTTCCTCCATACCGGAGAAGAAAAAGGGAGCCGTAGGCGTCCGGGGCATGAAGCTTGCCGTGGGAGACGAAGTGGCTTGCGCATATTTTCTTATGCCGGGCGAGAGCATGAAAATCGCTCTAAAAGATAAGGAACTGGAGTTGAACCGTCTGCGGGTTGCCGGACGGGATACCAAGGGCGTAAAGCACGGTTCCTAAGCCTGACATCTTAAGTTTTGAACTAAATACGAAAGAAGAAAAGCGGGATCATATATGAATTTTACACAGTCGGTACAATTTCATGAAGATGCAAAAAAATACGGAAGCATTTTGGGCCTTGATACGATCCGCCGTCTTATGCATGAGCTAAATGACGTGCATGCAGAGTTAAATGTTGTGCACATAGCAGGGACGAATGGAAAAGGTTCTGTGAGCTGTTTTCTGGCTTCCGCATTAAAGGAAGCGGGATATATCGTCGGGCAGTTTAACTCGCCGGCCGTTTTTGACCTGCGGGAAGTCTGTCAGATCAACGGAGCATGGATTGGAGAATCGGAATATGCCTCCTGTATGGAGGAGACGGCGCTTGCATGCCGGAATATGACGCAGAAAGGCTTTTCCCATCCAACGGTATTTGAAATAGAGACGGCGCTTGCCTTTCTCTGGTTTTTCCGCAGAAAATGCGACATTGTTCTGCTGGAAACCGGAATGGGCGGCGCGCTGGACGCTACCAACTTAATGGAACAGCCTCTGTGCAGCGTATTTACGTCCATTGGGATGGATCATACGGATTATCTTGGAGATTCCATGGAAGCCATTGCCAGGGAAAAAGCCGGGATCATCAAACCGGGCTGCCCGGTCGTTTCGGTAAAGCAAAAGCCTAAGGCGGAGCGTATCTTACGCCAGAGAGCGGAGGAAAAGAAGGCCGCTTACGTTTTGGCGCGTGAAATCACAGAAAGTAAGCTTTCAGACGGCAGACTTTGGTTTTGGCATCCCAAAGTGGGAGAAGTAACGCTGTCTATGACAGGCAGTTATCAGACAGAAAACGCCTCTCTTGCCATAGAGACGCTTGACGTTTTAAAAAAAGCCGGATATTCTGTGGGCAAAGAGCAGATATTAAAAGGGATGAAAGAAGCGAAATGGAGCGGCAGATTTGAGCGCCTGTCAAAAAAACCTCTTTTTTATATTGACGGCGCGCATAATACCGAGGCGGCGCGGGAGTTAAAAACGAGCCTGTTTCAAAATTTTCCAAATATGAGACGGATTGGAATTATGGGCGTTATGGCGGACAAGCCTTTTGAAGAAATGACAGGCGCATTGCAGTCTGCGTTTGATCTGATTTACACCGTGACGCCGAATCATGCAAGGGCCCTGGCCGCGCAAAAGCTTGCGGACGCATGCGGCAGGCAAAACATCAGGGCAGTCGTAAAAGAGAGCGTCTTTGAAGCGGTCAAAGCCGCATATGAAGAAGCGGAAAAAGGCAGTGAACCGGCAATGGTTCTGGCGTTTGGATCGCTGTATTATCTGAAAGAGGTAAAAGATGCGTTATATGAAATCACAAAATGTTGACAGAAAACTGTACCAGCAATTATTCAATGGGGAATTCGGCATAGAAAAAGAATCTCTCCGCATAGACGCGCGCGGGTATTTGGCGTCGACAAGCCACCCGATGGGACTGAGCGAGAAAATCAGCAGAGATTTCAGTGAGAGCCAGGTAGAATTTATCAGCGGCGTCTATGACAATCTGGCAGGGGCGTGCGATGAAATCTGCGATCTGCAGTGCATGGTAGAGGCTGCGATCTACGACAGACCGGAAGGGAGGGAATATATGTGGACCTATTCCAACCCTCCTTTGTATCAGGCGGAAGGCAGCGTCCGGATTGCGGAATTTGAAGGATACAAAGAATCCAAAACAACGTACCGGGAATATCTGGCCGAAAAGTATGGGAAAGTAAAAATGCTTTTTTCCGGCGTGCATCTCAATTATTCCATGCCGCTGGCGTTTTTTGAAATGCTGCAGGAAAAAGTTCCGGATAAAAGCCTTAAAGAATTAAAGAGCGAATGGTATGTCAGACTGTGCGATGAACTGATGGAAGACAGCTGGCTGCTCGTTGCCCTGACTGCCGCAAGCCCGGTAGCGGACGCTGGATTTCTCAGGGGACTTGGCGTACCGGAAGAAGAATGGAATCAGTACGCCTCTTTTCGCAACAGCAAATACGGCTATTGGAACCTGTTTGTTCCGGAATTGTCTTATGCGGATTTTGCATCTTATTTAAAGAGCATGGAGCGGTATGTGAAAAAGAAAGAGATTGACTCCATTCAGGAATTGTATTATCCCATCCGTTTAAAGCCGGCGGGAGAAAATACGTTTGAAAATCTTAAGAAGAACGGCGTCAATCATATTGAGCTGCGCATGCTGGATTTGAATCCGATGTGCTGTTCGGGCGTGGCGAGGCGGGATCTGATTTTTATACATCTTCTGATTGCCTATAAAACGGCGTATATTATCAAAAACTGGAAAGTACAGAAGTGGGAGAGGAAGGATAAAGACCGTATCCTGCTTCATCAGGCGGCGTCCGGATTTTCTTTCTGGGAAAAATATGCGCAATGCAAAACGTATGCGTGTGGCCTGATTCAGGATATGAAAGCATTTTTTTCTTCCTGTGAAAAAGAAAAGAACGTATTATTTCCGGACGATTATGCGGTGTTTGACGTGCTTGATTTTGAGGAAGCAAAAATTTTAAATCCCGCGAAGCGGTATGCGAATCAATTACTGGAAAACTACAAAGAAGACTATATTGGCGCAAGAATGCGGGAAATTTTGGCGTAGGGGGGAAGATAAGATGTTGAATCAGTCGAAAGCAATGCGGATCTGGAATATTTTGTATCCGATCTGCATTTACTTTGCAGTGACTACCATGGTATTGTATCTTTTGCAATCAATTGTGCCGGAGACGGCGGATTCGAAATTGTTTCGGCAGCTGCTTACTTCGCTTGCCGTTTTTCCTTTTTTATATTCTTTTTATCATCAGGATCAGGAAATGCGGGGCAAAGCCATTTCTCTGAAAAAATGGAAAGAGGCAAAGCTTCCCTGGGCAATTTTGGCCGTGACGTTTGTTGTGGGGGGCTGCTTTGCTCTGGCGTGGAACAATGTGCTTGGAATTTTGCGGATTTCGGAATATTCGGCGTCGTATGCACAGGTGCAGGAGACGTTTTATACGGGAAGAATGCTCCTTGAAATCACCGCGCTTTGTATCGTTATTCCATTCGTGGAGGAACTGCTTTACCGGGGCATAGTTTATGGAAGGTTAAAAGACTGGCTTGGCGTCTGGTATGCCGTTTTTATTTCGGCTGTGATTTTCGGATTGATACATATGAATCTGGTACAGTTTATTTATGCGGCCGTGTTTGGACTGCTGCTCGCATATTTCAGGGAGGCCGCCGGAAATCTCCTTGGCGCGGTGACGGCCCATATGGCGGCAAATTTAACTTCTGTGCTTCGGGCTGAGACGAACCTGTTTGCATTTATGGATGCAAATGACGTCAATCTTGCCGTTATGACGATTGCGCTCTTTGGCGCCGCGGCGTCGGGCGTCTGCTGGCTAATGCAACGGAGCAGAAAATAAATCAGATTTTTTTTCGCTCCTGCTGCCGTTGCTGCTTTAATTTGGCAATCAGGAAAAGTTCTTCTTGATCGTCTTTTGAAATATCGTGCAGCAGTTTTAAAAAATCTAAATCCTGGCTGGAAATCTCCTGACAAGGAGTTTTTCCGGTCAGAAGATAGTCAATGGAGCATTGCAGCGCTTCGGAAAGCAAAACGAGAGTTGACGCGGCGGGGAGACGGTTGCCGCGCTCTATATCGCTCATATTACCGGAAGAAATTCCGGTTTTTTCTTTGATGTCCAGCTGTGTCAGGCAGAGTTCTTTGCGTCTTTCTTTGATGCGGTTTCCAATCATGATAATATCCAGTTCCATAAAGTTCTCCAATTTGTTTAAAAAATGCAAAATTCTCCTAATTAGGATAAAATATTATTGACATTCTCCTTTATAAGAGATATAATGTGAAATTAAGTTAAAATAAACTGAAATAAAGATAACATAAAACGGAGGTTTTCACAATCAGAAAAATATGGTTTTGAATCGTGCGCGATACGAAAGCCATAGGGGGTTAAGAGGGAGTCAATATGAAAAAAGTAATCATATGCGATGACAATGAAAAATCAATCTTTGAACTTCGTGAAATGATTGATCAATTATTTCCGAATCTGTTTGTCATCAGCGGCTATGTATCGGCCAGACAGCTTATTTATGAAGTGGAGGACGAGTTTTTAAAATCGGCGGACATATTGTTTGTGGATGTAGAGATGAAGGAAATGGAGGGGACTAAGGTAGCGAAAATACTGCAAAAGAAAATGCCCATGTTAAAAATTATATTTATTACAGGTTATCCGGAGCGGACCGAAAAAATATTTGACGAAATTGATCCGTTTGGACTGCTTTTAAAACCGTTTTGCCGGGAACGTCTGGAAAAGTGTTTGAAAAGAGAACTGGAAAGCGAAAAAAAAGAGGGACGTTTTGTGGAAATCAGAAAAAAAGGCAAAAATTACTATGTGCCGACAGAAGAGATTTATTATGTGGAAAGCAGGGCAAGAAAATTGTTTATACATAAAAAGGATAAGACGGAAAGCGTATATGAAAGAATCTCCCGTTTCTGTTTCATATATGAAGAGGATTTTGTGCGATGCCATCAGAGCTACGCCGTCAACTGGGGGCAGGTCGCGGAAGTATCCACGAATGGAATTCTTTTAAAAAACGGTGAAAAGATCCCGATCAGCCGGCAGAAATACCGTGAAGTGCGTTCCAGAATTTTGTAACAGGCATTGGCCTGTTATTTTTTTGCGGTTTGGAAGGTGAAGACGGATGCGCGTCTGTATGCATGTTACAGTGTAACAGATGAAACGAAGGATTGCGATAGGAGGCGTTTATGAAAAGAATCATGGTATGTACGGAGGATGAAACGGCATTGGTGAAATTAAGAGGCATGATCGGAAAATTATTTCCGGACCGGTTCGCAGTCTGCGGATATGTATCGGCCAGACAGCTGATGTATGAAATTGAGGACGGATTTGCGGACGCCGCGTATCTTTTCTTTCTGGATTTGGAAATGAGAGAGATGGGCGGCATGGAACTGGCAAAAAAGCTGCAAAAAAAGATGCCCGCGGCAAAAATTATTTTTTTTACGGGATGCCCTTTGCGCGCGGAAGAAATTTTTGACGGGATTTATCCCTGTGGTTTACTGTTTCAGCCTTTTTGCGAGGCGCGCCTGAAGCGGTGCATTTTAAAGGAGCTGGAAAACGAAGGGAAGGGAGGCGGATTTGTAAAAATCAATAAGCAGGGAAGGCATTACCACATACCGGCGGATGAGATTTTTTACGTGGAAAGCAGGGGAAGGAAGCTGTTGATTTTTAAAGAAAACGAAACGGAATATGTGTATGAAAGAATATCGAACTTCTGTCTTCTATACAAGGAAAAATTCATTCGCTGCCATCAAAGTTACGCAATTAACTTAAGCCATGCAGCGGAAATCTCAACAAAAGGCATCCGTCTGAAAAACGGAGTGATTGTTCCGGTCAGCCGGAAAAATTATCAGGATATTCAAATGAAAATATTTTCAGGAAACGGAGGAAGAAATGAAAATTTATGACGAAATTCTGGCCGGATATGACGAAAGCGGAAAAGAATGACATGTTTTTAGCGAGTTATTACAGACGCCAATTTATTGAAAAAAAATCAAGTATAATAAAAACAAATATTTTCTTGGGAGGAAAAAATATGAAATATAAGAAGTTTAAAACAACATTTGGAATTGCCGCAATGTCATTGTCGGTTTTGTGCATGAGCGCGGCTTTTGGCACAACGGTAAGAGCGGAGGAACATAAGCAGCCGGACGCGGTTTATCAGGAAGCGGATGATTGGACGGAAGATTCACTGGAATGGAATCTGGATGCGGACGGAACGCTTACGATTACAGGAACCGGAGATATTGACGTTTACTATTGGAATGAATTTGACCAGAAAAACTTTGATGTGAAAAAGATTGTCGCCAATGTAACGGGGTCAAGATACTTCATCTTGAAAGGCGAGGAGTTTCCAAATCTGGAAAGCGTGGATTTGAGGGGATTTGACGCCAGTCAGATCACGGATTTATCCTATGCGTTTTCCAGGTTAACTAAGCTGAAAAACATTGAGTTTGGTAATTTTAATACCCAAAACGTAACGGATATGCACGACATGTT
Organism: uncultured Lachnospiraceae bacterium; assembly: GCA_910586725.1. GTDB lineage: Bacteria > Bacillota > Clostridia > Lachnospirales > Lachnospiraceae > Roseburia_B. Next base: position 17,562 of record CAJUJL010000006.1, on the reverse strand, counting down.
TTACGACTGCAGCAGCCTGACCAGCTTAAATCTAAGCGGTTTCCAGACAGGAAAGGTAACGGATATGAGCGGCATGTTTTACGGTTGCGGCAAGTTGTCCGATCTGAATATAAGCGGGCTGAACACCGGCAGCGTAACGGATATGGAGAGTATGTTTTATGGCTGCAACAGCCTCACAAATTTGAATCTTGGCAGTTTTCGCACCGACAGCGTAACGGACATGCGGTATATGTTTTCAGGCTGCATTGAATTGACAGGTTTGGATTTGAGCAGCTTTAGCACGGCGAATGTCACAAATATGAGCAGCATGTTTGAGGAATGCCGCAGTTTGAAGAGTTTAAATTTAAGCGGATTTCAGACTGGAAAAGTCTTGAGTATGTATAGCATGTTTTGGGGGTGCAGCAGCCTTTCCGCTTTGGACCTGAGTGGATTTCAGACAGGAAATGTCAGGGAAATCGATAATATGTTCTATGACTGCAATCAATTAAAGGAACTTGATTTAAGCAATTTTAATCTGGAAAATGTTGAGTTGACGGCCGAAAATACGGGAGAAACGTTTCCGATTCATCTGTTTGGCAATGTGGACAATCTTGTGAAGATAAAAATGCCGGCAAATCTTCCGGAAAGAGTGATATTCCCTTATTCAAACCTGATGCCCAATAATATGGTGGCAGTCTGGACAGATGAATCCGGTGCGGAATGCGAGTATGTTAAGAAGGGGCTTTCCGTGCCAATGACGTATACGTGTATATGGAGGGAATATTCTCCGTCTATTCAGCCTCCGGCCTATGTGCCTCCGGCTCCGCTTCCGTCAGGAACGAATATTACGGACGCGGCAACATTTGGAAAATATGTGGTAAGCGGCGCGGATACGGTGACTTTTGCCGGAACGGATCTGGCTAATGCAAAAACAGTCACCATTCCGGACAGCGTGACGTATCTTGGCATTACCTACAAAGTAACGGCTGTAAATGCAAAAGCGCTGCGGGGAAAGAAAAATATTACCGGCGTCACAATCGGAGCAAATGTAGCGAAACTGGGAGACGGTGCGTTTGAAAACTGTACAAAATTAAAAAAAGTGACGATCGGAAGCGGCGTTACGTCAATTGGAAAAAATGCGTTCAAGGGATGTAAGAATTTAAAGAAAATTCAGGTGAAAAGCACAAAAGTAAAATCCGTGGGCAAAAACGCATTCAAAAATATACACAAGAAATGCAAAATCAAAGTGCCGGCTTCTAAAGTGCGGGCGTATCAAAAGAAGATGAAGTCCAGGGGACAGGCAAAGAGCGTAAAGATTGTGAAATAAGACTACAAAGGGGGAGAGCAGTATGAAAAGAGCAAAAACATATCTTGCGGCAATACCGATCACGCTGTTTTTATTTCTTCTGACGGGAATCCGCGTTTATGCGGCAGAGGCGGATTTGCAGCCGAAAAAATGGATCAACGATACAACAAAGCAAAGCGCGGCCGACAATACCTTCTACAAAATCAAGATAGCAAAAACGGGATACATAAGGGTAGAATATTTTCTGAATAAAGAACCGGAGCTTTACTCTAAAATAACTTTGTATGACCGCAATAAAAAGAAGCTTTCGGAAAGCTCCAATATTTACAAAAAGCATACGGCTTATTGGGCGCTGAAAAAAGGAACGTATTATCTGCGTGCAGAAAATGAAGTATCTGAGCATATGGGGGTTGGCGAAACGGATGAAGATGGCGATTATTTCCAATATGTTAATATTCCGTATCAGTATAAACTCCGTTATACATTTACGGCAGTCAAGGACAAAGGAAAAAAGGCGACGAGAATGTCACAGGCTCCTGAATTAAAAAGAGGAAAGACGGCCAAAGGACTTGTGTTTATAAATGAGAAAGACGGCGTAAAAGCAGTCTATAAAGTAAAAGTTTCGAAATCAGGGAAAGTGGCTTTTCATTTTAAGTTAAATGCTTCATATTTCCTTGATCAATCTTTGCAGGTTCGACTGTATGATCATAAGGGACGGCTGCTTACGGATGGAAAATATAAGAAAGATATGATTTATTGGTATGCTTCCGGAAAGTCAAAGGTGAATTTAAAAGCGGGAACTTACTATCTCGGGATTTATAAATTTAATGCGGAAGGAAGCGGGTTTTATCAGATTCAGTGGAAATAACGGGTTTTGCAAAATGAAATCAGAGAATAAATAGAAATATTGAACGAACCAAATCAAGGGTGTAAAGGTATTGAATGATCAATGCTTTACACCTTTTTCATTTACAGAATTAAAAGAAGGCAATAAAGCAAATGCATGCATTACAAAAAAATGACAGAAACAGTGCAATATATAGCAGATTTTGTGTAAATATGACAGGAAAACGGCATATTATGACGAATCGAATCCGTTATAAAAAATTAATCGTATAATAATGACGAAAAACAGAACTATGCAATGAATATGGGAGGCCCTATGCTGGAGTGGAATCTGGACACAGACGGAACATTGCGGATAAAAGGATCCGGAAATATCGACAATCGTCTTTGGAGCGGGGAAAAATATAAAATTAAGAGAGTGATTGCAGCGGTGAGGAATATGACAAACGCATATGGATTGTTTTGCGACTGCAAAAATCTGGAGTATGTGGATTTCAAAGAACTGGATCTTAGCGGGATAAAAGATATGAGTTATATGTTTGGCGGCTGTATGAAATTAAAACATCTGGAATTTGGAACAGGGAATACGTCTGAAGCGACGGATATGCACGGCATGTTTTCCGGCTGCGCAAGTCTTACGCATTTAAATCTTGAGACATTTGACACAGGCAAAGTTACGGATATGAGCTATATGTTTTTGGAATGCAGCAGTTTAAAAAAACTGGATTTGAAGCATTTCAATACCGCATCCGTGACGAATCTGTATGGCATGTTTGAGGGATGCGGCAGTCTGACAGAGCTGGATTTAAGCGGATTTCAGACGCAGAACGCGGTGAATATGCGGGATATGTTTTACAATTGCAGAAACCTGGTAAGCCTTGACCTGCATGGTTTTGATACGGCGCGGGTATCCGATATGAGCGGCATGTTTGAACAATGCGCAAGCTTAAGGCATTTGGATTTGAGCCGTTTTGTGACAAAAAACCTTACCGGGATGGAAAGAATGTTCTATCAATGTAAAAGTTTGATGGATTTGGATCTGGAACAGTTTGATTTTTCTTCTTTGAAAATGAATGAGGAAGGCTGCTGCGGAATACATGATATGCTTACTTCCGTTCAGGAACTGAAAAAAGTCAAAATGCCCGCAAATCTGCCGGAGGAGGCGATGCTTCCCTGTGGAAAAAATGACGGCCTGTGGATGTCGGAAGATCAAAAGCGCTGCAAAAGCGCGGCTGCGGGACTGGATGCGCCGATGGTTTATATCAGAATATGACTTATTTTGTGCAGTTTTTAACATGGTTTGCTAAAAATGACATGAAATCGGCGAGTTGTTGCACCGGGCGTTTGGGGCGCGGAAAGAATAGTATAATGTTGTCATAAATATTTTCAGGAAAGAGGGAGTAGCTATGGCGAGAAAAAGGTTGAAATCATTGCTTGCGGCTGATTCAATGCTTACGGTCCCTGGACTGGCCGCCAGTCTGTGCTTTCTGACGCTTATCTGTATGGCGTCCTTGAAAGCAAAAGCAGCCGAATTTACAGAAAACGGTTACGTATACAGTCTGATGGAAGCGGCAGGGGGAGAAACGTACGCGGCAATCACGGCGTATATGGGAGAAGAAACAGAGCTTGTTGTGCCGGAGAGCTTAGGCGGCCAGCCGGTGCGCGAGGTCAAACTGAACTCCCTGAATACGGAGGATTTCATGCGGTACGAACGCATTCGGTCGGTCGTATTTCCGGACACAATGGTCAGTCTGAATTTTGGCGCCTGTATGTATTTTGGCGCTCTGACATCGGTTGTAATTCCGGAAGGAACGGAAGAAATCGGCGCAAATGCATTTGCGGGATGTCAAAACCTGGAGAGCATTGCTATCCCGTCTTCTGTGACGAGTATTTATGGCAGCATCAGCAATAACGAAACGCTTACATACCGGGTGCAGAGCGGTTCCTATGCAGATGAGTTTCTGACAAACGCAGGAAAAAACGTAACGCGGACAGGCGTTAAAACTCCGGTAACTGACTTACGGATAGAAGGAGAAAAAGAATGCGTTAAAACGCTGGAATTTGCATCCCCGTCCCAAAGCCGCATAATATGCCTGGAAGCGGAGATTTTTCCTGCAAACGCTTCGAACCGGAGAATAGAATGGAAGGCGGAAGGCTCAGACGTTATTTTGTTTGAGGACGAATCCGGACAAAACCACAATAGCTCAAAAATATACGCAGCCGTCAAAAAGGGAGGGACGGCTGCAATCACTGCGACGTCGAAAGACGGCGGCTATACGGCGGTGTGCACAATCAATGCTGTTGTAAGCCTGGCCTGTCAGGAAATTATGTTATCGCAGGATACATTTGTATACGACGGAAAAGAAAAGCGTCCACAGGTAATAATCAATGGACTGGCAGAGGGCGAAGACTATACGGTTTCCTACGGCAGCAATATTGCAGCCGGAACCGGAATCGTTACAATATCCGGAATCGGAGCCAATACAGGCCGGGTAACAAAAAGCTTCACCATTATGCCTTCCGGGCAGGAAACGGCTCCTGGCTCAAATAACAACGCCGCACAAAGCGTTTCCCTGAAAAAACCAGCCGGATTTCAGGTGAAAAATAGAAAAAAGAACAAAGCGAAGCTCACCTGGAAAACGGTAAAAGGCGCGGACGGATACGAGATTTACAGAAGCGCAAAGAAAAATGGCAGGTATAAAAAGGTCAAGGCAATCAGGAAAAATTCCATTACAAGTTTTACAAACAGCAAATTAAAAAAGAGAAGTCAGTATTTTTATAAAATACGATCGTATCGAATCGTTGGAGGAGTAAAATCTTTCAGTTCATTTACCCGGGTAAAAAAAGTGACAATAAAGAAGTAGGACAGGCCTGTCTTTGTGAGAAAGTTTCGGAGATTTGGCATAGAAAAAAGAAAGTTGGAGGGAAGAGATGAAATACAGAATCAAAATCAAGACGCTTATCATGGTATTGGCGATGGCAATAATCGGATGTTTTTCTATGGGAGTGACAGTCAAAGCGGCAGAGGTCATTGCGGAAGGGGATTTTGAAGAAGATCCTTATGGAAACGGCGGCAGCGCACACTGGAAGCTTACGTCGGACGGAGTGTTAACAATCAGCGGAACGCATCCGTATGGATATTGTCCATGGGATGAATACAGTGATCAGATCGTATCGGTAGATATACAGGAAGGAATCACCTATATTCCGGCCAATGCGTTTACTTATCATACGAATCTGAAAAGAGTGAGCATACCCTCAAGTGTGAAATCCATACGCGAAAGAGCGTTTTATGGCTGCGCCAATTTGAAAGAGGTTTCGATTCCGGAAGGCGTGGAAAGGATAGAACGCGAAGCGTTTGCACAAACCGGTCTTGTCCGGGTTGTGATTCCGTCCAGTATGGAAAATCTGGTTTCGCGGGCTTTTGCTTCCTGTGACAATTTGACTTCCGCCGTGTTTTCCAGTCCGACATCCAGCTATATGGGTACGGGATTTTCTACTTTTCAGGACTGTAAACGCTTATCAGAAGTTTCTATTTCAGAAGGCGTGATAGGAATATTTCCTTCTACATTTTCCGGATGCATCAGTCTGGCGGATATAAATATTCCGAGTACAGTCGAGTCGATCGGTGTACATGCTTTTTCAAATTGTACCGCATTGACAGATGTTCAGATTCCAGAGGGAGTAACGACAGTTCAAAATTCGGCATTTTACAAGTGCAGCAGTCTGCAGTCCGTTTCAATTCCTGCCAGCCTGGAGATTCTTGGAACACCTACTCCGAGTGCAAATAGTTCACAGACGCCGTTTTTTGAATGTTTCCGGTTAGCGTCTGTTCAGGTGGCGCCGCAAAGCGAAAACTTCTGTTTTGAAAATGGAGTTTTATACAACAAAGATAAAACAGAACTGTATTTTTGCACCAATACGAGAGCGGGAGCTTCTTATACCGTACCAGACGGCGTGGAAAAAATATGGAAAGGGGCGTTTTCCAGCTGCAAAGATCTGGCAAATTTGAAGATACCGGCCGGCGTGACAAGTATGAAAGATCATCCGGCATTTGGAACTTCCATGTATTGCCCGGGGCTTTCTAATATCGAGGTGGATGCCGGAAATCCAAATTATTGTTCGCTGGACGGAGCGCTTTACAGCAAAGATAAAACAACGCTGGAAATGTATCCGGCCAAAAAGGCGGGCGATACCTTTGTCGTTCCGGATGGCGTGAAAACAATTGGAAAAAGAGCATTTGATGGAAGCGTAGTGAAAAAAATCATTTTTCCCAAAAGTGTGGAGACGATAGGAAGCCAGGCATTTGTGGGGACGGACCTGACAAGTATTACCGTTTTAAATCCGTCCTGTGATATTAGCGATGAGGCGTATATCGGATTTTCGGGCGGTTATGACAGTATTATCTATGGGTATCCCGGTTCCACGGCGGAAGATTTTGCAAAACGCGCAGGGCTGACATTTAAAGTGGTGGGATCCGATGAAGTCACGCAGCCGTCAACGCAGAAGCCTGTTTCAAACGCACAGCCAAAAGGGAAAAAAATTACCGATGTAAAATCTTCCGGGATATACACCGTAACGGGGGCAAACACGGTCGCTTATGCGGGGCCGTCCAATGCGTCCGCAAAGACCGTTACCATACCGGGCAGCATTACATATGAAGGCGTAGCTTACAAAGTGACCGCCATAGGCGCAAAAGCATTTAAAGGCAATCAAAAAGTAACCGGAATAAAGACTGCGTCCCAGATAAAAAAGATTGCAGACAGCGCGTTTGAAAACTGTACAAAATTAAAACGCGTCACAGTTGGGAGCGGCGTTACGTCCATCGGCAAAAATGCGTGGAAAGGCTGTAAAAATTTAAAGAATATTGCCATTCAGAGCAAAAAGCTAGAAACGGTGGGCAAAAACGCGTTCAAAAATATCAACAAAAAATGCAAAATTAAAGTTCCATCTGCAAAATTAAAGAAGTATAAAAAGATTTTAAAGGCCAAGGGCCAGCCAAAGAGCGTAAAGATTACGAAATAAGGAAAAAGAGGGGGAAATAAGATGAAAAGCAAGGGGAAAAACGCATGGAAGAAGCGTTGTTTTGCGATATTGCTGGTGCTTTTCGTTCTCATGTCCGTTACGGAGAATTCCGTATTTTTCAATGTAGCGGCACAGGAGAAGGAGAGCGGGAGCAGGATTGTTTATTTTGGAAATTACATCCAGCGGAAAGTGACGGATGAAAAGGAATTGGAAACGCTGCGCATCATGTACGAGGACGATCTTTTTACAGGCGGAAAATTATATTATCAAGGCGTGCATTACGCAAAGAAAGATGATGATTTTTACAAAGATGCTTCAATTGCATGGCGTGTGTTAAAAGATGATGGCGCTTATCTGACGCTGCTGTCAGATAAAGTCATAGATTTCCGCGCGTATGGCAGTAATGACGGTTGGGAAAGCAGCGACATCCGGAAATGGTTAAATAATACGTTTATGGAAAATGCTTTTACAGAAGAGGAGCGGGAGCAGATCGCGGAGACAACTTTGAGGTCAAAGCGGCTGATTTATATGAAACCTTCGGTGGTGGAGATAACGACGGACAAAGTCTATCTTCCGCAGGAGGAAGATGTGATGAATGCAGAGTATGGATTTTCACCGTCAGATTTGGCGGACAGGGGGCGAATTGCGTATAAAACGGCGTATTTGGATCCGGAAGAACAGGCGTCCAACTGGTGGCTTAGGGGAGATCCCAGCTGGGCTTACGGAAATCCGGAGAATGTGCGCGTTTCGGCAGAAGGTTCTTTTGTAAGATGGTATATGACATGGGAGTACGGAATCCGTCCGATGATGCGTATCAGAAAAAATGCGGCCGGGCTGTCAGAGACGGAACCGGAGGAAAAGAAGCTGAATACGGAATATCAGGATTCCTCTCTGGATTTAACGCAGCAGGTGGCGAAAATTTTTGATGGGGAATCCGGCTATGGCGCGTTTCAGATAGACGGGCCGGAAGTCAATGCGGCCGGTTTAGAATTCAATCTGTTCAAATTTAACTGTGAGGTCAGTTCGCCCTTTGAATTTGACCATACGGATTTTAGTGTAAAACGTGACAAAGACACAAATACATTGCAGGTTTTGGTCGGATATAAGAGTGGTGTCAAGAAAGAACTGGACAAAGCGTCGAAAGACTCTGATACATGGAAAAATAAATGGAACAGTACAAAATCCCTCGTTTTAAAAAACCGGCAGCTAGAGACGAACAATGACGAAAATGAAAAGGAGAAAGCCAAGACACTGAAAGAAAAGTTTTCTACGGCTTTAAATGAAGCCAAGGAAAAGAAAGCCAAGACGATGTTTGAGGCAGAAGGTAAAATTTTGGGATATTTTGAGCTGCAGTATGATGATTCCGGAAAAAATATTGTCGGTATGAATGAAGGCGGCGTTTTTGTAGAAGGAAGCATCGGGGTAAAAGCGAGGCAATATCTCTTTGGGACAATTATTTATGTAGAAGAAGGCGTCAAGGGAGGCGTGGAAATTACGGCCGGAGGAAAGTGGGATACAGAAAGAAAAAAAATAAAACCATACGGCAGCTTTTCTCTTTTGGTTGAACCAAGCATTGCATTAGGCGCAAATGCTGTGGTTGCGGACGTTCAGGGCGGCGTGCATGGAGAGATCAAAGGAACGGTTGAATTTCCCTGGAAGAGCGCCAAAGAGTCAGTAACGGCACACTTAAAGGGAGACGCATTTGTGAAATTAAGCACGCTCATCGGCATTAAAGTAGAAAGAACCTGGAAGTTTCCAAAGTACATAGAGCTGTGGCCGAACTTGAGCATTCAGGATGAAGTGGAGCTGCAAATGAGCTATGAGCCGGCAAAAGCTTATGGCGCCAAACAGATGCGGGATTTGCAGACAAACAGCAAAGACCAGATAGACAATAACGTAATAGATTCTCTTGCGTATGAGCATGCAAAGCCGCAGACGGTCGGATTATCGGACCAAAGAACGCTTTTGACATATTTATCAGACAGTCAGGCGTCCGCAGACGGACAGAATACGCTGATGTACCGGATTTTCGCAAACGGCGAATGGTCAGAGGCAAAGCCGGTCTGCCAGACTCCCCGTATGGATACAATGGGTAAATTGTTTCAGTTTGACGGAAATACCTATGTTATTTATGAAAACAGCAGCGTTCCTCTGAATGAATCCATGTCAAGTGAAGAAGTTGCGGCCTCTATGGAAATTTATGTGGCTGAATTTGACGCTGCCTTAAGCGCTTTCCAAACGCCTGTAAAAGTCAGCGCGGCAAATGACACGTACAAGCACGGCTATTTGCTGTGTGAAAAGGACGGAAATATGACTGCGATGTGGGCGGAGAATTCAGACAAGGACGTTATGCAGCAGAACGGGACAACAAAGATATACGAATCTTCCCTGAAAGACGGCGCCTGGACGGATGCCAAAGAGTATCAGTGGATTCATGAAGCCATTCAGCATATGGGGTTTGCCAAAGGAAAATTGATGTACAGCATAGGCAATGATTTTTGGCTGGGAGACAAAGTGTACAGAGGAACCGATGATGTGATTGACTCTCAGAGCTTCCAGTACGCAAATGACAGAATCTATTATACCGGGGAACGCGGACTGCGCTATATGCCGCAGGAAGGAGGAAGCGGACAGGGTACGGAAGTATATACCAGCAATACGTATGTTCTGGATGGTGAAAGGGGCGTATACTGGACGGAGACCGACGGGTTCAAATCGAATATCTGGTACCAGTCTTTTGCGGAGGGCAGCCTTCCGGTTCAGATTACCAAAGAAGACGGTTATATCGGAGGCTTTGCGCTCTATCAGGATCAAGGAGAAAATGCGCTTGTGTATACGTTTCAGACGGTAGATGAAAACGCGCAAAATCCGTATGGCGCAACCGTATTAAAAGCGACGTCGGCTTTATCAAGGACAGAGGCGAAAATTGATTCCGTGGGATATGACGTTTTGTCTTACCAGGCGGGAGCGGCAAATGAGTTTACAATAGAAGCATCCAACAGCGGAACGGAAATTTTGCATCATTTGACAGCCGTCTGGTCTGATGAAAGCGGAAACGAGCTTGCGAGAACGCTTCTGTGCAACGAGCTCGCGGCAGGGGATTGCATAGATAAAACGGTGGAGATCACGACTCCGGCAGAGCTGAAACAGGGAAAACTGACGGTAACTTTGACAGCGGATGAAGCGTTAGAGAGCAGAGCGGTATATGAGAGAAGCATTGAAGGCCTTGCGCCGGATCTTTCCATCGAATACATCAGCATGAAAGAAGTCAAAGTGACAAACGCAGGAGAGAAAACCGCGTCTGATGTAGAAATACATATCTACGATGGAAATAAAACGGGGGCGCTGCTTAAGACATTTAAGCTGGGAGATCTGGATGCGAACGCTTTTAAAACCGTGAACGTATCCGAAGCTTACCAGAGCGCGGAAGTAGACGAGAATACGCGCCAAAAAACACTGTACTGCGTCGTATTGCAGGAGACAGAAGAATATACTTTTTCGGACAATGCCGTCAGCGTATATGAAGAAGTCGTAACGGTACCGGAAGATCCTGACAAAACGCCGGGTGATACGGATCAGAAGACAGAAGAAGACGATGATGACGAAGATGAGGAAGACAAGACGACAGAAGGCGGTAACGGTAACGGCACGGTTCAGAAAGGCCAGACGCAAATAACGCGTCCAGGGAAAGTAACGGGCCTGAAATGTAAGAGGCAAAAGAAAAACCAGATTCAGGTGAAATTCAAGAAGGTAAAGGACGCGGCCGGTTACCAGGCGCAGTATGCGGTCAATAAAAAATTTAAAAAAGCAAAAACAATCTCCGTAAAGAAGACCAGGGTCATCTTGAAAAAGTTGAAGAAAGGAAAAAAATATTACATCAGAGTGCGCGCGTACAGGCAATCCGGCGGTAACAAAGTATATGGTTCATGGAGTAAGAAAAAAAGTATCAAAATGCCCAAATAATTTTCCTTGAAAAATTTCTCTTCTATTGCTACAATCATTGGATGGAAAATATCAAAGGAGAGAATATTCCCATGAACGAAGAAGATTACCTGACTTTAGTCACAGAGACGCTGCATCAGAAAATAAAAGACATCACAGATAAAATGTCAGGCAATGACAAAGACATTGAGGCCATGCATGATTATTTTTGGGAAAATTATGCGGAATTTGATGAATACGGTTATGAAATCTACGATAACAGCAATGCTTTAAAAAGCCGGATGAAGGAACAGGCAGAATACAAAAGGGAGCGGCTGCAGTATGAAAAAATGCTGTACGCTCCCTATTTTGGCAGAGTGGATTTTCGTTATGACGGAGAGGATACGCCGGAAATTTACTATATCGGCATTGCAAACCTGGCAAAAGACAAAGCGGCGGACCCGTATGTCTGCGACTGGCGCGCTCCGGTTTCCGGATTGTTTTATGATTACGATCAGGGACCGGCGGAGTTTTTGGCTCCCGCAGGGCTTTTACAGGGAGAAATTACAAAGAAAAAGCAGTATAAGATTAAAAACGGAAAGATCATTTACGTTTTAGAAAACGAAATGAATATAGACGATGAAATTTTACAACAGGCCCTGGTGGAACATGCGGACGCCCGTTTGAAAAATATCGTCACTACGATCCAAAAGGAGCAAAATAAAATTATCAGAGACCAGAGCCACCGGATTTTAGCCGTACAGGGATGCGCGGGCAGCGGTAAGACTTCGGTGGCGCTGCACCGTATTGCATACCTCCTTTACCATAACCGGAAAAATTTAAGCGCGGCGCAGATTTTGATTTTATCCCCAAACAGCATTTTCGCTGATTATATATCCCGGATTCTTCCGGAATTGGGCGAAGAAAATATTTGCGAAATGACGCTGGATGATTTTGCGTATCATATGCTCAAAGAATACGGCGAAGCGGAAGACCGTTATGACGAAATCGAAAAAATGCTTCATGAGAAAGAGACTGACGATTACAAACAGTCGAAAGCTTATCTGGAGGAGTTGAACGGATTTATCTTAAGCCTGGAATGGGAGCTTTTAAATTTCAGGGATTTTCACTATAAAAATATAGAAATGAAGGAATCCGATCTTTCCGGCATGTTTTATGAAAAACTGGCGGATGTGCCGATTTTAAGCCGCATGGAAAAAATCGGCGAATATTTGATCGACGCCGAAGAAACGCTTCGAAATAAAAATATGTCGGAGGAAGAAAAACAGGAGATTTTTGACAGACTGAATAAAATGTATGAAACAAGAAATCTTCTTGAGCTTTATAACCGCTTTTTAAAAGAAAGCGGACGTAAGCCGCTTCCTCCATCGGACTTTGTTTTGCGCTACGAGGACGTCTATCCGCTTTTGTATCTGAAATATGCGGTATGCGATCTGCCAAAGAGAAGCGAAGTAAAGCATCTGGTCATTGACGAGATGCAGGATTATTCTTATTTGCAGTACGTTCTGCTGGAAAAAATGTTTGACTGCCCGATGACGATATTGGGCGACGAAGTTCAGACAATGGCGGGAAAAAGGCAGGATGTGCTTAAATTTCTGCCCAAAATATTTGGAAAAGACGTGCATTGCATTTATCTGACCAAAAGTTACCGTTCCACTTATGAAATCATGGAATTTGTCAAGGGCCTGTCGGGTGAAAAAGGAGTGCAGGCGGTAGCGCGCCACGGAGAAGAACCCCGGACGATAAGCTGTGATACAAGAGACGCTATGTTGGAACGGATTTCAGTCGATATTGCAAAGGAAACGGAAGCGGATACGATAGCCGTGCTTTGCCTGGATGCCGAAAGCGCGGCAGATACGCACAGCGGACTGCAGAGAATGATGCCGGAGAGGGCGGCCGCGCTTTTGACAAAGGACAGCATGAAATTTGAAAAAGGCATTTCGGTGATGCCGTTTTATCTGGCAAAGGGACTGGAATTTGATGTTGTTTTTGTACCCGACCTGCAGACTTATACAACGCCTCTGCACAGACAGGCACTTTACATCAACGCAACAAGGGCGCTGCACAGGCTGCGTCTGTATCGGGTGGATGTTCAGGAAAAATAAGAGAAAAGAAAAGCAAAGATAGAAAAAAGCTTGCATACACGATATTCCTGTGGTATAATCTTACAGGTTTGGTATAAACCAAAAAGCAAACACATATGCGGATGATGAAGCGGGTGCCGGATACGGTGCTTCAGGAAAGGAAGCATATGGACGACAATAACCAAATGGAGGTAGGAAAATGAGCGTTATTACAATGAAACAGTTATTGGAAGCAGGTGTTCATTTTGGACATCAGACAAGAAGATGGAACCCGAAAATGGCTCCGTATATTTATACGGAAAGAAACGGGATCTACATTATTGATCTTCAGAAATCCGTAGGTAAAGTAGACGAAGCGTATCAGGCAGTTGCCGATATTGCAGCCAACGGAGGAACCGTTCTCTTTGTTGGAACAAAGAAACAGGCGCAGGACGCAATCAAAGCAGAAGCGGAACGCTGCGGAATGTATTATGTAAACGAAAGATGGTTAGGCGGTATGCTGACCAACTTTAAGACCATCCAGAGCCGCGTGGCAAGATTGAAAGAAATTGAGACGATGGCGGAAGACGGAACATTTGACGTTCTTCCAAAGAAAGAAGTTATCGCCCTGAAAAAAGAATGGGAAAAACTTGAGAAGAACCTTGGCGGAATCAAAGAGATGAAGAGACTGCCGGATGCTATTTTTGTAGTGGATCCGAAGAAAGAGAGAATCTGTATTCAGGAAGCTCATACACTGGGAATTCCGTTGATTGGAATTGCGGATACCAACTGTGATCCGGAAGAGCTGGATTTTGTAATTCCGGGAAATGACGATGCAATCCGTGCGGTAAAATTAATCGTTTCTAAAATGGCGGATGCCGTAGTGGAAGCAAATCAGGGAACAATTGAAGTAGACAATATGGAAGCGGCAGAGGTTACTACGGCAGAAGATATAGAAGAAGCAGTGGAAGCATAAATTTATTGGAGGATGGACAGATGGCTATTACAGCGGCAATGGTAAAAGAACTGCGCGAGTTATCCGGCGCAGGCATGATGGATTGTAAAAAAGCGTTGAATGAAACAAATGGAAATATGGAAGAGGCAATGGAGTTCTTAAGAAAGAACGGACAGGCAAAAGCTGAAAAGAAAGCATCCCGTATTGCGGCAGAAGGTATCGTAAAAGTTGCGGTAAAAGAGAATACGGCTGCGATTGTTGAAGTGAATTCCGAGACAGACTTCGTTGCTAAGAATGAGAAATTCCAGACTTACGTTGGAAAAGTCGCAGAACAGGCGCTGGCTTCCAATGCGGCGGATATGAACGCATTTATGGAAGAAGCATGGGCAGAGGACGCTTCCAAAACAGTAAAAGATGTATTGGTAGAGCAGGTAGCCGTTATTGGCGAAAATTTAAAAATCAGAAGATTTGAAAAAGTCAGCATTGAAAACGGCTGTATTGTAGACTATATCCATGGCGGCGGACGCATCGGCGTCGTTGTAGTTGCAGAATCGGATGTTGTCAATGATACCGTGAAAGAAGCAATGAAAAACATTGCAATGCAGATTGCGGCTCTGAATCCGAAATATATTGACAGAAGCGAAGTAAGCGCAGAATATATTGCGCATGAGAAAGAGATCTTGTTAGCTCAGATTATGAACGATCCGAAAGAGTCCCAGAAGCCGGAGAAGGTGATCAACGGCATGATTGAAGGACGTGTAAACAAAGAGCTGAAAGAAATCTGTCTGGTAGACCAGGTTTACGTAAAGGCAGAAGATGGAAAGCAGACAGTTGGAAAGTATCTGGAGGCTGTTTCCAAAGAAGTCGGCGCGAAGGTGGCAGTGAAGAAATTTATCCGTTTTGAGACGGGCGAAGGATTAGAGAAGAAGAATGAGGACTTTGCGGCGGAGGTTGCGGCGCAGATGAATCAGTAGAAATTTGTCGAAATTAGGCGAATAGAGATAGGAATGAGAACCCTTGTAAGTGGTATATATGTACCAATTGCAGGGGTTTTTGCCTTGTTGAATTTGTCAGACAATGTCTGGAAAATTTGAAAAGTGATTAGGAAAAATGCAATTGATGGGCTTACTATTTAATGGTATACTGTTAGCATAGAATAATTAATGAAGGAATAGTCAAAAATGAAATTTGAGTGGGACGAACATAAGAACTTTATAAATAAAGAGAAACATAAGATTTCTTTTGAAACAGCAGCATATGTGTTTGACGATCCTTATTATATTGAGATGTATGATTTTGAGCATAGTGTTGAAGAGGATAGATATATTGCGATAGGGAAAGTTGGAGATGTATTGTTTGTAGTATTTACAGAACGAAAAGAAACAATTCGATTAATTTCAGCCAGACTTGCAACAAATGCAGAAAAGGAGCTTTATTATGATCAGAACATTAATTATTGAGAGTGGACAAAAACCTACGGAAGGACAATTGAAAGAGGTTGAAGAGGCGAAAAAAAGTCCAATTAACTTCGATGAGGATTGTGAGGAATTGTCGCCAGCCATGATGAAGGCATTTAAGAGTGCGGTTGTACAACGAAACCGTAAGAAGAAAGCTTAAAAGCTGTCGAATTAAAATATGTGAAAAGTATAAACGAATATAACATTTTTAATGTAGAAAATAGAAGCATCATAATTATGGCTAATGCTAATGGAATATTAAATCATTATATTGAAGCGAAAAAGATCATAGCTGAGGCAAGAAAGGATGGACAGTTGGTTATATTTGTTGGAGCTGGGGCTTCTATATCTTCTGGAATGCCGACATGGTCTCAGGCAATAAGAGCGATTGCCTCTCATTTAGGTATTGATGATAAGGAACTTAATTTTTTGCGCATCCCACAATATTACTTTAATGCTAGAGGCAAAAAAGAATATACGCAATTAATGCGCAAGATATTTCGTTATGGAGATTTTCTTCAAAAACATGAGATTCACGATAGAATTATTGAGTTTAATACTCATACAATTATTACCACAAATTATGATAGTTTAATTGAGAAGGCGGCAGAGGATAACAGTGAGGTAATTTGTGTTATTAGCAAAGATGCGGATCTTCCATACAGGAAAGGCGGAAAAGAACTTCTCAAAATTCATGGAGATTTTGAGAACGATAATTTTGTACTGAAAGAAGATGATTATCTCTCATATTCACGTAATTTTACGCTTATTGAGAATTACGTGAAATCTCTTATTGGAACTAAGGTCGTTCTGTTTGTAGGGTACTCTTTTAATGATCCAGATATTAAACAAATATTTTCCTGGTCAAAAGATATTCTTCATGGAGATTTTCAGAGAGCATATTTGATTGAATCTGGTAAAGAGTACGATTCAAATGAAGCTGATTATTACGAAAATTTTGGAATTAATGTGCTTTATGCGTCTCTTCAGCTTAATGAGAATTTTAAAGAGAATAATTTGACATTAAATCTCCTTAATATGCTTAACTGGCTTTTAGAGGAAGAAAAACCTGCGAAATTAGATGAATTATATAATGATTTAAAATTATTCAAGTCTATGGGATTTGCTGGTGATCGATATTTGGAAACGGCTTTTAGAAAGGCTGGACTTAGAATTGAAATGGGCGTTTTAAGTGAGTTTACATCGATAAGAGAACATAAAGAATCCAGTAAAATTTTTAGAAATCTTGCATATGAGCAATGTATAAGACTTAGTTTAGCAGAGAGTAATAAAATTGATAACGAGGATAACGAAGAGAGTAAGAATAACATAGAGAAAAAAGAACGCATCCATAAATTTTTAAAGGATTGGGAACCTGAAGAATGTGATCAAGAAAAGATAAAGGTAATTATTGACATTCTTGAGAAAAGCAGTGTCTGTTGTTTAGAATTGTATACTCCATCAGAAAATAATTTTGGGAGGCATCGTGATTTTTTAGAATTAATGAATCATGATATTCCAAATTGGGTTGAGGCTGTAAATACTTTTGATTATCGTGCATTAAAAAATATTGTAGATAAGAATATCCCATATCTTGCAGAAAGCAGACCGCAATTATATGCAGAACAAGGATATCTGTATTATATATTGAAGGAATACTTTTCTGCTTATAATTGTTTTAAGATGGCTACGAGTATTTATTATAGACAGCGAGAATATATCAAGTATTTTATAGCTGAAACGAATCGATATTTAATTGGACGGATAGTTATTGATAGTAATGGCACCATTAGTGGTGTAGGTCAGAGCGATGTCAAGATAGTAAAAGAGGAAATCAATGCAATTGATTTAGATAGAACATATCGGAGTTTGCCAAATATGGGTGGCAATAATAAAGTATTAAAAGATATTTATACATTTAATATAGCCCATGCATTGTTTCAGGATGCATATTCTACGTCTGAAAAGGTAAAAGAACAGGCAGATTCA